>JAFASY010000296.1 GCA_019244235.1 Chroococcidiopsidaceae cyanobacterium CP_BM_ER_R8_30
GAGGTTTCAGGCATGGCTTTGATTCGAGATGTTGTCCAAACTGCTTTAACAACTGGATTTCTGACAATTGAAGCAGAAAACCAATTGCGACAACTATTGGCTAGCAAGTATGAGCAGGAAGATTTTCTTGCCTTTATGATTTTACAAGAGGCTGCAATGACGGGTCAGGTGAAGCAAGAGTCCCGTGAGCGGCTGAAAGCCAACGAGCTCGCTGTTGCCTCTAACTAGATCTGCTTCATTCTTCGTCATCATCATCGAATCCCCAATCCTCTTCCTCCTTTGGTTTAGGTGAGTTTGTTGGCTGATAAGGTGGTGTAATGACCCGATATTCAGCATCGTAAACTGACTCAGTTCGACCCACGCTGGAGTTTTTGGGCTCTCGATAGCTATATGAGTAGACTGAGCCAGCTTGAGAGCTGCTCTTAGGTTGTTGCTGACGCTCGTAAGTCGTGGATTTAACCTCGTCTCGATAAAAGTCCTGCTTCTCGTTGGTGGCATCAACATTCCAATCATCATCTGTCGTCTCACTATCCCAATCAGAAGCACTACTCTGGTTTGATTCAGCATTGTTCGTTGGCGGACGATCGGCTGAGGCAGAAGATTCGCTGCGTTGAGTGTTGCTGGTAGCCTGTGTTGCTTTAGCACGGCGCTGGCGTTTCGAGGATCTTGTTGCTGCAAAGTAGTGTGACAGTCTAAGTAAGTTGACAATTACCAAAGAGGTAAGGGCACCAGCAGCAAAGCAAATTAAAATCCACAATGCTAACGGCAACGGCTGAGTCCTCATGCCTAAAAACACCAACGGCAAAACTGGCGACCAGTTCTGCACTAACAACAGGGACAGACCAGCCAGTATTAGAAGCAGTATTAGAAGGCGAATTATGGGCATAGTGTAGGAGAGCAGGGGAGGCAGGGGGAGCAGGGGAGGCAGGGGGGGAGAAGAAAGGGATGATTAATTAATTAGGTCTAGAGATTTTTTCTATCCACAACCTCATTTTCACTGCTATGTATAACAAAGGGGTGAGTTGGGAGGCAGACTGACTAGCTAATTAACTCAAATTCTGATCAGCCTGATACACAATTCCCTTACTCCTAGTCTATTGCTCCTTCACTATCCCTGCCCTCTTCTCTCCCCCTGCCTCCCCTGCTCCCCCTGCCTCCCCTGCCCTCTTCTCCCCCCTGCCATCGTGGAAGTGGCACACAATCAATGCCTAGCTGGTCTAAGGCCCGAGCAACGACAAAGTCTACTAAGTCTTCGATTGTTTGGGGATTGTGATACCAAGCTGGAATGGCGGGGACAATTCTGGCTCCGGCTTCTGCTAAAGCAGTTAGGTTACGCAAGTGAATCAGGCTAAAAGGTGTTTCACGAGGGACGATGATGAGTTGACGACCCTCCTTGAGCTGAACATCGGCCGCACGCTCTAGTAAGTCTGACGAGAGCCCAGACGCTAGTTTCGCCACGGTACTCATGCTGCACGGCATCACGACCATGCCTAGAGTCCGGAAGGAACCACTAGCGATATTGGCTCCGATGTCGCTCCAGGAATGACAGCGGAGTTTACCGTTGTGTTCGATCCCTGCTTGCTGCCGCCAAAATTGTTCCTGTAAAGCTGGCTCTATTGGCATCCGGATGTTTTGCTCAGACTGCCACACCATGTAGGTAGATTTAGAGGCAACTAGCTCGATGGCAAAGTCAGCATCCAGCAGAAATTTTAAGGCTCTGACTGCATAGATTAGACCAGATGCCCCAGAAACACCAAGGATAAGCGGTAAATAGGTATTGGTATTCAGGTCGCTTTGTACGGGAAAATTATTCCTCATCGGGATAAAATTCTGAGTCAGGGATTAACTCATCGCCATTTTCTTGGTCAAATAGCTCTTCATTATTCGGTTGCCGATTACCGTTAACTGTCACTAGATCTATTTGTTGACGGTAGTAATCCACACTCTTAACTTGTACAGGAACGCGATCGCCTAAGCGATAGGAAGCACGGTTTTTACGACCAAACAGTGCTTGTTGCCGATTACGGTACTCATACCAGTCGTCTTTAAGGGAGCTAACATGAACCAATCCTTCCACTCGTAGCAATCTGCCGTTGGGAGAAACAACTTCAATTTCCACAAAGAAGCCGTAAGATTGGACACCAGTAATAAGTCCCGAAAAAACCTCACCGATTCGCTCTTTCATCAACTGGGCTTTTTGCAGCCCGGCTAAATCGGCTTGGGCATCTTGCACTTCCTTTTCTCGTTCATTGAGATGAACAATTGTGGCGCTCATATCAGTTTCTAGCTCCTGCTGAAGTTCCGGAGGCAGGACATTCCAGGTGACTTGACCGTGGCTAGAACTGTGGTGGAGGTTGACGCGCTCTTTAGCACGAGTCGTCCGGCGATCCCGCCCCTGTTCAAATAGAGTTTGTAAAGCCCGCTGAACCAGTAGATCTGGATAACGTTGCAGGGGTGAGTTACAGCGAGTATAACCCTGTTCTATAGCTAGACCAAAGTGAGCTGCCGGGATAGTGCTATACGATGCTGGCTTGAGCGTATCTCGCAACAAATAGGTCAAGACTTGCTCAGATTCAGGTGATTGGGCAAACTGCTGCGTAAAGCGTTTGAAGTCGGAGGGCTGAACAACTGCTTCTTGCTCTAGGGTTAGCTCGATCCCCAGGTTGGAGGCTAATTTAATGACTTCCTGGACCTCCTCTGGATCAGGTGCTGGCTGCACCCGATAGATGACAGGAATCTCTAGTGCTTGCAGGTGTGCCGCTACTACATGATTTGCCAGAATGACTAACTCCGTCAGCAACGATGGTAACGATGCTGAGGCTCCCACCATAGCTCCTAACTCACCTTCGTCGTTATAGGGAGAATAGGATGATGGAAGTTGAAGTTCAAATCCACCCCGTTGCCGTCGCTGTTCTCTGACAACCTGACCCAAAACTGCCAATTGATTTAGCAGTTCCGCTGTCTCCGGGTTTAAGTCCTGTAGGGCTGATATGAGGTTAGGTGCGGAATGGTTAAGGTTTGTTGAAGTATCAATTGTTCCAACTGGTGAGGCTGCGTAACTCGCCCCATCTTCTGACTCAGTTTTAGGGGTCACAGACAACGCTTGTGAGTTGAGAAGATAGTCAACTTTAATGACGCTGGATTGAATTTCAAACTCCACGATCTGTCCAACCGTATTCAGTGTGATCAGTACAGAGAGAGCTAACCGTTCGCTTCCAGGCACTAGAGAGCAGCTCTCTTCCAGCGCCTGTGGCAGCATCGGTAGTACTGTTTCTCCTAAATATACGCAGCTCCCACGCTTTTGACTTTCCCGGTCGAGTGGTGATTCGGGCAGAACGTAGTGGGCAACATCGGTTGTGTGAATACCTAATCTCCAATGTCCGGGATCAGTCTTTTCTAGGGTGAAAGCATTTTCGCTCACAGACAATCTCTCTAGAGCGGCCTCTTTATTGCCGTTCTCACTATTATTGTTTTTATTAAGGCGTGCGGAGATAGAACCTTCACTTGTGACAGCAACTGTAAGCAGTTGACGCAGATCGAGCCGTTGTTTGATTACGGTTTCCTTGAGTGGAGTGGGTAGACCCGCTGTGGCCGCGAGTACGTTAGGACTGAAGGTACGGGGGAGATCGTGCTTGCAGCAAACCAAGTCAATGTCAGCGGCAGCTTCAGCATCGCTACCTAAGATCTGCACCACCCGACCTATGGGAGGATGTTGTCCTAGAGGATAGCGCTGAACCTCCACATGCACTAGGTGGTCGATGGCTTGCATTAAATCAGTCTCATCTGGTTCAAGTTCAAGTTCAAATAGCAGTCGATCGTCCAATGGAACAGCTCTAAAGCCTGTATTAAGGTGTTTCACTCGTGCCAACAAGCTCTGATTTGAGCGTTCTAAAACCAGCCGCACTTCTCCTTCTGGACTGCGACGACGGCTGCCTTCTTTAGTTAGTTTGACTAGCACGCGATCGCCATTCCAAGCTGTACTGAGATGGCTCTCGCGGATATAAATATCTTCCGAACCCTCCATATCCTGAATCGCAAAGCAAAATCCTTTACTGGAGCAGCGGAGTTTAGCTTCGATCACGCCTTCTTCTGTGACTCGGCGATACTTACCGCGATCTTTGACCAACAGACCAATCTTTTGCAAAACATCTAGCACAATCTGTAGTTTTCTGAGACTGTTCTCGTCCTGGCATCCAAGTTTCTTTTCTAGAACCTTGACCGCCACTAATTTGTCGTCGGTGAAATTGGAAAGCAATGTAGCGATTGAAAATTCCATGTAGCGAACCGGCCTCCAGTTAAAAATTTTATCCCTTTAACTCCCCCTACACGCGGTTCTTTGCCCTCTACCCTCACTCTCTTTGAGGAATACTTGTATGTTTTTTTGCTCCTGCAAAGAGAGTAAGCAAGCCGTACTTCCTCACTCCAATCCCTAAAACGATCTTGATACCAAGCTGCGTTCAGTACATCATCAACCAGCAAGGCAAGCAGTGTAGGCAAAAAGCTGTATCGCCTTCTCACTTCGCTTGTCACATCTACAATTGGTGACTCCTGTACTGTTCGCCAAGAATCTTAAATTCGCCAACAGAGATGCCACAAGACCTATTAACGAACAGCAAAGAGCAAACAAAATTGTAGGTGTTTGATTGTCTAGACTGAAGCGACCGTTACGCCCTTAGACTCTGATTTTTGACCTGAGACACTGCTGCCAAATCTAGTTGTCCCACCTATGGAATCAGTTAAATCGGCAGTGAGGAAAGTCCTTGAGGGTGAACCGTCCTCTTACTATTCTAGGGAAGAAGCTACCTTTTTTGAAAACAGCTCCTGCAATAAAATTTGGCATTTTTTAGATAGCAATTCATGATGAATGGATTAAGCAACTACAAAACCAGCTCTTGTCTGGCGATTCTTTGTAAGATAGAGTCAGGCGACAGCACATAAGAGCGCATTGGAGTATTGGGGTACTTATGTTAGACCAATTCCAAGCTCGCTATCCTACAGGTAATCTCATTTCCGAGCTGCTGCAAATCCATCAAGGAAAATTCGTGGTTCGAGTTTCAGTTCAGGTAGAGGGTATAACTCGGTCCACAGGTATGGCAGCAGCCGAAACTATAGAGCTGGCGGAAGATCGGGCAAGAAGTCGGGCGCTGATGGTTCTGGGAATTGAGCCTCTCACTTTAGCGACGCAGCCAGAGTCCTTTCCGCTGCAATCAACTGTGAACGAGCTGACAACCTCGGGGATGACTGAGCCTCTGCCCATAGGAGGATTAGTGCATAAGCATCAAAATCCTTCTTTGGTCTCAATAACTGGCTTGAGCGACTCGATCTATCCATCAGTCATGTCACAAATGCCTTCAGAAGCATCACCTCCGGATTCTACTAACTCTGTTAGCTTGAACACTGAACGCTTACCTCTGACTGCTACTCCCTCAGCTCAAGACTCAGACACTTTTAGTGAAGACTTAAGGAATACACCAACTCTAGACAGCAGTTTTGAGGAGCTACCTCTTCCTCTTGACAATGTGACACAGTTAGGTCGGCGTCGCCCTAATCGTCAAGACGACATACTAGAACTGGAGCGGGTAGTGCCTGAACCAGAGGATTTGTCTGATGCGATCGCTCAAACTGATATCGAACTTGCTCGGCTTAGGTGGAGCCCTGCAGCCGGACGAGACTACTTGATTCAAACCTATGGCAAGCGAGCACGCAAACTACTGACACAGGAAGAATTACTAGAATTTCTCAATTATCTGAAATCCCAGCCTACTCCTAGAGAGCTGCTCAGCTAAAGTTCTATCTGACAGCCATCGCGGGACGACTGCCAGCAGCATGACGGTCAATCACTTGATCGACTAGACCATAGTTTTTAGCTTCCTCCGGTGACATGAAGAAGTCTCGCTCCGTATCCTGGGCAATCCGCTCTAGAGGTTGACCCGTATGTTCTGCCAAGAACTCATTGAGTCGCGCCTTGTGATAGAGAATTTCCTTAGCCTGAATCTCAATATCTGCTGCCTGTCCCTGAGCACCCCCCAATGGCTGATGGATCATGATCCGCGAATGAGGCAGACTCATTCGCTTACCCTTAGTACCAGCACTGAGAAGGAAAGCGCCCATACTTGCTGCTAGTCCTGTACAAATAGTACAGACATCTGGGCGGATATGTTTCATCGTATCGAAGATCCCCATGCCAGCTGTGACAGAGCCACCAGGAGAATTGATGTAGAGGTAGATATCTTTTTCTGAGTCTTCAGCATCTAGGAATAGCAGCTGAGCCACAATCAGGTTGGCTAAGTTGGAATCAATCTGTTGTCCTAAAAAAACAATGCGTTCGCGCAAGAGTCTGGAGTAGATATCAAAGGCACGTTCGCCTCGACCAGATTGTTCAATAACGATAGGAATCATTCAGCCTGCCTATTCAAGTACTTTCTTATTTGATTTTATCGATTTTCTCCCCCCTGCCTCTTCTGTGCCAGCTATTATTCTGTCCCCTCTCTTGGAACTAAACTCGACTCTGTTGGTTCAATTAATGTATTGGAGCCATTTGCGGCGATGCTATCACAGAGTAGCACTGTAGCGGCAGTACCTTAAGGTGGAGAGGTGCGTGAACTATGCGTGAGAAAATACTTCAAGCGGTTATCCTCACATTCATACTGAAAGTCGCTGTAGGAATGAATTCACTTTCTGCCAGTGAGCGCCATTTCACCCTAACTTTACATCGAATCTCCGCCCCGATAGCAAGTTTAGTACAGCATCGGTGGCGCTAGACTGGGCAAAGATGGCAACTCTTGCACTTTAGTTTAGTAATGACTAATCGTCTTGCCCAATCCCAAAGCCTCTATCTCCGCAAACACGCCGAGAATCCGATCGATTGGTGGCCCTGGTGTGATGCTGCCCTCTCTACAGCGAGGGAGACGGACAAGCCCATTTTTCTCTCGATTGGCTACTCCAGTTGTCACTGGTGTACCGTTATGGAAGGTGAAGCCTTTTCCGACCCGACAATCGCTGCCTACATGAATGCTAACTTTCTGCCTATTAAGGTAGATCGGGAGGAACGACCTGACATTGATAGCATTTATATGCAGGCTCTACAGATGATTAGTGGGCAAGGAGGTTGGCCACTCAATGTCTTTCTCTCCCCTGAAGATTTAGTGCCATTCTATGGCGGTACCTACTTTCCCCAAGAACCGCGCTATGGGCGCCCTGGATTCTTGCAGGTTCTACAAGCGCTCCGCCGCTACTACGATACTGAAAAACAGGATTTGCAAGCGCGCAAAGCCGTAATTCTCGACTCCTTACAGCAGACTACTATACTACCAGCAACTCAGGTACTGGACGTCGAGCTATTGCAGCGAGGCTGGGAAGATAACACTGGAGTACTGACAGTTAGTGATTACGGCACCCGCTTCCCCATGATCCCCTACGCAGAACTGGCACTGCGAGGGACAAGATTTAATTTTGCCTCCAGGTACGATCCCCAACAGGTATGTACTCAACGAGGCTTAGATTTAGCATTAGGCGGAATCTACGATCATGTAGGCGGTGGCTTTCACCGTTATACTGTTGATCCTAACTGGACTGTTCCTCACTTTGAAAAGATGCTCTATGACAACGGTCAGATTCTGGAGTATCTGGCAAATCTTTGGAGTGTAGGGGTTCAGGAACCAGCATTTGAGCGAGCGATCGCTCTAACTGTTCAATGGCTGAGGCGCGAGATGACTGCGTCCGCAGGTTACTTCTTTGCAGCTCAGGATGCTGATAGCTTCACCCACTCAACTGAGGTAGAGCCAGAGGAAGGAGCGTTTTACGTTTGGAGCTACAGCGAACTGCAACTAAGTTTGACTCAGTCTGAGTTGACAGAGCTACAAGCTCACTTCACCGTTACGCCCAAAGGCAATTTTGAGGGACGTAACGTGCTACAGCGCTCTTCTGGCGGACAGCTGAGCGAACAGGTAGAAGCAATACTCAAGAAGCTATTTGCTGTCCGTTATGGAGAAGCAGATGCTTCGACAACCTTCCCTCCTGCCCATAATAACCACGAGGCAAAAACTCGCCATTGGCCAGGTCGAATTCCTCCAGTTACAGACACGAAGATGATTGTCGCCTGGAATAGCTTAATGATTTCAGGGCTGGCAAGGGCTTATGCAGTGTTCAGAAAACCAGAGTATTTATCTCAGGCAGCTCGCGCTGCGAACTTTATTTTAGACAATCAGTGGGTGGATAATCGTTTCCACCGACTCAATTATGCATCTACAACATCTGTAATAGCGCAGTCCGAAGACTATGCCCTTTTCATCAAAGCCCTGTTGGATCTATATGCTTGCGATCCTAATCAAAGTCATTGGCACATGAAAGCGATCGCCATCCAAGCAGAGTTTGATGAATTCCTCTGGAGCGTGGAACTAGGAGGATACTTCAACACAGCTAGTGATGTCAGTCAGGAGCTGATTCTGCGGGAGCGGAGCTATGCCGACAATGCCACACCAGCAGCTAATGGTGTCGCTATTTCCAACCTCGTTCGCCTAGCCCTACTTACAGAAGATCTCCGCTATCTCGACCAAGCTGAACAATCTCTCCAAGCTTTTAGCAGTATTATGCACAAAGCTCCTCAAGCTTGCCCGAGCCTGTTTACAGCTTTAGATTGGTATCGCCACTGTACCTTAATTCGTAGTCAGGCTGAATTACTGAACTCTCTCATCTCCCAATATTTACCTACCTCCGTCCTAGCTCTAGCCGACGATTTACCAGAAAAAGCTGTGGGATTAGTTTGCCAAGGTCTCTCATGCCTTGCCCCCGCCCTAAGCGCTGCTCAGTTATGGGAGCAAGTGCAGCAGAGCCAGATTAGGGAGTCGGTTTAGGAGTCGATTCTGCCACTGGCTGACTTGGCGGGATTCCCTCCACTGTCACCAGTGCTTCCATCACTGATTTGACAATTGGTGCTGCTACAGTAGCACCAAAGACGTTGCCTATAGGCTCGTCTACCACTGCTAAAACGACATAGCGGGGAGATTCTACAGGGATAATGCCGATAAAGCTGACGATTTGCGCGCTGCTGTAGCCGCCGCCATGAGAATTTGCTTCTTGGGCTGTGCCAGTTTTACCAGCAATGCGATAGCCAGGAATCTGCGCTGGTGTACCCGTTCCTACTTCAACGACTTTCTCCATCATCTCCACTACAGTTTGCGTTGTCTTCAAAGAAAAAACTTGTTGTGCTGCTGGAAGTGAGGGTTGCCAAGCTAAATTCCCTTTGCTATCAACCAATCCACGAACAATATGAGGCATCATTATCTTCCCGCCATTTGCTAAAGCACCATGCAACTGCACCAACTGAAGGGGCGTGAGGGAAATTCCCTGACCGAAGGCGGCAGTTGCTGGTTGAATAGGGTAAGTAATGAATTGCTTGCGATCCGGTAAGTGACTTTTCGCTACAAAAGGCAAGTCTGTAGCAACAGATTGTCCCAAGCCTAACCGCTTCAGCCAGTTATAGTAATCTGCTGGCTGCATTTTTTGCATGACTTGAACCATGCCAACGTTGCTAGAGTACTGCAAAATCTGAGATATGTCTAAGAGGCCGTGATGTTCCCCTTCAGCATTTCTGATTGTCCATCCCCCCACTTTAATCTGACCAGAGTCTTCGAACTGGCTATTAGGTTTGATAACCCCAGCTTCTAGGGCAATTGCCACATTTAATGGCTTGAAGGTTGAGCCCGGTTCATAAAGTTCGGACAGTGCCCAGTTTTGGAATAATTTTAGGTCGGACTTATAATACTCATTAGGATCGTAGGAAGGCTCGGAAACCATAGTTAAGATGGAACCATCTCGCACATCCATCACCACCACACTGCCGCGCTTAGCACCGAACTTTTGGAGCTGTTGATCGAGGCTGGATTGAGCTATTCGCTGTAGACCACTGTCTAGGGTCAATTGCAACTGCAAGCCATCGCTTTGCAAGAATCCTGGTGGAGCATGGTCAGGCATCAAGGCTCCGATTCCTGTTTTACTTAGCTTTATTGTCTGCTCAGGACGTTCTAGTAGCTTCTCCTGACTGTACTCTATGCCAGCTTGACCGCGACGGTTCACATCGACATATCCCACTACATCGGCAGCTAGGCTCTGCTGTGGGTAGAGACGAGAATAGTGTTGAATTAACTCTAGACCGTTAGCATGGAGATTTGAGATTTGCTCAGCAATCTCTTCTGGCAGGGCTAAAGCTACCTTAATACCGCTGTCACGGGCTCTGAACTGCTTGAGTAGTTCAGCGGACGAGCGATTGAGAATTGCTGCCAATCGCTCAGCCATGGTTTCTTTGGACTCTTTAAATAGCTTTGGATGAGCATACAGCGTATATACGGGCTGGTCGAGGGCTAACACACTTCCTGCACGATCTATTATGGGACGGCGGGGAATAAATGGTCGTAGATAGACCATCTGTTGCTGTCGAGCTTTCTCCAGTAGCATAGGTCCCTGTCGGATTTGCAACTGGTACAAGTTCCAGATAAGTCCCAATATCCCAGCAAGTAATACACACCAAACAAGCAGCAGCCGGAATCTGGGTAGCTTTGAGCCTCTAATCTTATTGTTTGCTGGTTGCTTCTTCCTTGATTGAGGACGATGGCGAGCGCGTTGTGTTGCTAAGCGAGTCACTACACTTTTTACCTCATAATACAAATCCCATCTTTGTCCCTACTTCCAAACTTTTTACCTCATAATACAAATCCCATCTTTGTCCCTACTTCCAAAGGATTAGTATCCTAGTGGAGTTAAGATCGGCTGTTGCGGTCGGCTAGGCGGCTTAGTAGGAGGAACCGTGATATTAGAACTCTTTGGCTCTGGTAGGAAAATGACTTGAGCTGGATCGGGTGGTGTCAGCCCCATTTCTGGTTTTTCTGCTTGTCTAGCTATGTGCTGCTTTAGCTCTTCGCTTTCCGTCGTCAATTGTCGTTCGTTGCGTTGTAGTAAAACTAGCTTGCGGTAAGCCTGATTCCAACTGTGCTGATCATAGACTGTCCAACCATAAGCCGCTAATGTTGTTGCCACTAACACGAACGTCACAACAGAAACGCGTTGTTGCCAGATACCAAGCCTTGACAGCCAGGGTGGAGTTGCTTGAGAACTGGGCAGAATTGTGACGGTTCGATCGCTAGAGTTGGACTGTTTCAGCTCCAAGGTTTTGGCTTTGATATGAGATGAAGTGACTGTCGCTATTGGTGAAACTTTTCGTCTACGGGTATGAGTAGCAGATTTTGATGCAACAACCATAGTTTTCACAAGCTCATAATGGTCGACCCCATCCTACCATCAACTTTACAAAGCTATGCCTTTAGGGGGAAGAGATTGGAAGACAGTATTGGTTTATGTTAAAAATAACAATGGCATATAGACGACTTGATTAGAGATGTCTCTGAAAGCTAGTAAAGTCATCCTCAGAAGACCTCTTCTACGGGTTGGTGATAACTTGAAAGATTCAAATTTCACGTCCACACCTCTGTAGAAAAATCAGTAAATGCGGTATCGTAATCAACGAGCGGCTCATTATTCTCGCCGCAAATGGTGAAACGAGGAGTTATGAAAACAAAAATCTTGGCTTTCGCTTTGGCATTCGGTTTATTGAGTGGTCTGATAGCCTCCTGTGGTGGTGGTGACAATGGTGGTGGTGGCACTGGCTCGTCACCTGCGGATACATCTAGTCCCTCATCTACTTCCACTGCGTCTCCTTCAGAATCCGGTAGTAGCATGTCTCCATCCGGTGGGGCTACTGTGTCTCCATCTACTTCGCCCACAAGCTCTCCATCTCCCACAAGCTCTTGATATTAGTCCTCCAAGTCTTGATAGGTACTGGGCGGTAGACAGCAGATTACGCTTTATCCAGCATCCCCTTACCAAAAGAGATGTCGTAAAGTATCGTATGGGTCGGTGTCAGTCGGAAATGATGTGGCACCGCTCTTTTTAGATTCCACCTACTTGGCTACGGGATCTTGTGCTTTTGTCCCAGCCAGCGTTGGGACAAGCGATACCATTGCTGAACGAGTTTTAAGGTATACCTCCGGCTGTCTATATGTTTGGCAAATTCATCCGCCAGTTTGGCTGGAGTGTTTGTATTGGTATTTTTATACAATTGATGCCTGTTAGTGTTCCTTCTGCTCTAGGCTTGCCGCCGCCAGGGGATAGACCAGAAGAAATTTTACGGACAGAGATTATCACTCAAGCGCGATCGCCCATTGATGGCAAACCGCTTACCGCTGCTGAGTATGCGCAGTTGCAAACTCAAATCTCAACCAGCCCATTTCCACCGACGCTGAGTCCAGATGTACGGCAAAGCGTTTTCTTGCTTCGCCTATTGAAACTGATTCGTACTTTTGCACCTTTTCTACCGCTACCTAAGTAGGAGTGATGGGATTGAATCCCGCTTACCCAGAAGCTGGGCTGTCAAGGTATCACAACTCTAAAAAAATTTTGCAAATATATATGAATAGTATATGCAAGAATCATGCAAAGATTTAATGAATTTATTCCAGGTAGCTCTATGTCTGTAACCATTGCCCCTGAACAGGTTGACCGCATTATTGGGAATCAACATCACGATCCCTTTGAAGTGCTGGGCTCCCATCCCATAGAACAGAATGGGAAAACTGTCTGGGTTGTGCGAGCTTACCTGCCCAATGCCAGTGCTGCATGGGTAATCTTGCCAGAGGAACGAACCGAGCACCCTATGTATTCGGTGCATCACCCTCAGTTCTTTGAATGTACAATTGACACCCCAGAACTGCTGAACTACCAATTACGGCTTCAGGAAAATGGACATGAACTTATCATCTACGATCCTTACGCCTTCCGTTCTCCCCGCTTAACAGACTTCGACCTCCATCTGTTTAAGGAAGGGAACCATCACCGAATTTATGAGAAATTGGGAGCGCATCTAGCAATAGTAGATGGTGTTAGGGGTGTTTATTTTGCTGTCTGGGCTCCTAATGCCCGTAATGTCTCAGTTTTAGGTAACTTTAACAAATGGGATGGTCGTAAACACCAAATGCGTAGAGGTCCTACAGGAGTTTGGGAACTGTTCATTCCAGAGATTGGGGTAGGTGAACACTATAAATATGAGATTAAAAACCAGCACGGCCACATTTATGAAAAATCCGATCCCTTTGGGTTCCAGCAGGAAGCTAGACCTAAAACCGCATCAATCGTAAGCGATTTAGATGCTTACAAGTGGAGTGACCAAAAATGGATGGAGCAGCGTCGTCATGCCGATCCCTTGACACAACCTATCTCAGTCTACGAAGTCCATCTAGGCTCCTGGCTACATGCAGCTTCAGATGAACCCGCAATAACTGATAGTGGTGCAGTAGAGCCTGTGGTTATCGTTTCAGAACTCAAACCAGGGGCACGATTTATTACCTATCGAGAACTAGCAGCGCGATTGATCCCTTATGTAAAGGAACTAGGTTACACCCATCTTGAACTGCTGCCAATAGCAGAACATCCCTTCGATGGCTCGTGGGGCTACCAGGTGACTGGATACTATGCTTGTACCTCGCGTTATGGTAGTCCTGAAGACTTTATGTACTTCATTGACCAATGCCACCAAAATGGCATTGGAGTCATTGTAGATTGGGTTCCGGGTCATTTTCCTAAAGACGGTCATGGTTTGGCTTACTTCGATGGCTCTCACCTTTATGAACATGCCGATCCCCGCAAGGGGGAACACAAAGAGTGGGGGACTTTGGTGTTCAATTACAGCCGTCATGAAGTGAGAAATTTTCTAGTAGCAAACGCTCTATTTTGGTTTGATAAGTATCATATCGATGGCATTCGCGTCGATGCTGTTGCCTCTATGCTCTACCTTGACTATGGTCGCAAAGAGGGGGAATGGTTACCCAATCAGCATGGGAGCAGGGAAAATGTTGAGGCAGCTGATTTCTTACGTCAGGTAAATCATGTCATTTTCAGCTATTTTCCTGGCGTTCTTTCAATTGCAGAAGAATCTACCTCTTGGCCAATGGTATCTTGGCCTACTTATGTCGGCGGGCTAGGTTTTAACTTGAAGTGGAATATGGGCTGGATGCATGACATGCTCGATTACTTCAGCATGGACCCTTGGTTTCGTCAGTTCCATCAAAATAATGTCACCTTTAGTATTTGGTATCACCATAGTGAAAACTTCATGCTAGCTCTATCCCACGATGAGGTGGTGCATGGCAAAAGTCATCTCATTGGTAAAATGCCAGGTGATAATTGGCAAAAATTTGCCAATGTGCGCTGTTTGTTGGCCTATATGTTCACTCATCCAGGGAAGAAAACCCTGTTTATGGGTATGGAGTTCGGGCAATGGAGCGAGTGGAATGTCTGGGGTGATCTGGACTGGCATTTGCTACAGCACGCACCACACCAACAGTTGAAGCAGTTTGTGTCTGATGTCAATCGTCTCTACCGCTCTGAACCAGCCTTATATAGCCAAGATTTTGCTCAGTCTGGGTTTGAGTGGGTTGACTGTAGCGATAACCGCCATAGTGTAGTTTCATTCATCCGTCAAGCAACTGATTCTAACGAATTCGTCATCACAGTTTGCAACTTCACGCCTCAGCCCCATTCTCACTACCGAGTCGGGGTTCCAGAGCCTGGGTTTTACACAGAGTTGTTGAATAGTGACGCTCGTGAGTATGGTGGTAGCAATATGGGCAATCTTGGCGGTAAGTGGGCAGATGAGTGGTCGTGCCAAAATCGTCCATACTCAATAGATTTGTGTTTACCACCTTTAGGTGTGTTAGTTTTGAAGCTGGATCGGCTGAAGACGGCAGACGCGATGGGCTAGTAGCAAAAATAGATTTTGCCATTTTCGAGTACGGGGCTAGGGTGATCTTGACCGTAGCGCAAAGTTCCTAGATATGTAGAGACGAATACGCAGCGTTTGGCAGCACTACCGTCTGGAATAGACAGTGTCATTCGCCCCAACACTAAATTGGGAGGCTGCAAGACGACATGTCCTCTATAGTCAAATTGCACTCGACTCACCCCTGCCGATTTTTGGAGAGTTGTCTCGTCGTCTAAGTGAACGCCGGGTTCTAAGTTATACCAGCTTGCGTTAACCGGGTTGATGCTTGCCAAGTGAATAGCCCATTGCATTAGGTCTTCTCCATTCTGATCTACGATTTCTCGAAAGCTAGCTTGCCAGGTTATTTTGTCTCGAATAGCGTTGCTTTGAGCTTCGCGCATAGCGAGATAAATCTGATTTTGGGCAGAATTAAGGCGTAAGATGTTCACGAACGAGAGCCAACTAGGGATGGCGATCGCGCTGAGAATCCCGGTGATGATTACCGCCATTAATGCCTCGGTGAGTGTGAAGCCAGAGGTACTCTTACCCTGTATATGCCGGAGGTTTGAGGAGTTGAGGTGGCTTGCGAAATCTAAGTATGACTTTTTGTGACTCTGCATAGGCTAGGTACAGCTTCTGGATGTATTAATTGTTACCTTACTCTTTGCGAGTCTGTCTATTCTTTACGGAAAGTTTAATTTGAGGTGTCTTTTTTAAACCACTATAGTTTTTTACGAACCGCCTAGCGAAGCGCTATCGCGGCGAAGGCGAAGCCGTTAGCCGTTTGCGCCAGCGACTTAGCGTTGGCGTCAGCCGTTAGCATGCGCGGAGCGCGTAGGCGTTAGGCGCTCCTGAGCCAAGGCAAGAAAAGATGTACAGTACCCTACTTCACTGGAGTTAACTAGTTGCAATTATTATCGTGTGCTGTTTTCATTCCTCCGATTAAAGTCTCTACAATAACGCAGCGTTTTGTGCCGTTGGGAGCGAGAGATGTTCCAGTGTTGGCTGCAGCTACCACAACTTCTAGCGGTGTGTCGGCTCCAAGTTGGAGTGCCCCTATATAGTTGAAAGTGATTGTTTTTACTGTTGTTGCCAAGGAGGTTCCAGAAGTATCGACTTTGTTAGGTGTATTACTCAAATTGGTGTACAGTGAGACTTGCCCTGGTTTTAGTCCAATATCTCCACCTAAATTAGTCCAAGTGGGATTAGAATCGGCTTTATAAATGGCAACTTGAGGAACTTTATCTGGGTTAGACATAAAGCTGACGCTGTAGCTAAATTTTGTCTTCTTTGCTTGTTGCTGTGCTAATTGGATTGCAGATAAGACAGCATCATTAGCTTTACTAAGTCGTTGCTGTTCGACTAAGGAAAGCCAGCTAGGAGCCACGATTGCCGCTAGAATACCGACCATTAGCACGACAACCATAACTTCAATAAGGGTAAAACCAGTAGGGATAAAACGTGATGGTTTATTGGACATCAAGCAATCCCCGTCCCTGAACTTGGATACTTGCAGTGGGGAAATAGGCACCTAGGCTAGGATTGTATTTAGAACGCTCTTGAATTCGGGCTAGGGCATTACCTCTAATGTAGACTTGAGCCAAAGTTATAGCAGAGTCAACACACGCATAGAAGCCACCTACTAAAGTTGATGGAACCTGTTGTGTATTTGTGGCGCAACTTGCAGTTATGTTGTCGTCTTGGTCAATATAGTTAATTAAAGTGTCAGTTCTGGCAGTATACTCTTCACTAGCATTAGTCCACCTGTCCATTTTCTGTTTAAGGGTGCCAGTTAAGCTTAGATCAAAGGGTTTAAACCCAGGACTTCTGCCTATGTCAGCATCTTTTTCATTAATATAACTGTTGGAATCATCAGGATTTCTGACACCATCTTTAATTTGAAATCTACCAATCTGAGCCATGTGAGGTTCAGTAGAGTTATTAGTAGTTTTGTTATCTTCAATCAGGTAATAGGCAACAAGCGAGTAGACAAAACTATCATCTTTCTGGCTAGATGTGGTATCAGTAACTGGAACTACATCCTGATTAAATTCACGCTTCCAAAAGACAAGAACTGGTGCACAAGAATATGGATCGTTGCAATTGGCAGAGTCTTTAGCAATGGGTGGGATTTGGTCTTTGATTCCAGGAGGATTATCAGTTGAGTTGTGATTCAACCCATCGGCATCATAAATATAAACTGCTTGTTCTAAGTCTTGAGAGATGTAATCAAGAGCTACTTGAATTTCCTGCTCAGAGGCTGCCTTAGCTTGTTCCCTATGATCAGTGTTCATGATGTTAATCATCAATCCGAACAGAGGTATAAGAACGAGAAACGCTAAGATGATCGCTACCAGGAGTTCAATCAATGTAAATCCCTTAGGCAACCGCGATCGCCTCTTATTGCTTCTTTTTCTTCTCGCTCCCAAGGGAAGCACATACTTATTCAAAAGTCCCAGCAACCCCATCATAATCTTCTCCCCCTGCTTCCCCTGCTTCCCCTGCTTCCCCTGCTCCCCCAGCTTCCCCCGCTCCCCCTGCTCTCTTCCCTTCACCGCTTCCCACAACTCAGCCGAGCGCAAAAATCTCGAAACGAAGTTTGATCGGTAGCGATGTCTGTTGTTGTTTCTAATAGTGGTGCTTTAATGTCGCCCAATCCTCCAGTGAAAGTTGCTTGTTGCGGTTCCCGCTTAAGGGTACCAGGCTCTTTAAAAGCATCGGCTCGATAAACTCGCAGTCCCAAAGTATAGCCTTGACTTGGCTCAACTGCTGCTGAGTTCAAGCGAAAAGCTTGAACGACCATATCGGTAAGACTAGAATTGCTGCAGCCACTCCCATCAAAATCAACGCAGTACAGCTCTGGTGTAGACGAGCAGTAAGCGTTTGCCGTACAGTTCAAACTTCCCGAACTGGTGGGAGCAGCATAATCTTCGAGTCTAGTGGTGGTACCAGGCGGATATTGGATTGCTCCCGATCGGACGCCATCAATGTAAGCCCTTGCAGCTTGGCTTGCTAATTCCACTCGTCTTGCCTGAATGCGGGTAGCAGTCGCTAAGATGATAATTGGGGTGATCGCTGTGAGCAGGATACTAACAACGACGAGTGCTACTAACGGCTCAACGAGGGTGAAACCATTGGAGTTAGTATGTTTGAGCGTCATTCGCTTTGGGGATTGCTTGGATAGTTAGGATTATCAGCCTGACATTGGGGAGGACGCTGGTTCTTGTCAGCAATAGCATACTGTGTGTAAGTTGCTCCTGGTCCTCCAAGGCGATCGCTAGCATCGGCAGCACAAGCTAAGGTTTGAATCCAGGGATCGTCTCGACCAACTTCTCGGAAGAACTCATCTGGTAGTTCTACAGATTTTTCAGTGAAATTTTGGGCCAACAGATCTGGAGATTGAGAGAATAGCCCAGTATCAAACTGCCACTGCCGATTTGATACACCGTAGTAAGATGGGATGAAAGGAGATGTAGCGGATGTGCTTTCGGTTGGGTATTTCGTAGAACTATTACCAAACAGGCTTAGACTACCATCGTTGAGATTGACTTGATCTAGTCTAATTGGGGCAAATGGGGCTGTAGCATAGGCACTCCGCTGAAACTGAATAAAGTTACCCTTGATGTTGGTTGTTATATCTTGCCAGTTTTCTAAGAACCGGACAAAGTTTTGCAAGCCTGCTGGTTCTTCATTTTGGCGACTGGGACTGTTGCCAGAGACAAATGTGGCATTAAAGGTTGTGTTTTTGTCGGCTTGTTGTAGCCATTCCTTTTGAAACTGTCCACTTCCTTGAGCAAGGTTGCCGCCAGGAGAGCCATCTGGGCTGTGAATTTGTAAAACTGGTACGAGTCTCGGTTGGTTATGATTAGGGAGTTGTGCACTACCTTTAACACCATCTTTTACCAACGAGAATGCACGACCATGTATAGAATTGCCACCTAAGCTGTTGTTAATTTGACCTGTTGCTAATACATTACCTATTAGGGTACTTCCCTTATTAAGGGAAACTGTGCCACTGACTACCCAATATACATTGTCCTCTACCGCTCCGCCATTTAACTGTACATTTGCATTTTCCGCAAGGTTAAGACTACCATTCACGACGATTACAAAGATAGACATGGCATCGCCAGAAAGAGCTACAGTACCGTTTTTGGGGATAGTCAGACCGCCTGTGGAGTAAATAACCATTTCACCTCCCCCCGTGAGTTCAATCTTTTGAGTAGTGGAGTCTCTGATGTCAATGGTTGAGGAAGTTGGGGAAACGACTAATGGGTTCTGCGGTGTTTTGGCTTTTAAGGTATTGAAGACTTTAGAAATTTGATTTGTAACTTCGCCAGGGGAATGAGGCGGTTTTGTAGAATTAGGATTGGAACTTTCCAGATCTGCCAATGCATAAGCGCGAAGGAAACCTAGATCGGGAGCTTCAGGCGGCTGGAAAATAAACAAATTCTTGTTGCTATTGCCGTCATAACTTGCCTTTCCACTAGCATCCCTTGTCTGAAACCACAAAGCATTACTTACAGGAGTAGTACTAATTTTTGTGGGAATTGGATAGCCATTGCCGTCATATCCATTAAAGGCAACTCGCCGAGCATAGCGTCTATCAGCTAATGCAGCAGGTTTTGAGGTATCAAGACCATCAGAAGTCCAATTCTTACATTCAGAAACAGGAAGCTGTCTACATATTTCTGTTGCATAAGCATACACCTGTGCCCGTCGTTGAATTGGGGTTACTCCATTAGTCAGATAAGAATTTCTATTTTTATCAGCAGGAAAGCCATCATTACCCACCCAGTTAGCACTGGTGACAAAATTGTTTTCAAAAAAACCATTTCCTAGAAGCGCTGCTGCGGTAGAACCACTGGCATTATTTCTAAGATCAAAGTCCCCTAGATCGCGGAACCCATCCTGAAAGTTGCCAGATAGTAGTGTTATTGCATCCGAAATGATGGTTACTGGTCGCCATGTATCTCCATAGCTGTTAGGACAACCAGCCTTACCTGGACGACATGCATAGTAGGTGTTGAGAGTTCCAGCACGGTTGTAGAAGTTGCCCCAATCATCTACCAACTTTTCTGTAAACTCTTCCATCTCTGTATTGTCTCCTGGTTGTATGTGCGGGTTGAAGTCACCCTTGATATACACGGGTAAATTCGTTGCCAGGATTAGTCCTTTTTCTGCTGCTAAATAAGCATTATCATCCGTTCGGGTTAAGTTGCTGCCGTTGGTGAGCCTAATACCATTGGGGCGTCGAGTAGGATCGAGTTTAAAATCAGTTGCACTTAATAAGTCTCCGGCGATACTTGTGTCACTGGCATCAGGTAAAGCATCGTCACGGCTGGCATAGATGATGCCACTATAGGGTAATAAATGCTCGTTCGATCCCATCAGCTTTCTCGTAATTCCCTTAGTATCGTCAGAACTTAAATTTATTTCTGTTACCCGAATTTCCAAGGGTTGACGCTGCTCTAATGGCAAGTCAAAGTTTTTATCAACATCGTATGTATTTGAACTAGATTCTGATTGACTGCTCGTCTGATTTTGTTTGGTGTAGTTAGTTAAATTAGATTCCAATTGACTGCTTGTCTGACTCTGTTGGGTAGCTATAGGTTTATCTATCGCCTTGACTTCCCTCGCATCTAAGAAGGTAGCTTCCTTAATTGCTCCATGAGGAATCAGAGCATCAGTGGGATTACCAATGGTGCCATCCAAAATTTTTAGAGAACAAATTGCTGTATCAATAGCTGAATTTTCTGATAAGCTCAAAGGCTTTGTGTTATCTAGCAGCGATCCACTAGAACCTACTTTCTGTAAAGCCTTCTGAAGCGGCTCGTTGACAATGCGTCCGTTAGGGAACATCAACTTTGCTTGCGTCTTTAACTCAGCCATGTATGTGGCTATTGCAGCAGTTCTAGCTGCATCGCTAGTGTATGGAGCAGGATAAACCACGCCATTGTTCGATCTACCACTACCAACATCTGCCGTTATGGCAGGATCGGGGTTGGGAGGTAAATTGCTACCTCCAGCACCCCAAGGCAAACCATTATCAGTTCCAAATTTGCCATTTTGAGCAGTAGTTGCATTTGACGGGTCGTAGTAGCTGCTAATACAAGCAATTGGTGTTTGATTGGTACCAGAGCTTTTGATGTAATGGTACACTGCGGTGGCACGCATCCGTAAGTCTGGTGGCTTTGTACTCTCCTGAGATGTACTCCCATTAGCTGTGTTGGAATTATTAGAGATACTGCTGTTAGTTGTATTGGAGTTACTACCACTTGTCATTGGCATCATATCAGACCAAACCAAAGTATATGGGGTAGCTGTAGTCTCACCTGCTATAGGAGGGGTGTTAGGAATAGGACTACTTGCAGGATCGTCAAGAGTCTGTTGTTGGGAAAGATCGTGAAGGAAAGATTTGGCTTTTAAAGCCTTAATTGAAGATGATGCTTTTCCTTGGTTTTGATAAATTCCCGCTCCTGTGATGATGCGCAATCCCCCAACATCAGCAAAAGAATTATTGGAATCCTCTGCAGCTTTTGCTTCCCAGAAACCATCTCGATCTGACATTCCTAAATCAAATAGTTTCTGTACTTGAGTGGTACGGTAGCGAGGCTTGTCATTAGGCTGAGTCCAGTTGATATCACTGCCAAGCATCTGACGCTCATTACTGGCAACATAGTCGTCACCTTTTTTCCACAAGGCAGGGAGATTGTTTCCTACTTTGATCCGATCGCCTAATAATGTTTCTTTGCCATCCTGCTTCTGCTGATGAGGCCAAGTTGCTTCAAGCTGAGATATGTTCAACTTAACCAAGGAAGGACTTTTAGATTGCGCAACGAAGTTGGTGGCGCTACCGCCACCCGACCCTTGAGTCAGTTGATTGTTGGCGTCTAGAGGCTCTCTCCAATCCGGTGGAGGCTCGATAACATTCGCAGGAAAGATATTGGGATCTATATTAGTCCCAGCGCTATCATACGGATATTTTGCCCCAGACCCATCAGCTGCCGGGATTTCAACATAAGGAACACGGCGGGTACGGTTTCTTAAATAAATTTCGAGTTCTTCTGCCAGAACGTTGTAAGTGTTTAAACTGGGGTCTGCATCAACTCGATTAGCAAATCTAGTTTTAACTTCTTCAGGATATGGAGCTATTGCTAAAACAGTATCCTTTTTAGGCGGTATGACAGAACAGGGGTTAGCACTTTCTTGACAGTAGAAAGTCGAAAGTGCTGTTAGCTTCATGAGTGCAATTCTTTGGTTGTAGGCAGCATCGTTATAGGCTATTTGAGAGCCACCAGCACTATTTGTAGATTTATGAACACTATCAATTTGACTATAGTCAGAATTTTTCCCGTCAGCATAATCTGAGTACAGATCAACGGTAACAGGTGTTTGATCTATAGTGTCTGTGGTATTTCCACTTCCTACATTACCGCCAACGGTAATCTTACTATTTTCCTGCTGGTAGAAGCAGGAATTTTTATTGCTAACTTGATATAGTTGAACTAAAGTTTCTTGATGTCCTCCAACTAATAGGTTGGCATTAGTTTGAATTCTGCCGTTGAGGTGAAAAGGTTTATTGGGCTCATTAGGCGTTAGTTCCAAGTCATCTTGAAACCAAACTGTATTGTGATTCAGCGGAATGAGACTGTTGTCTTGCTGAAACTCCAATGCCGAAAAGCTGCGATCGCCTTTGTAAACTTCATAATTTCCTGGCGGAGGAGTTACAATCGGCACGCTAGCAACGAAGACAAAGAAGCTCTTTTTTAATTTGCCACCCGACTGATACCAATCAGAGTCGCCCACAGGAGTAGCGCTGGTGCGAAGGACATTAGCACATTGTCCGCTCAATGTACCTTCATCTGTTGGTGCCGTTCTCGCTTCTAATGGGTTTCTAGCACGATTGAATCTTCCCGCAGCAGTTCCTGTTGTAGCGCGACTGGGACTGCGGAAGTAAATGCCGTAGAGGATAAAGTTATCAAACTTGCCATTGTTATCTGTATCAACCGGAAACTTCCAGCTAGTTGTTAATGTCTCATCATTTTCTGGGATATAAGTGTTTCCCGTCTGGGTTTCGATACTGCCACTGTTATTAATGTCGTAGGCAAGTTTCAAGCGAGTCTCATCACCAAATGTATATTTCGGATTAGTTTTGATGACATTGTAAAGAGCACGGTCGGTTGGAGTGAATCGGGGCAGGTTGGAGTCGTTGAGTAGAGCATCTATTTTGGCTCTAGCACGATCTATCCCTGGGTTAGCAGCATTGAACACAACCTGGTTGACTCTAACATCACTAGCGTTTCTTGCCCGATCGAAAGACCGCAGCATAATTGCTGTCGTTAGGAGAACTACAACTAACGACACCATCACAACCGTTGGTAACACGAAACCTGCTTGGGAAAGACGGGCTCTCCTAACGCTACTTAATAGCCTGCGCTGTAACCGCTTGCCCGGATGTTGATTGACGCCACTAGATAACTGCCGACCCTGTCTAGTCTTAGCTCGCTTTCGAATTGACATTACTGCCCTTTTGTCAGACTGTGACGAAAATCACAAATTCCGACTCTACTATAATCCTAAAGCCAGGAAGATATTCAAAATTCTCCCGCCCAAAGAAAGCGGAAGAACATTGAATTGATCTCTGTGCCCTTTGTGCACGCCAGTCGCCTACAGAGGAGCCAGTTTCACGAATGCGCAACGCATGTGCGTAGCGCGTAGCCGGGTAACAGGAGCGTAGAAAACTGGCGTTGGAAACCCTCCTGCAGCGGAGGACTGGGGGGCGAGGAAACCTCGCCCCGTTGAAGTCCGTCCGTCTGGCTCACGTCAGTCCGCTCAACGGGGGGAACCCCCGCACGCGGCTGACTCCTCTGTGGTTCGTTAACAACACTGTAACTACGCTGCCAATTCTTTCTCCTTATGAGTCATAATCGTGCAATCAGAAGTCGCGTAGGCTCTACAGAGCAGTACGTATCCAGAAGTGATCTGGTCGTCATCTAAAAAAGACTGAGCAGATTGGTCAACGCTCCCTTCTTGAAGCTGACCAGCACAGCAAGAGCAAGCTCCTACACGACAAGCAGAAGGGAGCTTGATTCCCTTCGACATTGCCGTATCAAGAATATATTCGTTTTCGGGAACACTGATTGTAGTATGAAGCCCTTCAGACTCGTTAACAAAAGTTACTCTATGAGTGATCTGGCTTGAACTGTTCTTAGGCAGGTTCAACCGCTTGTAACTCATCATCCTAACCTCTCTTTTACTTGTGGCGAGCAGTGAGGTGGGTCAAGAACCGGATAGCTGTTTTTTGATACCCAACAGCTATAGTCGCAACGGAGACCCTTAGGACAACGGCTATAACTAATCAGCTGATGTCAAAGGTGCTCCTCCCATTGCCTACGGAGTTAGCTGACGGGCTCAGACTGGAAGGTGCCTGTCTCAACTAGCGTGAAATTAGCCCCAGAAATTGGTTCCTCCGCTTCAAATCCGACATCCTCCGTCTATTCAACTTCAGTTGTTGGAACGAATTAGGCTACCCACTCAATAGCTACATCTTTGAAGCTGTTAAGCTCTCAAAGATGTAGCTATTGGGTAATGTTAACTGAGCGAAAAAACTGAAGACAACTATCTTTAGGAAGATATGGTATCAAGTAATCTTATGGGTTTCGCCTCTTATTTAAAGATGAAAAATGCTTTACTTCGGTCAAGTACTAGCTATGCTCTACCTACCGAGTTAGAATTTACTGATTGTACTTGTAAACTATTGAATATGTATTTTAAGATACATAAACTGCTTCTATCTTGAAGAGATAATTTTATTATTTGCTAATTGATTATGTCTGTAAATAGCTTGGTTATCGTAATAATGTGAGCAGACATAGCTAAGCAAAAGAATTTTTGCATTTATGTAGTTGGGCTAAATGAGTTGCTCAATGAAACTATTTACGACACAGTTAGTAACGAATCAGATGTCAATGACGTCCATTTCCTTGTTGATCGTAAAGGTAGCGCATCATCTCTAAAATCAAAGTTCTGTCAGCGTCAGCATCCTGGATGAGTTGGGCGATCGCCTCAGCATTTGCGTCAACTAACGCCCTTGTTGACTCAATCGCCTCAGCATTCGCGTCAACTAACGCTCTTGTTGACGCAATCGCCTCAGCTAGTCGGTCTAAAGGCTCATCCGTCCAACGTTCGGTAGTCATGATATAAAATCTCATAGGCAGCCCCCACTATAATCGCGCTCTTCGTGCAAAGAAGCTATTAGCGATTTAGTGGTGGGAAGATGTCACTCGTAGTCATCCATTACTTCAGGATTTCCAGCGTCATTTGCAGCGACTGGACGATGCCCGTCGATGTTTAGTGTGTCCCTCACCTCCATATCGCTTGGGTCAATTGGACGGTGACCATCTACGTTGAGGGTCTTATGATGCGGTAGAGGACTAGATGCAATCGGACGCTGACCATCAACATTGAGAGTATCCTGAACCTGAAACTGACCTGCAGCAATTGGACGGTGACCATCGATGTTTAGTGTATCCTTTACCTCCAAATGACCTGGGTCAATCGGGCGCTGACCATCTATATTCAGTGTTTTACGATCCTGTTGCGGTTTACCAGGTGATGTTGAAGTATCTTTAGACTGATTTTGAGTGTCATTAGTTGCATGACTATCAACTTTGTCTTTCTTGTTTTTACTCGTCTTTCTACTCATCTTCTGACTCCTTCATAAAGGGGTATTTTTAGTTTGATAGTTCAGTACTACCAGGTTACCTCAAAGGTTCGCCAGAGTAGAACTTTGCCTGCGTCACGAGCACAAGCTCAAGATTGAGGATGAAGCCTGGGTGGGCTATAGTTTTTATTTGATATAGGCAAAATTAATGGGATCATCATCAAATTATAAGTGGTTGGCATGGGCGAAAAGGCTAGAGGCGATCGCCCAGATTGGTTTGACTTTCACTGAAGGAGCGTATGACATCGAGCGTTATAAATCTTTGCGTGCGATCGCAGCGGAGATTATGGCAACTTATAGTAACGTCGAACCTAGCTATGTTCTCGATCTGTTTTCTCAAGATATGGGATATGCTACCCCGAAAGTAGATGTGAGGGCAGCAGTTTTTGATTCAGACAAGTTGCTTTTTGTCAAGGAAAAAGTTGATGGTTGCTGGACGATACCTGGGGGATGGGCTGATGTGGGAGATTCTCCTGGTGATGCAGCAGTGCGCGAGGTTCAAGAAGAGTCGGGCTATCTCACCCGTGCAGTAAAGTTACTCGCCGTTTACGACCGCGACAAGCAAGGACACCCACCTTTTCCCTATGCTGTCTACAGGTTATATTTCCTGTGCGAATTAATTGGCGGCTCCCCATCATCTAGCATTGAAACCGACGAGGTAGCTTTTTTTGGTGAGGACGAAATCCCTGAACTATCTCTTTCGCGGGTGCTTCCAACTCAGATCGCACGAATTTTCCACCACCACCGCCACCCAGATTTACCAACGGACTTTGATTAAAACTCCAGTTGTCTAACGAGGAAGGATATCCCTCTTTTATCACTCTGGCAAAGGTATAATCAGCGAAAAGGCTTGAAATTAAGGCAGTATCTATGGTAGAGCCCCGACTTGCCACTCCCACCGTAGCGTTTGTCGATGAATACTGTCAGTTTTATCAATCGCTGTTTCCTGA
>JAFASY010000026.1 GCA_019244235.1 Chroococcidiopsidaceae cyanobacterium CP_BM_ER_R8_30
GTAGTGGCGGTTAAGTCAGTGCTGGGATACATCAGGAATTGTGCAAGTAAAGGAACAGGCAAGGCTCCCGATAGTTCTTGGGCGCAAACTGCCGCGAGAGTTCCTCCGGCGCTATCGCCAGCAAGCACTATCCCAGTGATCTCCTGACCGATTTCCATAGGAGATTGTGCAGCCCAACGTACTGCGGCAAGTGCGTCATCCACTGGCACAGGGAACGGATTCTCAGGCGCTTTTCTGTAGTTAACTGCAAGAACAGGGATGCGTAGTGTCCGTGCGATCTCAGCACACAGCGCATCGTGTGTTTCCAGATCTCCCAGGTACCATCCACCACCGTGGAAAAAAACCAGTAGTGGCGCAGCATCAACAACTGAGCGATCATCGTAAAGTCGGGCACCAAGTGCTACCCCATTAGCTCCTGTGACCTCAAAGTCACGAACTTGTGCGATATTGCCGCGAGGTCCATCGGACATCCTTGTAAACTCTCGGAGAGCTTGTCTGTCGGCTACCACGTCAATGGCTCCTGTTGCCTGGGTGCGTTTACGACGCTCGGTCAAAAACTGCTTTACGTCATCACGTATATTCATTAGACTCTCTCAAGGAGGTGATAGAACGACGCTGCTGAATTTAGTCAGGAATTATTGGCTAACATTTTTGTAGCAGATTCCACCTCTTTTTAGAAGAGTCAGTTTCTCGTGGGTAACCCTAGCTCCTTCTCCAGTGATTTTGATCGATACTGAGTAAATAAGCGTTAAACAAAACAGGGGCCATGGAAATTCGAGTAACTGATACCCCACTTTTAGACTGGGCTGGAGATGGCTTAGCAATTGGTTTGTTTGAAGATGCAGTAGAGTTAACGGGCGATTTGGCAACTCTCGATCAGAAGTTAGTCGGTGTCTTGACAGAGCTCATTGCTGAAACAGAGTTTAAAGGCAAAGAAGGCAGTAGTGAGGTGACGCGGGTAGGTCCTGGTGGTTCCATCCGTAAAATCATTCTGGTAGGACTAGGAAAACCAGACAGCCTCAAACTAGATAACTGGCGACGAGCAGCTGCTGTTGTTGCCCGAACCGCCAAGAAGGAAAAGTGTAAAACGCTGGGGGTAAGTTTGCCAGTTTACAACGGCGACCCATTTCAAACTACACAAGCGCTCGCCGAAGGCATACAGCTAGCTCTGTTCCAAGATAACCGATTTAAGTCTGAATCTGAAGATAAAGGACCAGTCCTAGAGCAAGTCGATATCTTGGGGTTAGGGAATCAAGCACCAGCGATTGTTCGCGCCAATCAGATCTGTGCTGGTGTGATCTTGGCACGAGAACTTGTTGCTGCTCCTGCTAACAGCGTCACGCCAATTACTATGGCAGAAACAGCCCAGGCGATCGCTTCAGAACAGGGATTGCAAGTAGAAATCCTGGAGCGAGAAGACTGCGAACGATTGGGAATGGGTGCTTTTTTAGGGGTAGCTCAGGCATCTGATCTCCCACCAAAATTTATTCACCTTACGTATAAGCCAGATGGTGCACCTAGACGTAAGCTAGCAATCATTGGCAAAGGACTCACCTTTGACTCGGGTGGACTCAATATCAAAGGTGCAGGTAGCGGCATTGAAATGATGAAAGTGGATATGGGTGGTGCAGCGGCAACTCTTGGAGCGGCTAAGGCAATTGGTCAGCTTAAGCCAGACGTTGAAGTGCATTTCATTAGTGCTGTTACGGAGAACATGATTAGCGGTCATGCTATCCACCCTGGAGACGTTCTGAAGGCATCTAACGGTAAGACGATTGAAGTCAATAACACCGATGCTGAAGGTAGGCTAACCTTAGCAGATGCCCTCGTATTTACAGAGAAGTTAGGTGTAGATGCAATCGTGGATTTAGCTACTCTAACTGGCGCTTGCGTCATTGCTTTGGGTGACGACATTGCTGGTCTGTGGAGTACTGATGATACAGTTGCGAGAGAGCTAGCTCAGGCTGCTGAAACAGCAGGCGAGAAAATCTGGCGGATGCCGCTGGAAGAAAAGTATTTTGAAGGTATGAAATCCCAAATTGCTGATATGAAGAATACAGGACCGCGTCCTGGAGGTTCAATTACAGCTGCGGTGTTCTTAAAACAGTTTGTCAAAGAAACGCCTTGGGCACACTTAGATGTTGCTGGTACTGTGTGGACGGAGAAAGAAAACGGTTATAACAATGCTGGTGCTACTGGTTTTGGCGTCCGCACTTTGGTGAATTGGGTATTAAGCCAAAGCTAGACCAAATTCTGTGTAGAGTCCCCTGCCTGTGGTATGGACCATAGGCAAGGTTTTTAATGCTTCAAAGCTAACTCAGGCTAGAATTCACCGCAGTCTTCGATTGATGCGTTTCTTTTTTAGAAGTCGGCTCTGTATTGATCGAGTAGCCATGTGTACACATGAAAGTTTTAGAAATCTTCGTGAGGCAAGGTCATCCTTTTTAAAGGAGGTAGCCTCCACAAGCGAACAGGTGACTTCCTGAAAATCAGTGAATCTTTGATAGAGTTTACGCAGTATCACATAAAAACTGACATACTCTATGGTAAAAAATATTATTGATTACCAAAAAGCTTCTTAAAATGAAGTTGGAAATTTGAATTGTCTCTAGTATGAAAGAAAATTTACACATGATTGAGGTTGTGGGGGAGAGTAATTATAAATTTGTTGACCCTGTGAAAGTCATCCCTTCTTCAGTTGCCAGAACGGCTCTATATGAGAAATTCAAGTCAAAAATTCTTCACAACCCTTCATTAAACAGAATGCTTGTTAGCTTTCAAGCAAATAAGCAAGTTCCGTTTTATGGCTGGTTTAAGTATAGGGAAGGATTTTCAGAGCGATTAGTTACCTACCTACTTCAGTATTTAAAACCACAGCCAGGTCTTCTGCTTGACCCGTTTGCAGGCTGCGGATCGGCTCTATTTGCTGCAAGTGCATTGGGATGGCAAACTAAGGGAATTGAACTTCTACCCGTCGGTAGTTATGCAACCCAAGCTCGACTTGTAGCTCATAGAGTTAACCCTAAAGAATTTAATAAAGTAGCTGCTGAAGTTGCACGAATAAACTTTGTTGAATACTATGATCAAGGCTATGCACTCAAGCACATTGCAATTACTCGTGGAGCATTTTCCTCAGAAAATGAAGAACAGCTGATTGGTTATATCTCGTATTGCCATAACTTTGTTACAAACAATGATATTCGCACTCTACTTCTCTATGCCGCTTTTTGTATTCTTGAGGATATTAGCTACACGAGAAAAGATGGTCAATATCTGCGCTGGGATGCACGTTCAGGCCGTTCTCAGGGAAAGAGTGTATTTAATAAAGGAGCAATTTTAACATTCTGTGATGCGATTAAACAAAAGCTAAAGCAGATGCTTGCAGATTTATATCCTTATGCTAATCAGACAGCACTACTTAATGACAGTCTTCTGCCTAAGATTTCATTACTAAAGCACAATTATATTCCAGCTATAGAGCCTACATTATACCAAGGCTCTTGTCTCGAAATTCTTCCTACAACGCAAACAAGCAGTATTGATTTTGTAATGACATCGCCGCCTTATGTAAACCGATATGATTATACTCGCACGTATGCACTTGAGCTAGTCTTTCTAGGATTCAACGAAGAGAAAGTGAAGGAGTTACGTCAGAAAATGCTATCGTGCACTGTTGAGAACCGAGACAAACGTGCTCAATTAGAACAACATTACACAAGCATGGGACTAAGCCGCGAATTTTTTAGAATAAATTCTGTTTTTCAACAGCAATCAGCGTTGCAGGAGGTACTGACAATTTTAGAAGCGTATCGGAAAGAGGGAAAGTTAAATAACGCAAACATTGCCAGAATGGTGCGCAATTACTTTTACGAGATGTGTTTTGTGATTTATGAATTAGCTAGAATTCTCAAACCTGGTGGGATGATCGCAATGGTAAATGATAACGTTCGGTATGCTGGAGAGGAGGTACCTGTAGACCTGATTTTATCAGATATGGCAGAATCTTTTGGGCTGACAACTCGATACATTTGGACTTTGGGACGTGGGAAGGGCAATAGCAGCCAGCAAATGGGAAGTCACGGTCGCTCGGAGCTACGTAAATGTATATATATTTGGGAGAAGCAAGCACTATAAAATGACATAGATTATGACGTTAGATGAAGCTGCTCTTTTAGCTGAGGCACAACGCATAAACTACCGATTGCGCTCAACCTTCTTTTATCGCAAGCTCAAAGAGTACGATACGCTATCCTTTCCCTTGAAAATAGAAGAACTTTTGCCCGTCGAGCATTTGTATAGTTGGGAAGGCTGGATTGATTGGGGCATTGGAGAAGATGCGTTTGCCTACGTAACTGGATCTGCTAAGTTGCAGCTTATTGAAGTGTTTTGTCACCCTAGATTAATTCGAGAGCATTCGAAGTTAGTAGCCTATTATCGTAACATTGCAGCTCTTTCACAAAAAGCGGTTAAGTGTCTAATAGGCATAGATGTAAAAAAAATCGAGACCCATAAAGCAAATTGTTTTCATTTAACAGAAGATCAAGCCCAGAAACTAACTTACCTCTTTAACGAACATATCTCACTCATTGTTAATAGCTCTATAGAAAGCCTTACGAAAGAAGAGTTGCATGGTTTATTGCTAACGTCAACAGGGACCCAAATTGATGGTTCATGGCGTAACGCTATTGGGGAAGAAGCGGAAAAAGTTGTTCAACGCCTCTTGATAAAAGAGGCAAAAGCGCGCCACCTGCTTGCAGCGCTTATACCGCGAGTAGGCAAAGCAATTGAGCTGTACAATTCAGAAAAGTTTGAGGAGCAATTAGGAAATATCGAGCGCTATAGAGGTGTCATGTTGGTCAATCGGACCTCGATACTTTTTTCCAGTGAGCCTGATGTTTCAATTCTCAACAGCCAAGGCATAACAGTAGGTGTGGTTGAGGTTAAGGGAGGTGCTGATACCGCTGGTGCACTCGAACGTTATGGTGCAGCGAAAAAATCTTTTGATGAGGTCCTTCGTAGTAACTCGACAGCCAAAACCATTCTCGTTGCTAGCTGTATTACCGCTCAGGTGCGTACTAGAATCCAAAATGATTCAACGATCTCTGCCTATTTCAATCTGACGGAAATATTGAGCGAAGACTCGATACAGTATGACCAGTTTGTGCAGGAAATCTTCACTCTCCTGGGTGTACAGCCTGAGACGGATGATTCTTAGTAAGCCAGGCTATGCAATAAAACCTTCTCATCTTCTTAATCAGAAATTAACGAAGGCTCGTATGATAGGTAATATTTCACGCTTGTACCCAACTCTTTATTTGCGTTCTGGGTGTACTCCTGCTTTTGAAGGAACATCTATCTGATTAATAGCAGCAATTAGCTGGTACAGACGCCCTAAGTCTCGTTGGTTAAAGTACAAAACCAGACGAGGCAACATGACTGTCTCATCCTGAGTTTCTTGGGGTAAAGCGCGACTTTTTTCAATTCTCCCCTTGACCAAAATATCGCTAAAGTTGGCATTCAACTGCTCAACATCTGCATCTGATAAATCCCTCCTCAAGCGAATCACTAACTTGTCATTTACGTAGCGGCTAGAGTGATAGACCTGGTAAAAACGGGTAATGGCATCGCAAGCTACATCTAGATTGTCTGTAATGGTGTAAAGGCTAGGGTCTTCTGGATTAATCAGACCTTGCTGCACTAGATGTTTGTGAATATATTCACTCCAAGCCCGCCAATAATCACCACCAGGGCGATCGATTAACACCAGAGGCACAGGTCCAAACTTCCCAGTCTGGCTTAAAGTCATACACTCAAAAGCTTCGTCTTGAGTGCCAAAGCCGCCAGGAAATAAGGCGACAGCATCACTCTCTCGCAAGAGAAATAGTTTGCGCGTAAAGAAATACTTGAAGTTAATTAGCTTTGAGTCCCCAATAATAAACGGATTCGCCTCCTGCTCGAACGGGAGCCGAATGTTTAAACCAAAAGAATGTTCTCGTCCTGCACCTTCGTTACCTGCCTGCATGATGCCGCCACCTCCTCCCGTCATCACCATGAATCCGAGTTGAGTTACACGACGAGCAAATTCAACTGCAATTTGGTATTCTGGCTGCTCCGCTGAAGTGCGAGCCGAACCAAAGATAGTTATCTTACGAACGTTGCGGTAGGGATAAAAGATTTGGAAGCCTTGCTCCATATCTGCCAAAGAAGCTGACAGTATCTTCCAATCTAAACGGTCAGTCTCGCTGCTAGCCATCCTAACAATGGTAGCTAAGGCTTGCTGGATCAGTTGCCGATGCTTCAAAGTCGGCAGTTGATCGATCAGTTCAGTAATATCTGCTCGGAGAGACTCCAGTGAATCGAAGGAAGGAGATGAGGTCATGAGTGCTGCCGCACAAATAGCACTCTATTTTACCATTTCAATCCCTAATGAAGAAGGCAGGGAAAAGTTGAATTCCCCTGCTCTCCTAAAAGCATGAGGCAAATTCTATAAATACTTCTCCAAAGTATTAGATAACGTGGTCTTTGGCACTGCACCTACGACCATGTCAACCCTCTGCCCACCCTTGAAAATCATCAAGGTAGGAATACTGCGAATGCCATACTGGCTAGCAATATTGGGATTCTCGTCTGTGTTGAGCTTAACCACTTTCACTTGACCGTCGTACTGCTGCGCGATTTCATCGACGACAGGAGCTACCATACGGCAGGGACCACACCACGGAGCCCAAAAGTCCACTAAGACGGGAACTTCACTCTCAAGTACTTCTTGCTTAAACGTAGAGTCTGTAACTTGTGCGGCTGCTGACATGCCTGAAATCCTTAAACTTACTGTATTCTAACTTTTTACGAAAATTCTACCATGGGACAACCAGCATTCTTGCCTAGACCCCGTCTATATTTGGAAAGATTTTATGTAGCTTATAAAGTAGTCCAATGACTTACCAAGTCATCTAGGAGCCATAAGGAACCGCCCGAAGCAAGTCCGGGCGGAGTGTGGTGTGAGGAGTGAACGGAAACATGCGTCTCCGCTTCTTTTATTGTAAGCGACGACGCTTGTTTTGACAGTCTTCATAGGAAGAAGTCTGGAAAATTTTAGCTTTTAGCCGCGATCTCTTCCCACCCAACTTTGTCGATCGTGACTTTTCTACCGAAGGCTTTTGTCATTCATCGTACCTCAAATCGTAGGAGGGTAAGCCAAGAAAGGAGGAAAGCTGTTTTGCCACCTTTTGTTCTTGGATACCTAGGGTGTACTGGGGTTCGCTTAAAGGTAACCATAGGGGGGGAAGAGGACTGGTTCGGACCAGGCGAAGACAGTAAGTATACCGATCGGCTGTACACTGCACCTCAACCTGTACTCCTTGAATCTCATTGAGAGTTCCCCGTAAGGTTTTGGTTCCCAATAAACTGTAACGCCGTAGGATGAAACAGTTAGTCCTTTTGTCAAAACGGTAGGTTTCTGCAATCCAGGCAATTGACAGAAATAAAACGCCTAACACGGCTATGATGCTGCTACAAAAATACAAGAAAGGACCATTACCGGGAGTGGCAGCAACGTACACGATACCTCCTAGGAGCAATAACCCAACGAGAGCAAAGGTAATAGCTCTCCAATTTCGCTCTCTTCTGATTATGAGATATGTGTCGGTTTGCTCGACGATTTTCATCTATGTTGCTAGAAATTTTTCTACTTTTAGAAATCTGTTTTTGCCTGTATGCCAATGCATCTTATCAAAAGATAGAATCAACTAAAGAGATACAAAATTACTTCACTGCTGATTAACCAGCCAAGACGCTAATTTTAATGCTTCATCTGGTGTAGAGATATTGCCTCCAATTTGTGCTAGCGCTATCTCTGTTAGTAGTTGACCGATTTGTGGTCCAGGCTTTAACTGCAAGGCTTGCATCAATTCCGTGCCAGTTAGGAGTGGGGTAGGATGGGCAATTGGATCGTTAGGCGTCAGGTAGTGGTCAATGAGAGGTGCGATCGCCTGTAGTGTTGTTCCAGTTGCTATTGCCAACACTGCCAATGCGGGAAAAACTGCCTCAGCTTTGCGAAATAGAAAATACTGCTGTTGCAGAGACATTTGGTCTATTAAATAAGTTGTTTGCAAGTGCATTAATGATTTGAGTGTAGTGGTAACAGCACGAATCTCGGTTCGACTGTACTTTAAACGCTGCAACTCCTCCTCAGCGAGCTTTGAGTTAGGGGCTACTAGACAAGCAAGTTTAGCAATGGCTGACAACGGAGTTTTGATGCGATCTCGCACTGACTGGGCAAGTTCTATTCCCAACTGAGGCCAAGTTTCTGCCAGTACTGTCACTGCCGAGTCAACCCTGATGAGGCGATCACAACTGGCTCGTGTCGCGTTGGGAAACCAAGCTCCAATTAACCCATCCTCCCAAGCCGTTTTGAGCCAAAGGGAACCCTGTGAACTGTTAAGGAGATAGCTCAGTTCCACCTGCACCCGCTCGGCAGCAACCCGTGCAAGTTGGGGTGCCAACTGCCGAATAGCTGCCTGCGTATCTGGCTCAATGGTAAAACTGAGTTGGGCAGCTTGCCGATAAGCGCGTAATAGTCGTAGGGGATCGTCTTGTAGATTTGCAAGTGATATCATGCAAAGCAAACCTTGTTGCAAATCGGCGTAGCCTTTTAGGGGATCGAGCAATTCACCCGTATGGGGGTTGTAGGCGATCGCATTCACCGTGAAGTCCCGCCGTTGCAGATCAATTGCTAGAGTGAATCCCTCTTGCTGGGCAAAGTCAGCGGTTGCTTGTTCAAATACCACTCTGGCTATTTGTCGTTCAGCATCAAGCAAGACAAACCCTGCTTGATAACGATCAGCTATCTGTCGCGCTATCTTCACAGCATCAGCAGGTAAGACAAAATCTAGATCTAGGTACTCGGAACAGCGTCCTAACAAAGCATCTCGTACAGCACCGCCTACTAAGTAAGCACCTTTGGGGAGGCATTCCAAGCTAAAAGGCCAATTTTGGGGAGAGAGGGCAGACAGGGAGTACTCGTGCATGCAACAAAAATCAATCTAATAGCTAACTATTAATAGTGTTTTCTGAGTTAGATTAACAAGAAAGTTCTTGGATTCTGTGCCATGTGTGTTTGTGTGAACTGCCACTATGTAGACCGCTGCATGACCTATCATGCGGTCGAAACGCAGCATCAACAGCCTCACTTAACTGAAACACCCGATTTCGAGCCAAATGAACCCAGCATCAATGTCAACATCCGTCCACGAGAAGATGTGATTGAGATGGAGTGGGATGTGGTAGGTTGCCTCAGTTTCAGGCAAGAAACTGGCAAGTGGGCGAAGTTACGTCCAGGTGAACTTGTGCCAACGTGAAAGCCGAAGGGAGATCGCCATACTTTAGTGCTGACAAGTGATGCTAAGTTACCCTGAGCAGAAGCAATACGGTCTTGCCCTACATACCTGCACACCCGAACTTGGTTTGGCTCTGAGCAACTTTGCTGGGGATTCGCGCTTCTGTACTTGGAACTTGGGGCGATCTCTCTCTGCCTTAATGCATCAATACCTCGTTGAATTTATAGCACCCCAAACCTGGGAAGATCTGGCATTTATTGC
>JAFASY010000050.1 GCA_019244235.1 Chroococcidiopsidaceae cyanobacterium CP_BM_ER_R8_30
AGCTTGGGCAGTTTTCTCTGCCCACAGCACAAAGTCTGTGTTGTAGAGACTTAGAGGTTGGTGCGCATGATTTAGCGTCAAATCATGCGATATGTCTTCTTTCACTCACATTTACATGTAGACGATCCGGTCTATTAGTTTATGATAAGGCTTTAGCCTCGGAGAGTGCCAATGCTTTCTTGGCCATGTTAGGGATTGACAGCATGGGAGCTTTGAAGGGACGAGATTTGTTGAGTTTAGCAGACCTCAGTGCAACAGAGGTTCAAGATCTGCTACATTTGGCAGCGCAACTGAAGTCTGGGCAGGTGAATCCAACGTGCAATAAGGTTTTGGGGCTTTTATTTTATAAGGCATCTACCCGAACGCGAGTCAGTTTTTCTGTGGCAATGTACCAACTAGGCGGACAGGTGCTAGATCTCAATCCCGATGTGACTCAAGTCAGTCGTGGGGAACCAGTGGCTGATACGGCGAGGGTTTTAGATCGGTATCTGGATATTTTGGCGATTCGGACGTTTGAACAGCAGCAATTGGAAACCTTTGCCCGCTATGCCAAGATTCCTGTCATCAACGCTCTAAGCGATCTAGAGCATCCCTGTCAGGTACTAGCAGATTTGCTGACCATTCAAGAGTGCTTCGGCACACTTTCTGGGTTGACGTTAACTTATTTGGGTGATGGGAATAATGTTGCTCACTCGCTGCTATTAGGATGTGCGCTAGTGGGAATGAATATCAGAATTGCTACACCCCCCGGCTTTGAGCCCAGTGCAGCAATTGTGGAGCGAACCCGATCTATTGCTCTTCATAAGACAGAAATCACGTTGACTCAAGATCCCAAAGCAGCAGCCCAAGGAGCTTCTGTTCTTTACACTGATGTTTGGGCAAGTATGGGGCAAGAAACACTAGCTAATTCCCGCATTCCAGTGTTCCAACCCTATCAGATTAATGAGCAGTTGTTGGGCGTTGCTGCTCCGGGAGCAATCGTTTTGCACTGCTTACCTGCTCATCGTGGTGAAGAAATTACCGAGGCGGTGATAGAAGGCTCCCAGTCGCGGGTGTGGGATCAGGCGGAAAATCGACTACATGCTCAAAAAGCTTTACTAGCGAGTTTGTTAGGAATAGATTAATTCGCAAAGAGGGTGGTGTAAGAGACAATTTTGTAGTACGAATGTTCTATGGATATTTGTGTAGTCACTCCCTAGAACTTTATGGAATCTCTAACTGAAGCCCAGCAAAAACTTTATGATTGGTTAGCCGAATACATTCAGCAACACCAGCATTCTCCTTCGATTCGCCAGATGATGCAGGCAATGAACTTGAGATCGCCAGCCCCAATTCAGAGTCGTCTGGACCATTTACGCAACAAGGGCTACATTGAATGGACGGAAGGTAAAGCACGGACAATTCGGATTCTGCGCTCACCAAGGCAAGGAGTCCCAGTTTTGGGGGCGATCGCAGCTGGCGGTTTACTCGAACCATTCACTGATGCAGTAGAACAGCTAGACTTTTCTAGTTTGTTTTTGCCACCCCAAACTTTTGCTCTGCGGGTGATGGGGGATAGCATGATTGAAGACTTGATTGCGGAAGGCGATGTCGTTATTATGCGTCCCGTGCCAGAACCCACTCATTTAAAAAACGGCACTATAGTAGCGGCAAGAGTGGAAGGACATGGTACGACTTTGAAGCGTTTCTACCGGAAAGGAGATCGTGTCACACTCAAACCAGCTAATTCTAAGTACAACCCAATTGAGGTTTCTGCTGTCCAAGTGCAGGTACAGGGCGCTCTGATTGGTGTCTGGCGTGAATACGAGCGCTAAATCTATGTATTTTATAATACCTAGTTTTTAGAGAGGAAATTACGTTGCACTAGTGATTATGGGCTTAGGGTGGCCGTTTAGCTTGAGCTATCAGTAGTAGACTATAAACAGTAACAAATTGTTTTATACGTCTACTTACTGATAGTTGTGGTATTATTAATATCACAGGCTTAACAAGGGGGTGAGGCAGCTGCTACAAGGATGCCCTAGAATGCCGTCATTTATTCAGCTACGGCAGTATCAGCAACAAGCAGTCGCAAGCTGGTTTGCTAACAATGGCAGAGGTACGCTGAAAATGGCTACGGGTAGCGGCAAGACGATTACAGCACTAGCAATAGCGACGGAACTTTATCAAAAAATTGGCTTGCAGACTATGTTGGTTGTCTGTCCATACCGACATCTAGTCACCCAATGGGCGCGAGAGTGCCAAAAGTTTAGCTTGGAGCCAATCCTAGCTTTTGAAAATGCCCGTACCTGGCAGAGCCAACTCTCCTTTGGGCTATACAACATCTGTTCTGGCAACCAGTTATTTCTCACGATCATCACCACAAACTCCACCCTAATTGGAGACAGCTTGCAGTCTCAGTTGCGCTATTTACCAGACAAAACATTGATTGTGGGAGATGAAGCCCACAACCTCGGAGCACCACGCCTAGAGCAGAGTTTGCCCCGCCGCGTAGGGTTGCGCCTTGCCCTATCAGCGACTCCTGAAAGATACTTCGACGATCGGGGTACAAAATCCCTATTTGATTACTTTGGTCCTGTTCTGCAGCCAGAATTCACCTTGGGAGACGCTATTCGTCAAGGGGCATTGGTACGCTATCTCTACTACCCCATCCTAGTAGACTTGACCGAATCAGAAAGCCGTAAGTATGCCAAGCTAACCAGAAAAATTGGATGGGCACTGATGGACGGAGAAGATGTTGAGGATAGTGAAGCCCTAACACCCTTGTTAATGCAACGAGCTAGATTGATCGGGGCAGCAGCCAATAAGTTAGAAGCTTTGCGATCACTCATGGTGGGGCGGCTCGGTACTGCTCACACCCTTTTTTATTGTGGAGACGGCACACCAGAAACATCACAGACTGAGGAGGGTAGCCATCAGTTAGCAGCTGTCGCCAGGATATTGGGGGCTGAGCTGGGTTATCGAGTCAATACTTACACAGCCCAAACACCCTTAACAGAGCGAGAGGAGATACGGCGTCAATTTGAAGCTGGTGAATTACAGGGTTTAGTTGCTATTCGCTGTTTAGACGAAGGCGTAGACATCCCAGCAATTCAAACAGCAGTGATTCTTGCCAGTAGCAGCAATCCACGTCAGTTCATCCAGCGTCGCGGACGAATTTTGCGTCCTTACCCTGGCAAGCAACGCGCTACCCTATTTGACATGATTGTCGTGCCTCCAGAACTCGATCGAGAAACGTGGGAAGTTGAGCGTAATTTGTTACGAAAAGAGTTAAGGCGGTTTGTGGAGTTTGCTGACTTAGCTGATAATGCCGGGGCTGCCAGGAAAAAACTGTTAAAGCTACAGAAGCAATATGGATTAATGGATTTATAAGGATGAATCAGCAATTAACTCTAAAAGAAGTACAAGAGCCGATCACAACCGCTCCAGCTGAAGTTAGGCAAATCATTGAGCGAGTATTACAAGCAGAAAGAGATAAGCTCTACATGAAAAATCCTAAGAATATTAACGATGATATTTTGAAAATTGTGAAGGAAGCTGTGCCATGAAACTATTATCAATTAGACTCTGTAATTTTCGGCAGTTTTATGGCAAAACACCAGAGATTTTTTTAGCGCATAGAGAGCGTAATACCACAATTATTCATGGCAATAATGGTTCTGGAAAAACAACTATACTAAATGCGTTTACTTGGGTACTGTACGAAAAATTTAGCGCTGCTTTTGCTTCAGTTGACAAGTTGGTAAACAAACGGGCGATCGCCGAAGTGGCACCAGGAGAACCAGTAGAATGCTGGGTAGAAATTGGATTTGAACATGATAGCAAAAAATACAAAGCTAAGCGTCTGTGCCGTGCTTATAAAGGTGACACTATTGGCATTGAGCATAGCAAAAGTGAACTGTATCTACAAGTAGCAGGTGATGATGGTTGTTGGCTACTGCCACAACAACACCCTGATGACATAATTGGAAGAATTTTACCAGCAAGTTTGCATCAGTATTTTTTTTTCGATGGGGAACGGATCGAACAGATTTTTCGTGATGACAAGAAGTCTGAAATTGCTGAAGCTACTAAAGACTTATTAGGATTAAAAGTTTTAGATCGCTCTATTGAACACTTGAAGAATGCAAAAAGAACTTTAGAAGAAGAGCTAGCAGCAATTGGAGATACTGAGACCAGAAATCTACTACGGGAAAAGGAAAATACTGAGCAACGAAGTGAGGCTTTATCGAAGCGCCAGAGTGAAATAGATAAGGAGCTAGAAAACCAGAATGATTTAAAAAGAGAAATTAGCGGGCTTTTACTTAAACTAGGGGGTGCTGAAGAGTTACAACAATTAAGGGACAGGCTTGAAGCTGAGGCAGTATCAATCAGAAGCCAATTACAACAGACTAAAAATGTACGCAATCGAGTAATTTCAACGCGAGGCTATACAGTTTTTTTATTAGAGATAACTGCTGGATTTCGGGTGATTGTGAATGACTTACGCTCCAAAGGAGAGTTGCCGACTGGAATTAAACGGACCTTTGTTAAAGAGTTACTGGAACGGGAACGTTGTATATGTGGAACTGAACTGACGAATGGCTCACACCCTCATGCATTAGTGCAAGAATGGATGGAGAGATCCGGAACACCAGATGTCGAGGAGACAGCTATTCGCATGGAGTCACAGATAAATGAAATCGATCAGCAGGCTACAGAATTTTGGCAGGAGGTTGACCAACAGCAAGAGAAAATTAACAAAGATAGAATTGAACTTTCCCGGATTGAAACACAGTTAGATGATATCAAGAAAAAATTGCTAACTTATCCAGATGAAAATATTAGTAATTTACAAAAGCGCTTAGATGGAATTGAAGAAAGAATTCGAGAACTAATTTTAGAAAAAGGAGCAAACAAGCAAAAAATTGAGACGCTAAAGACAGAAATTGAGGCGAAAGCGAAGCAAATTGCCAAGTACAGAATGAAAGAAGATAAGCAAGCCATTGCTCAGCGCCGCATTACCGCAACTCAGGATGCGATTGAGCGGTTAACAGAAGTTAGAACTGGTCTAGATCAGCAATTTCGCTTGCAGCTAGAAAAGCGAGTGCAGGAGATATTCAGCCAAATTTCCTTCACTCCTTATATACCTAACCTCAGTGAGAAGTATGAATTAACCTTGTTAGACGTAGTATCAGGAGAATTAGCACCAGTTGCAGCTTCTACTGGCGAAAATCAAATTCTCAGTCTTTCATTTATCGGTGGCATTATTGACAGAGTACGCGAATGGAGTCAAAAAAACGCACTCATGGGACCAGATAGTAGCACGTTACCCGTTGTCATGGATTCTCCTTTCGGGAGTCTAGACGAAATTTATCGGCGGCAAATTGCTAAAACAATTCCCAAATTAGCCAATCAACTGGTGGTGTTAGTCACTAAAACTCAGTGGCGCGGAGAAGTAGCGCAAGAGATGGCAACTCATATTGGTAAAGAATATGTTTTATCTTATAACTCTCCGAAGCCAAACTGTGAAGTAGATGTTATTGAGTTGGGAAGCGAGTTCTATCCATTAGTAAGGCAGAGTTCTAGCGAATTTGAATATACTGAGATTATAGAGGTACGTCGAGATGGCTGAAAAAAGGATTAAGATTGCTAAAGACAAGACCAAGCTGGTAAGAGACTTAAAAGCAGCAGATGATACAACAGGACCTTTCCAAACTTTTGTAGATATTATGGTATTCGCAGCAGCATTGGGGGCAAAGCGGAAAAAACGAGTCCCCTTAGTGGAATTTGCCAAAGATTTAGATCCTATCCGTCGAGATTATTTTGATAATCATAAATGCGACTTAGTCATAAATTTATTAGCTATTTCTGAAACTCAAGACCAGAAAATTTTGGCTCAGGATGAAGAATCTGATGAACAACGCATTACAATATTTGAAGAGTATGCTAATGGCGGACTTGAAATATTACAAGATGAACTGCGTGGAGCAGTGGAATATTCTGAGCAAATTCTACTAATGATGACATCTGAGCGTCTGAGGCAAGATGAGCCAGAAGATGATTTCGATCTCAGCAGATTCCTGTCTTAATTAGCTATCTATACGTTTTAAAATTTCATCCATCACTACATCTGTTTAGAAATGGAACAAGATCAGAAGCCAACGGTTGTAATTACAGGCACCTCTTCAGGAGTCGGCTTATACGCAGCAAAAGCGCTTGTCCAAAGAGGATGGCATGTAGTCATGGCATGTCGAGATTTAGCCAAGACCGAAAAAGCAGCCCAAACGCTAGAAATCCCCCAGAGTAGCTACACTATCTTACATATTGATTTAGCTTCTCTAGAGAGCGTTCGACAATTTGTGCAGGACCTAAGGGCAAGCGGCAAATCGCTGGATGCATTAGTGGGCAACGCTGCTATCTATATGCCTTTATTGAAGGAGCCACTGCGCAGCCCAGAAGGTTATGAGTTAACTGTTGCAACTAATCACCTTGGTCATTTTCTCTTGTGTAACCTGCTGCTGCAGGATCTAGAGCGCTCGTCTGCTGCGGCACGAAGGCTCGTCATTTTAGGAACTGTCACGCATAACCCGGATGAGTTAGGGGGAAAGATTCCACCACGACCAGATTTAGGCAATCTAGAGGGCTTAGCAAAAGGATTTCAAGCGCCGATCTCAATGATTGATGGTAAGAAGTTTGAACCCGTTAAAGCCTACAAAGATAGTAAAGTCTGTAACGTCCTGACAATGCGGGAGCTGCATCGGCGGTATCACGAGACAACCGGGATTACCTTTAGCTCCCTTTATCCTGGGTGTGTCGCAACAACTGCTCTGTTCCGCAACCACTATCCCCTATTTCAAAAACTCTTCCCGTTGTTCCAAAAGTACATTACTGGAGGATTTGTGTCTGAGGAGGTAGCTGGCGAACGAGTCGCAGCTGTGGTTGCTGATGCAGAATACAATCAGTCTGGTCTCTATTGGAGTTGGGGAAACCGCCAAAGGAAAGACGGCAAGTCGTTCATTCAAACAGTTTCTCCTCAAGCCCGTGATGAGGAGAAAGCCGAACGCCTCTGGGAACTGAGTGCTAAGTTAGTTGGGCTTACATGATGCTTAATAGCTCTCTCTTGAGAGCTTATCGATTTCGCTAGTAGGGGGATTGAGGGTGGTAGGGGCAACTGAACGAGATTTTTGCTGAATTTGCTCTATCATGCTCGGATCGTAAACTAGCCATGATAACCAGGGCCACAAGATAATGAACGACCACACCCCTATCCAGAAAAAGTTAACCTTTTTTCGGCTTACTAAGATTGAGCTGTATCTATACCTATAGCCTTTAGCAAAATTTTGTCTCGTCATTAACGCCTACTATTATGCCTACTATTCCAATCCTCGCATACGGGTCTCTCTTCAGGGTACCCTATGTTACATAATTTATTTAATTCGTATTATTTTATACTTTTAATTGATCTACATCCCAGTGGTTATATAACTCAAAGGTCAGCACGCCAGTTCGACGCCACTTGCTACAACGGGGGGAACCCCCAAGAGCGCAGTGGCTCCTCAAGTCGGGCGCACTTCGTTGGCGATCCCTGCCCACGCGACTGGCTCCGGAGAAAGCTCTGGCTGCAAGCTCAAGACTCAACTGCACCTAGCGCTTTTAATGTTGCTTTCTGAGCTTCTGTTAAACCAGTTGAACCAGTGATATTCATACCTTCATAGGGTCTTTCGATGCTTAGTGTTTTGATACATTCACCTGTCTCGATCTCCCAAAACCGTATTGTCTGGTCGTCACTACCACTAACAATAACTTGCTTCAATTCTTGGGATTTATGGCGTAGGCGGGTGAAGGCAACTGAAAGCACCCAGCTTGTATGTCCACGCAATACTCTTAAAGCAAGACCTGTGTCTGTATCCCACACCCGCACTGTTTGGTCCATACTAGCGGTGGCTAAAGTATTACCATTTGGACTATAAGCAACCGAGGCAACCCAATTAGTATGCCCAGGAAGAATTTTACTGCACTTACCATCTGAGACATCCCAAATTCTCACTGTCTGGTCGGCACTAGCGCTGGCTAGGTTTCGACCATCTGGGCTAAAAGCGATACACCACACCCAATGAACATGTCCCTGTAGAACTTTGAGGCATTCACCAGTGCTAACATCCCAAAGCCTAATCGTTCGGTCAGCACCACAGCTAGCTAAAATCTCACCATCTGGGCTGTAAGCAACTGAAAGCACAAAACTGCTGTGTCCTAGTAGAACTTTGCAGTATTCACCAGTATTGATATTCCAGACTCTTACCGCTTGGTCTACACTGGCAACCCCTACAGTAGTACCTTGTGGATTGTAGGTAATCGCAACGACCATGTTGGCGTGTCCCTTAAAGCTTCTTAAGCATTTACCATTGGAGACATCCCAGATCTTAACTAGTAGGTCTGCACCTCCACTGGCTACAGTTTTCCCATCAGGACTGTAAGCAACGCCCCTGACCCAACTCGTATGCCCTTCAATAGTTCTCAAGCACTTACCATCTGAAACATTCCAGAGTCTTACCATCCGGTCTGTACTACCGCTGACAAGAGTTTCACCATCAGGGCTGATAGCAATAGAACACACCCCACTACTGTATCCCTGAAAGGTTTTCAGACAGCTACCATCCGAGATATCCCAGACTTTTAGAGTTTGGTCTTCATCACTAGCAATTAGAGTATGATCTTGAGGGCTAAAGACAAGAGACCGAATCTCTCTACTATGTCCCTGTAAAGTTCTAACTTGCTGACCTGTACTGATATCCCACAGCTTTATTGTTCGATCAGAGCCACCAATAGCTAGAATTTGATGGTGGGAACTGAAGGCAACAGGCCATGCCAACAAACTTTTTTTTCCGCTTAATATTGGTAACGTTTTCAAGCATTCACCCGTCTTAACGTTCCACAGTTTCACGGTTTGGTCTTCACTGGCACTGACTAGAGTCTTACTATCAGCACTAAAACTCACAAAAAAGACCGTCTCTTTATGTCCCTGCAAGGTTTTCAGACAATTACCAGTATTAATATCCCATAGTTTTATTGTTCGATCAGCACCACTGCTAACTAGGGTCTTGCCTTGTGGACTACAGGCAACAGACAATACCCAACTGCTGTGTCCCTGTAGAGTTTGATGGCACCTACCATCTGAGAGAGCCCACAGTTTTACGGTTCCATCTTCACCACCACTGACAAGAGTATTACCTTGCACATCACAGGCAACAGACAACACTACACCTATATGTCCCTGTAGAGTTTGGCGACAGCTACCATCTGAGAGAGCCCACAGTTTTATGGTTCCGTCTTCACCACCACTAACGAGGGTATCACCTTGAAAACCAAAGGTAACAGCACGAGACCAACCCAAATGTCCATCCCAAACTAACAGTTGTTGTCCATCTGCAACTCGCCAAAGGCGAATCTTACTATGAGTATCAAATGTAGCTAGAAGTCTTCCATCTCGGCTAGCTGCCATGGCAAAAATGTAGCTAAAGTTCTCAGTAAAAATAGATTTCGCGAGATCGGAACCAGAGAAATTACAGAAATGTAAATCTAATCCTCGTAAGTCAGCCTGCCAAACCGTCAACATAGAAAAATCACGACCGCTTAAACCTATTTGCAACTGGCGCATTAGATTAAGAATATTACCAGCAGCATAGCCAGTTTCAAGGGGCGGTTTACCTTGTAAAAAGGATAAGGTTTGCATTAGCTGCTCGTCAAGTTTATTGACGTTACCAAACACATGCAGTAGTTGTTTAATAATTGGCTTAGCAATTAAATTAATTTGAACATTTCTAATATAGTCTTTGACTTGGGCTTTAATCAAAGCATGTTTTTTGAGAAATGAGATTCTCTGACTAACAGTTTCTTCACAAACCTGCTCTATTACTAAATTAGTAATATACCCTATAAGTACGGGATGTAATGTAAAAAGATCGGCTCTCTTCTCAATTAGCGATCGCCGTTTTAGAGATTCTAATGCCTCCAATAGCTGAAAAGATGCTATTGGTGATAAAAGATCTGATTTAATTTCTGCGATTGTAATAGGTTCACGATTAATAGCTAACCAGTGCATTATCTCAGCTTCCAACAAGGATAATCGAGCGTATTGCTGAGAGAGAAGAACTCTAATATCACCAAAGACTGCCGTTTGCTCTAATAAAAACTTAGAAATACTACAGTTGAACAAATCTCGGATTGTTGTGGAAACGATTTTCAAGGCAAGAGGATTTCCTGCATAATACTGAATGAGTTTTTCCCAGTCATCTTCCAAGCCAGAAAAGTTGCCTTTGCCTCGAAAAAATTCTTGTCCATCAGCTGTCGATAAACCTGATAACTGCAGGGATCGAATGGGGAAAGTTTTGCCTTCAAGGACTGCCACTTCTTTAGGCTTTTCTCGACTAGTTATTACCAAACAACTATTGTGACGCGATTCTCCAATTCGCTTGAAGAGTTCGCCATATCCCTCATATTCCTCAAGATAATATCCTGCCTGAAAATCATGGACTTCAGATGAATCATGACTACATAAAATAGTCTCCACATTGTCAAGTACAAGTAGGCAGCGAGATTTTTTTAGATAATCTAGCAGTTGCGATATGTTTGCACTTACCTCTCCAGATAACTCTGTTTCCTGCTGGTTGGATAGAAATTGAATCAAGCTAGAGAGAAGAGCTTCAATGGATGGAGCATTATGAAGCGATCTCCAGATGATGTACTCAAATTGCGGCTGAACTTGCTCTGCTAACTTCACAGATAAAGCCGTTTTACCAATGCCACCAATTCCCAGAATTGCTACTAATCTACAGCGCTCTTGAACGATCCATTTCTCTAAAGCAGTCAGCTCAGCAGAGCGTCCGTAGAAAATTGAAGTGTCAATTGCTTCACCCCAATCTTGGTGACAAACGGTTGTTGATTGCAGTTTCCTTAAGGGAGTATAGGATCGCGTTTGCCAACGATTTATTGCTGAACGCAAGTTATTTTTTGTAACTCTCTCGCCCAAAGCCTCCGAGAGTAGCTTCCAAAGCTGGAAGCCAACATACTTAACGTAGCCATCATCATATCCCAAACTTTGAGCCATCTCTGGGTAACTCTTTCGTTCCCAAGATTGAAGAAAAACCGTTTTTTGTAAATCATTCAAAGACTCTTTGCCAAGAATCGCATCTATAGTAGCGAAGGCTTCTTCAACGTCATCTGTCACAAAAACCTCGTCTCAAATTCTTATTTTAATAACTTTAGTATAACCCTCAAGCTAAAAATAGACTAGAAAGATGTAACTCTATACTAACCTTTAATAACAGACAAATTTAAGCAAATGTCCTACTGTTAAGTTAGGTTGCTTCAAAAGGCGACTACTGACAGCTAAATTGTAATAGATGAAGTAGCTGTTATTGTTCTAATGATTGCTTAATAATAAAAGCGCTCTTATTAGAGGAGCGCTTTTTCTGTGTTCTTGATGTAATCTTAAAAAACTTTAATACTATTTTGTATAATTACTGCAGCATTTAGTCTGCTATAACTATTTCCTAAAAAGACTTTCATGATCCAAAGCAGTATTAGGAAATTTAACGCAAAAATAACTTTTTAGCTAACTTATTAACTTGAGTTTATAACTTTTAATAACTGACAAAGCTGAATGCCTCTTTTATTGTTAACTTATGTTGCTTTATCAAAAGGCAACAACCTGATAGTCAACATGTAACAGTGCAATCATTCAAATTATGACAACAACCATACAGAGACGCGAAAGCACATCTTTGTGGGAACAGTTCTGCGAGTGGGTAACATCCACCGACAACCGCCTGTACATCGGCTGGTTCGGCGTATTGATGATCCCTACATTGCTAGCTGCCACAACCTGCTTCATCATCGCCTTCGTTGCAGCACCCCCAGTAGACATAGACGGCATCAGAGAGCCAGTAGCAGGTTCACTCCTGTACGGCAACAACATCATCACCGGAGCCGTAGTGCCATCATCCAACGCCATTGGTCTACACTTCTACCCGATCTGGGAAGCAGCCAGCCTAGACGAGTGGTTGTACAACGGTGGTCCCTACCAGCTAGTAGTATTCCACTTTTTGATTGGCATATTCTGCTACATGGGAAGGGAGTGGGAACTCAGCTACCGCCTAGGAATGCGTCCATGGATAGCAGTAGCATACAGCGCGCCAGTAGCAGCAGCGACAGCAGTATTCCTAATCTACCCACTGGGACAAGGGTCATTCAGTGATGGTATGCCCCTGGGAATCTCTGGAACATTCAACTTCATGTTCGTATTCCAAGCGGAGCACAACATCCTGATGCACCCATTCCACCAGTTGGGAGTAGCAGGAGTATTTGGCGGAGCGCTATTCAGTGCCATGCACGGTTCATTGGTCACCTCCTCATTGGTTCGCGAGACCACAGAGAGCGAGAGCCAGAACTACGGATACAAGTTTGGGCAAGAGGAAGAGACCTACAACATCGTAGCCGCGCACGGTTATTTCGGTCGCTTAGTTGGACGGACAAACGAGGTAATCTTGGGAACCTACGCAAACAGCCGTACCTTACACTTCTTCCTAGCAGCTTGGCCAGTAGTGGGAATTTGGTTCACAGCCTTGGGCATTAGCACCATGGCATTCAACCTGAACGGATTCAACTTCAACCAGTCTGTCATTGACTCTCAAGGGCGCGTAATTAGCACCTGGGCAGACGTACTTAACCGCGCCAATCTAGGAATGGAAGTGATGCACGAGCGCAACGCGCACAACTTCCCACTCGATCTCGCTGCGGGTGAAGTTATGCCGATTACTCTATCTGCTCCTGCCATTCACAGCTAAGAAGTTCTCACTCAGTATTCAGTTGCCTAAGTGCCTGAACTGTAGCTAAATCTTAGCGCTCCTTATTAATAGGAGCGCTTTTTCATTTGTTCATATTGCGCTTCAGCCTATCTAGCTCATCCTGGGTTTCCCAGCGGCAAAATGTTTCTTCTAACACATCTGGCTGCTGAGAAGTGCCAGCTCGATTCCAGCCAGCCGTCTCCAATCGCTGTTCAGCTCGATAGCTGGTGCGAGCCGCTTGTGCCTGGGTTGCTTTGGCTTTGACTTCCTGTCGACGCTGTTGGACACGGTGCAGAAGTTCCTTGGCTTGTGCAATCCGTTCTCTCAGCCCTTGCATATGTCCCCAGCGCTGATTCCCTTCACGCAGCAGCGCTGCTTCTCGCTCTTGTGCTGGTTGAGCTAAATCAAGTCTCCCTGCCGCCTTTGCCTTTTCAATTCTGATATGCCAGCGCTGGATTTCTTGAGCAGTCGCAAGGATTTCTTCCTCTGCCTGCTTTTCTTGCAATTGCAGATCAGCAATTAACTTTAGAGTGTCTTCCTCTTGCTCACGCAACTGCTCTAAGAGAGCTTCTAACTCTAGATGAGGATTATTGCGTAAAAATTCTTCTAAACGGTTTTCCAAAAAACGGCTCAAGTCGTCGAATAAGCCCACAGCAAGGACCCCATAGCTAAGTTATGCAATCTTCACATTAGCGGTTTTTTAGCCTGAGCGTCTATGCGAGAAGAGGTGATTCCTTTGGGGTAGAGGCACGTAAACGTAACTCCAGATAAACCAATAAGGCATTGACATCCGCTGGATTCACCCCACCGATTCGAGCCGCCTGACCAATAGTTAAAGGTCTGACCTTAGCAAGTTTCTCTCGTGCCTCTTTTGATAAGGTATCTATCACTGAGTAGTCTAGATCTGGAGGCAGTTTGCGGTTAGCTTGACGAGCAATCTGGTCGATCTGATTTTGCTGCCGTTGAAGATAGCCAGAATATTTAATATCAATTTCGACCCCTGCTTTTTCTGTTGCATCGAGAGCGGGTTGCGAGAGTCCATAACGCTCTAGATCGATGTAGTGAAACCCCGGTCGCCGCAGCAGATCGGCTAGGGTAATTGAGCCTTTAATGGCTTGCTGGGTGGCAGAAGCGATCGCTTGTCCGACGGACCCGTGTTCTTTGACTCTAACTGTATGAAGTCGTTCTTTTTCTGCGACAATGTTTGCCTGTTTACGTGTAAAGATTGAGTACCGACGGTCATCAATCAAGCCTATCTGCCGTCCCAAAGGTGTCAGGCGCTGATCAGCATTATCTGAGCGCAGCAACAACCGATACTCAGAGCGGCTGGTGAGCATCCTGTATGGCTCTCGCAAGTCTTTAGTACATAGATCGTCAATCAGCGTCCCGATGTAGCTTTGCTCGCGGGGGAAAATTAGCATCTCCTGATGACGGACATAACGAGCAGCGTTAATTCCGGCAACAATGCCTTGAGCAGCAGCTTCTTCGTAGCCAGTCGTGCCATTGATTTGCCCAGCACAGAACAGCCCCTCAATCCGCTTAGTCATCAAAGTGGGGTAGCACTGAGTCGCAGGGAGGTAGTCATACTCCACAGCGTAGGCTGGGCGAAGCATCACGCAGTTTTCCATCCCTGGGAGCGATCGCAAGAGTTGCAGTTGAATAGCTTCGGGTAACCCAGTCGAAAATCCCTGGATATAGAGTTCTGGAATATCTCGACCTTCCGGCTCAATAAATATTTGATGGCTTTCCTTATCGACAAAGCGCACAATCTTATCTTCAATGCTGGGACAGTAGCGCGGTCCTTTAGCATCTACCCAGCCACCATAGACTGGCGACAGGTGCAAATTCTCCCGAATTAGTCGATGCGTTGCCTCTGTAGTGCGGGTAAGATAGCAATTCATCTGCTCTCTTTCTACCCAGACATCAGGATCAAAACTGAACCAGCGCAACTCAGCATCGCCAGGTTGAGGTTCCAACTGACTATAGTCGAGCGATCGCTTATCCACCCTTGCTGGTGTCCCTGTCTTTAGCCGTCCCGTTTCAAAGCCTAATTGATTGAGAGTTTCTGTCAGTCCTTCAGCAGCAAATTCTCCTGCCCTACCCGCTGCCATAGATTTGTTTCCCACCCAAATGCGCCCACCCAGAAATGTTCCCGTTGTCAGCACCACAGCTGGAGCTTGGAACCCAACACCGAAGTAAGTTTCAACCCCGATCACTTCATCGTTGGCACCCAGTACTAAATCTGTCACCATACTTTCGCGGATTGCCAGATTTTCCTGGTTCTCGACAATCCCCTTCATGACTGCAGCATACTCCCGCTTATCAGTCTGCGCTCGCAACGCCCAGACAGCAGGTCCACGAGAGGAATTCAGTACTCGCTTTTGCAGATAGGTGCGATCCGCCATCTTGCCAATTTCCCCACCCAATGCATCCACTTCATGCGTTAACTGGGATTTAGCTGGACCACCCACAGCTGGGTTACAGGGTTGCCAAGCGATTTTGTCTAGGTTGAGGGTCAAAAGCAGAGTGCGACAACCCAGCCGCGCGGTAGCTAGGGCAGCCTCACAACCAGCATGACCCGCACCCACTACTATGACATCAAAAGCATCTTGGAATTGAACGGATGTTGGCGATCTCATGATCAGGGTTAAATTTGAGCAGCAAGGACTCATGCTTTATTCTAGCGGTTCTGGAGTTTTGACAAGAACATGGTCACTTTTTTCCCAAGGGGCTTTCTTCTTGAGCAATCGGCGCAGCTTGTCGGTCGGTGGTAAGGGCTCGTCTAGAAGTGCTTGAAACTTGGCGAACGTACCAGCATCAACTGTAAAAAATACCTGGTCTAGCAGCGCATCCTCATTAAGTTTTTGAACCGAACTCGCAAACTTATGAATACTTTTAAGCAGTATTAAAGAGAGGGACTTATTCTTGCTGACTGTACGAAAAGATAACAATAGTCTTTTAAGATTATGCCGTAGTCTTCTCTTGAATGCTTCATAGATAGCAGGAGAAACCTTCGATATATCTAAACAACCATCATAGTTTGGTAAAATATCTAGCACAGCTTTACTACCTTTAGTTAATTCTACTTTGGTTTTCGCTGGCAGTAAGTCCCAATTATCGTTAACATATTGATCTGCAAAATCAAAGGCTCTAGCTAATCCTTGAAGGTCTTTAATAGCTTTTGTTTCAGGATCAATACTTTGAAGCAAAATTTTTCTAGCTTCTAAAAAATTTTTTGAAGTTCCTTCTTCACTACCCTTTTTAAAGGTGGGCAAACTCTTATTTGGATTTTTTTTTGATTGCTAAATTGTTGAATATTAGCGTCAAATAATGCGAAGATGAACTCTCCTATTTCATCTTCAAAGACACTAATTGAGGCAACCATAGGAACTAAACCCTAAATGCGATGACTAAAAGACTGGTAACTAGACTAATAATAGAACTACCAACATCATAATTCTAGTATACTGGGGCAAGCATGACGACACTTTTTGAGAACAAACCTAGGTGACTGGAATCAGGAGATCTTTCCGGTCACATGTGAGCTGAAAAGCTTGCTTCATCGGTATGGGGTTCCGTTTGGAGGAAATCTTGCATCACAAACCCCCTTGTGCTAAGGACCAGTCTTCAGACGAGGCACTGTGCCCCCGTGCAACGCATGTCTAGAGCTAGGTAGAAAGTGTATATAAATCTTTCACAATTCTATACATAAATAAGGCACCATTCGTATTATTAATATTTAAAAGTTCTTGGACAACACAACTAGGACATTTTCATCCCCAAACTTGATGCTTAAGCCAATGAAAACTGCGATTGCTTCTCGTATAGCGGCTACTGCTGTGTCGCTTTCAGTAATTATTATCCTTTCTAGTTGCGGTGGCGGTAATAACGCTAACAACCCAAGCGGTAGTAATACTGAGAGTTCACCTAGCGCTAGTACGACTTCGCCCTCAGAGACAGCAACAACCTCACCTAGCTCATCCGCATCCCCAACTGCACAAACACAAGGTGTTGCACCTCAAGGAACAACCTGTCCAAGCGGCAATCCAATCAAGGCTGTCAATAGTAAAAGACTGGGAAAAATTGCCGTTACTACAAAGTCTCCAAATTATACCAAAACTAAGCCAGAAAAGTGCTTTCCTGATGTAGCAGCAGCCCAAAAAGCAGGCTATAAAGTTCCTAAGTAAAGTAGGGTGCTGACGATTGCTCCAACTAAAATCCTAGGCGATACCCGCTGCCACAAAACTCTAAAATCGAGAGGAGAAGGACTTTTGGGCTTGGGGCATGAAACGCATTGTTTTAATTGCTGGGTTTGAATCATTTAATGCCGACCTATACCGTCAGGCAGCTCAACTGGCAGTAGAACGCTGCCCTGAGTTAGACATTCGGGTGTTTAGCGATCGCGACCTCACCACTCGTCCAGGTGAGATAGAAGTAGCACTGCAAGACGCCCAGGTCTTTTTTGGCAGTTTGCTCTTTGATTACGACCAAGTTTTGTGGCTGCGTGATCGTTTGCAACACATCCCAATTCGCCTTGTGTTTGAGTCAGCCCTAGAACTGATGACCCTAACCCAGCTTGGTGTCTTTGCCATTGGCGATCGGCCCAAGGGCATGCCTAAGCCAATTAAATTTATTCTTGACAAATTCAGCCAAGGGCGAGAAGAAGACCGACTAGCTGGGTATTTGAGCTTTTTAAAAATTGGACCAAAATTATTGAAATTCGTGCCTGTGCAGAAGGTACAAGACCTACGCAACTGGCTTATTGTCTATGGCTACTGGAATGCTGGCGGATCAGATAATGTTGCTGCCCTGTTCTGGATATTGGCAGAACAGTATTTGGGGTTAAAGGTGGGTGAAATTCCCTCACTAGTGGAAACCCCAAATATGGGTCTAGTACATCCCAACTATCAAGGATTTTTTGATTCACCCCGGCAGTACTTAGAGTGGTACCGAAGTCAAAAGCCGACTGCTGTCTTAGAGGGAAGCTCGCTCTTTACGTCAGGGACAAGGAGTCAGGGGGAATGCTCTCAATTACCAGTCGTGAGCATTTTGCTTTATCGTAAGCATGTTATTACCCGGCAGCCATACATTCACCAACTGATTCGCTACTTTGAGCAGGCGGGTTTAGTTCCCTTACCTATTTTTATCAATGGAGTTGAAGGCCATGTGGCGGTGCGGGATTGGATGACTACAGCCTATGAAGCTACCCAGAGGCAGCTAGGTGTAGTTGAGATTCCCTCCCTATCTAGTGAGGCAAGTCAGGTAGATGCAATCGTCTCCACTATTGGCTTCCCTTTAGTAGGAGGTCCTGCTGGGTCGATGGAAGCAGGGCGGCAGGTGGACGTTGCCAAACGCATCCTTGGCGCTAAGAATGTACCTTACATTGTGGCGGCACCACTACTCATTCAAGATATTCATTCCTGGACTCGTCAAGGGATTGGAGGATTGCAAAGTGTAGTATTGTACGCATTACCAGAACTGGATGGAGCAATTGACCCTGTACCGCTGGGCGGTTTAGTAGGAGAAAAGATCTATTTAATACCAGAACGGGTACAGCGTCTGATTGAACGGCTGAAATACTGGATTGCTCTGCGGCAGAAGCCACTTCAAGAGCGACATGTAGCAATTGTCCTTTACGGTTTTCCTCCTGGTTATGGGGCTACGGGAACAGCCGCCTTGCTAAATGTGCCGCGATCGCTTCTCAAGTTGCTACAGGCACTCAAAGCTCAAGGATATACCGTTGGTGAATTACCAGAAGATGGAGAGGAATTAATTTGCCATATCAAAGAGGCAGATGAGGGTAGAGCTACCACCCTCAACGCCCAAACCTTAGAAAAATGGCTCGGCTATTTAAACACATCTCGAATTGAGAAACAGTGGAAATCTCTTACTGGCAGTGGCATTAAAACTTATGGGGATGAATTCGCCCTTGGTGGCGTCCAGTTGGGCAATGTATGGATTGGGGTACAGCCGCCTCTAGGGATACCAGGCGATCCCATGCGACTCATGTTTGAGCGTGACTTAACACCCCATCCCCAATACGCTGCTTTTTATCAATGGCTGCAACATGGATTTCAAGCTGATGTGGTAATTCATTTTGGGATGCATGGCACAGTTGAATGGTTGCCTGGTTCTCCTTTAGGCAATACAGGCTATTCTTGGCCTGACATTCTGCTGGGAAATTTGCCCAATATCTATATATACGCAGCTAATAATCCCTCTGAGTCAATCCTGGCAAAGCGGCGAGGCTATGGTGTTCTCATATCTCATAACGTGCCGCCATACGGTCGCGCTGGATTGTATAAAGAGTTGGTAGGACTGCGCGACTTAATATCTGAATATCGGGAAGATCCAGATCAGAACTATCAGCTCAAAGCAGCCATCTGTAAACAGATTGTGGATACTGGAGTGAATGTAGATTGTCCGTTTGAGGATGCCCAACGATTGGGGATTGCCTTCTCTCCTGAGAATGCTCAGATGTTTAGTCCTCAAGCGTTCAATCGGTATTTGGTGCAGGTATATGAATATCTTCAAGTGCTGGAGAATCGCCTATTCTCTGCTGGATTGCACACACTAGGCGAACCACCTGATTCAGAAGAGTTAACGAGTTATCTTCGGGCTTACTTTGGAGAAGAATTACCAGAGGACGTGATTAGCGAAGTTGTTAGCAATCAGCTATCAGTAGCCAACACAAAAATTGAATCCAAAATCGGCTTATCCAGTCGCTCTGGAATAGACGCAAACGCTAAGACCAAAATCGAAGAGGCAGAGCAGATCTGCAAATTATTAATGCAAACCGGGGATGAGTTAACGAACCTGCTGCGCGGTATCAATGGTGAATATATACTCCCAGCTCCAGGTGGCGATTTATTGCGAGATGGTCCGGGTGTGCTACCCACAGGTCGGAACATGCACGCCTTGGACCCCTATCGGATGCCTTCTCCAGGTGCTTACGAGCGAGGACGAGTGATCGCTATTTCCCTCCTCACTCAACATTTGAAAGAGCATGGGCAATATCCTGAAACTGTTGCCGTTATGCTGTGGGGATTGGATGCCATCAAAACTCGTGGTGAATCCCTGGGTATTCTCTTGGAACTAGTGGGAGCAGAACCTCTGAAGGAAGGTACTGGTCGAATCGTCCGCTATGAACTAAGACAGTTATCTGAGTTGAATCATCCCCGGATCGATGTGCTAGGAAATCTCTCTGGCATCTTTCGAGATAGCTTTGTCAACATCATTGAACTGCTTGATGATTTGTTTCAACGAGCGGCAGCGGTTGATGAACCCGAAGACCAGAATTTTATTCGCAAACATGCTCTAGCTCTAAAAGCACAGGGTGTAGACAACCCAGCCGCTCGATTGTTTTCCAACCCGGCTGGTGATTTCGGCTCACTAGTTAACGATCGAGTTGTGACATCTAACTGGGAGTCAGGAGATGAACTGGGGCAGACATGGCGCGAGCGTAATGTCTTCAGCTATGGCAGACAAGATAAGGGTCAAGCACGTCCAGAAGTTTTAACTCAGCTATTGCAGACGAGCGATCACATCGTTCAGGAGATTGACTCTGTAGAATACGGGCTTACTGATATCCAGGAATACTACGCCAACACAGGGGGATTAAAGCGAGCTGCTGAAAAGCAACGCGGCAGAAAGGTGAATGCTAGCTTTGTAGAGAGTTTCTCGAAAGACGCAACGCCTCGTAACCTAGAAGACTTGCTGCGAATGGAGTATCGAACTAAGTTACTCAATCCTAAGTGGGCAGAGGCGATGGTAAATCAAGGTTCTGGGGGAGCTTTTGAAATCTCCCAACGACTCACAGCACTGATTGGTTGGAGCGGTACTGTAGACTTTACTGACTCGTGGGTTTATGACCAGGCAGCTGCTACTTATGCCTTCGATGCAGAAATGGCGGAAAAACTAAGAGCCTCGAATCCAGAGGCATTTCGCAATATTGTGGGCAGAATGTTAGAGGCGAATGGGCGCGGATTCTGGCAACCGGATACTGAGAAGTTGGATAAGTTGCGGGAATTATATGAATTATCTGAGGCGGAGATTGAAGGTGTGATGATATGAGGATAGTGTCCTCATGTCCAGTGTCATAGTAGGGGCTCCACGTTGGGTAAAAATCAAACAGAAACTATTCTGGCTCCAGCAAGCAAACTGGAAATAGAATGGGAGAGTAGAACGGGGGTAGGTGCCCAAATGGCATGAGCAATATCACATTTGACTTGCAACAACTCCTCATCCCCATAGGGCAATACATTTTGTTGCAAGATGTCACTTGGGAGAGATACGAAATAATCCTTACCGCTCAAGGGGAGCGAGATGTTGGTCGCTCCTCAAGAATTGCCTTTTGCGATGAAGTTCTGGAAATCATGGTTCCCCTGCCCGAACACGAATATCTTAAACGTCGGATTGGAAGTTTGATTGAAGACTTGCTGGAGGAACTCAATATTGAGTTTGAAGGCTTTGGCTCAACCACTTGGAGAAGACAACAAAAGATGGCTGGTGCTGAACCGGATGAGTGCTTCTATATCCACAATTTTGCTGCTGTTCGGGGCAAAATTGACATAGACTTGCAGCGAGATCCTCCACCTGACCTAGTATTAGAAATTGATATCACCAGTCGGTCACTTGATCGATTAACTATCTATGCACGGCTAGGAGTGCCTGAAGTCTGGCGGGTGAATCAAAATCAATTACGGATCTATCAATTGCAAGATGATTACTATGAAGAAACAGAATCAAGTCTCGCCTTCCCAAACTTCCCAGTAAAAATGTTGCCCAACTTTGTGCAAAGTTACCAATCGGGTGGCAGAATTGCTCTTCGTCAGGCTTTTCGGAAATGGGTAAGAAATTGGCTTAACACCAATTCACTTTCATGAAGTTATTTATCAACGCCTTACGGCATCAGTGGCAAGTTTGAGAAGGTTTCACCAATGAAGTTGGCACCTCAACAAACACACCATCACATTCAACCAACTTATACTCAATCATGCCTCTCAGCATCCCCCATCCTGTATCCAAGATGGAACGATTGAGTCCAGTTTTTTGATGTTTGCGTTTGCTTCCTTTCTTAGCTTTGCGGGTCATCCCTTTAATATTTAATTTCTCAGTAGCAACCATGCTATTACTGCTAACAATCTGTGCAGCTACCTTATGCGCCCAATCCCTACGCTGATTTGCGCTCTTTTGCTGAAGTTTAGCGACCTTTCTAGATGCCTTTTTCCAACGTTTGGAGGCTTTTATCTTTTTCTTGAAATTAGGTGCTTGCTTTCGTCTTTTCTGTTTAGAAACCTGTTTAACTTTAGCTTGAGCTGTAGCAAGAAATCTAGGATTTTCTATCTTACTACCATTGCTCATGGCAACAGCAGTAAGAGTGCCAAAGTCAATTCCTACTGCACCTGTGTCAGTCTGTCTAACTGGTGCGCAGTTAACGGTGATCGAGGCAAACCATTGATTATTGCGGTAGACAATAGTGCAAGTTGTTGGTGTTCCCCAAGTCCTAGCTTTACCCCTCATCTGAATCTGAAAGCCTAAGTCTCTCAGTTCCAGATGACCATTATCGCCATTACTGTGAACCTTGAAACCTTGACGAGCATCAGGATAAGTCCACCCAGAATACTTGCGTATTGACTGGAACTTTGGATATCCTCCAATTCCTTTAAAGAAACGCTGGAAAGCAAAATCTACTCGCTTCACTGTCGCTTGTAGCGAACCATGATTGAGAGATTTATAGTCAGTCCAGCAATCCTTGAATGGCACTATTGCTGCTTGCTGAGTCAAGTAATCGACAGCCTTTCCAAACTTCTGGTAACTCGTATGAGCGATGCTCCACGCAGGCATTATACAGGTAGGCATGAAGTCTCCGCGTCTCAAGCATTTTGACCGCTTGGGCTTTGGACGGATACAACCTAAAAGTGACTCGGCGTGTTACTATCATGGTTGATATAGTACAACCAAAAGTACGCACATGCCAAGAACAGAAAGGCTCTATATTAGAATCTCACCAGAACTCAAAGATAAAGTGACAAGGGTTGCCAAAGAGCGCAACGTAACTGTATCTGAGTTGCTCGTGGACTATATTAAACGACTGCCTAACCCGAAAGTTCTATTGGCAATCTCCGCTATTGCTCCAATCGCCGCGCTATCCCTCCCCACCCCGCTTCACTGAGGGTGGGGACACCCGCGATTTCGTTGTTTTTTTGAAAAACTTGCTGTACTGTCAGGTTGAAATCTGGTAAAAGTGGGTCAGTGATCGCGATGCTGCCCGGTAGGTTTTTGGTAAAGCATTAGCGCTCGACTATAAAATGGACTGCTCTAACAGCAAAAATCCCAGATGCTTCACCCAGTTCAATTAGATGGGAAAGTCCGTCTCTTAACGTGGCTGTTGCGTTGGAGCAGCAAGCCTGCCAATGAAATGACTCTTCAAGAAATCGAGCAGCAGTCTCAAACTCCAATTTCTCCAATTGTTGCTCGTATCATGCTGGGTCAATCATTGCCAATGCAGAAGATTACAGATGTTGTTACTGCAGGGCGACATGGCGATATTCCGTTGAAGCTCTACTACCCAAGGCAACAATCGGCATTAGGAGTCATTGTCTTTTTTCATGGCGGCGGTTGGATTGGCGGCAATTTTCAAACCCATGATGCCATGTGCAGACGACTGGCACATCAGAGTGGGGTGGCAGTGATTGCCGTGGGGTATCGACTTGCACCGCGATATCCGTTTGCGATCGCTTTAGAGGATGGGTACGACACTCTACAGTGGGTTGTCCAGCAGGCTGCATCTTTAGGTGTTGATGCCAACTCCCTGATAGTGATTGGCGACAGTGCAGGTGGCAATTTGGCAGCAGCCCTGTGCTTAATGGCAAAAGATGCACAGAAGCCCAACATTCGAGGACAAGTTTTGCTATATCCGATTACTGATGGCACGCTCAGTCAGCCCTCAGTTAAGCAATATGCGAATGGACCGTATTTAACCAAAGCGCAACTGAAACGGTTTGTGCAGGATTATGCTCGCACGCCGAATGACATCTACCACCCTTACTTTTCACCGCTCTTAGCGACAAACCTTACTCAATTACCGCCTGCCCTAATCATCACCGGGCAGTACGATCCATTACACGATGAGGGACAAGCCTACGCAGAACGATTGCGATTAGCAGGGAATCAAGTGCAATTCACCGACTACATGGGTATGATTCACGGCTTTCTGAGCTTCCCAGGCTTTTGTCACGGTGCTAAACCTGCTTTTGCAGAAATTGCTGCTTTTATAGACTCCCTGTTTAAGGAACCAAGCGTTACCCAATGGTCAAGTTAGGATTTTAACTTTCCTAATTTTCACCTTTCTTACGCGTTACTTTCCGAGCCGCGATAATGCAAATCATTTAGCCCCTTTGTGCAGGACGGGCTTGCTATGCGGTTCATCGCCGATTGCAGACTTTCAATTTCCCGGAATGGTTGCCAACGAACTAATGCCATAACCTTAATGCCCATTACAGCAGCAATGTAAGTACTTGGCGATCACTCCCTAAAAATTAAGTGTACCTTTGTAGAAGTCTCATCGCTATACTGAGAGCGTATATTATGTCTAAATGTTAACTACCTTGGATGAGCGGCGAAGATTATTGGCTCTTGGGCACTAATGTGTTTGTTTTGTAGTAGTTGAATTATGACCAAACTAATCCCCATCGAAGAAGACGCCGTGGTCGTCGGCTATATGTTTTACTGCCCTGGCTGCAATGAAAATCACGCCCTCTACATCCGCCCTAGCAAAGTTCGAAGCGGCGCAACTTGGGATTTTAATGGAGACATGGAGAAACCGGCATTCTACCCCAGTCTTCTAACAATAATTGAACAAGCGAACAAAAGGTTCAGAGTATGCCACCTTTACGTTAGAGATGGCAAGCTCCAGTTTCTTACTGACTGCACTCACTCGCTGGCGGGTCAGCTTGTCGAGATTCCAGACCAAGATTAACAGCTCTCTTGTGATAGCCTGCTTACTCGCCAATTGCCTCTGCGCATCGGGGGACTTTTAAGCTAACGTAGGCTAAACAGCAGTCCAATCCCGATAATCGCTATCAGAACACCAACGATGGCTCGGAGACTAACCCGCTCACCCAGGCAGGCGGCAATTGGTAGCACGAACAGAGGACTAGTGTTCGTCAGCGTCAGAGTGATTCCAGCAGCAGTAAATTTAAGCGCCATTTGCTGTAGCCAAATTCCCAGATAAGTCCCGGCAAAAGCTGCAACAAAAATCCCTCCGATCACCTTCCCTGATCGTAGAGCTTTAAGCTGAGGGCCATACTGCCGCTGTCTCAGCCATTTCCACGGCAGTAACACTAGCACACCTGCACTGAGCCGCAATAGTGCTGCCCACAAAGGGTCAATGCTGGTAGTTGCGAGTACCTTGTGCGAGAGAACAGCCCCAGTCGCCAGTGCCATTGCTGCCACAAGTCCAAAGCTAATACCTCGTACCCAGTCGGCACTAGCATCACTTCCACCAGGTACTCGTTCGGTTATAACTCCAGCAACTCCCAAAATAGTCAGAAAAATACCGCACCAAGCACCAGCACTTAGCTGTTCTTGAAGAAAAATCAGCGCTAAGATTGCCGCAATTGGTGGTGCCAAGGTTTCCATTAATAAAGCCCGACGTGCCCCTAGGCAATTTAAGGTGACAAAAAAGGCTGTATCGCCGACCCCGATCCCCATAACACCACTCAGTAGCAGTAGGCAGACAGCAGTAGGATTGATAGCTAGCAGGAGAGTGTGATTTAGAAAAAGGGTGAGGAGCAGCAACGGAATGGCTATCGCTCCTTTGAGCAAGTTCAGTTCTAGAGGTGGGATACTTTGCCCCAAGCGAGTGTAGATAATTGACGATACAGCCCACAAAAAGGCAGCACATAGAGCTGCTATTTCACCTTGAAAGTGTCTCATCCAGCAAATTCATCTTGGGAGTTTAGTCGTGTTAAACCCTCTGGAGGTACAGGCAAGGTGAAATAGAAGGTACTCCCTTGGCCCATCGTACTCTCCACCCAAATACTACCCCCATGTTGCTGCACAATACTTTGACAAATTGCCAAGCCCAAACCTGTTCCCCCTTTCTGCCGCGCATCCGAAACATCCACCTGCTGAAACCGATCAAAAATCGTTTCCAATTTCTCGGCCGGAATCCCACGCCCGCGATCTTTGACCTGAAACCGCACCGACTCCGATTGCTGTTGGCTCGATAGCGTCACTGTCGTGTGGGGAGCAGAGAATTTGATGGCATTGGAGAGCAGATTGGTCAACAGTTGCAAAATCAAGTCCGCTGCTGCCCACACCTGATGCCCTACTGTCGGTTCAATTTGCAGCGTCACCAAGGCGTTATCTGCTATTGCCTGCACCCCTTCCACTGCTTGCTGCATCAACTTCCCGGCATCGCAGACACTCATCTCTAGCTCCACTCGGCCAGAATCGAGTCGTTCCAAATCCAGAATGTCATTGACGAGGTTCACCAGCCTGTCGCTATTGGTGAGCGCTAGCTCGATCATCCGCTTGGCCTTCTCTGGCCTCTGGTTATAGATGCCTGTTTCCAGCAGTCCCAAACTGCCCCGAATCGCTGTCAGTGGTGTGCGCAACTCGTGGCTGACTATGGAGATAAATTCCTTTTTCATCCGCTCTACTGCCTGCTGGTCTGTGATGTCTTGGATCTGTGCCACATAGTACAACGGCTGCTGTTGCCCATCTCGCACCAATGACAAACTTAGTCTTCCCCACGCTATGTGTCCTTGCTTGCAGCAGTAGCGCAATTCGACTTGTGCATGGTGATTTTCGTTATTCTGCGTTTGTTCGACACATTGCTGCAGCTTCTTTTGATCTTCCGGGTGCACCAGGGCTGCAGCATCTGTGGATAGTAACTCTGGTTCTGAGTAGCCGAGCATATCACACAGCATTAGGTTCACTTTCAGCCACTGGTTGTCTGTCCCGATCAGTGCCATGCCGATCGGCGTTGCCTCAAATGCACTGCGAAACCTCTCTTCACTGTCTCTCAATGCGACTTCTGTTTGTTTGCGAGCAGTGATATCGCGAATAATCGCTAGAACCTCATCAACTCCAACAGCGACAACGCGAACTTCCTCGTAACAGGTCTCCCCTCGATCTGTAACAAACTGCTGTTCGTAAACTTGGACTTCACCAGTTTGCACTGCCTGATGAATGGAGTTCATGCGTTGTGGTACTAGTTCTGTAGGCAAGTTTTCATATGGCTTTTTACCAATCGCCGCCGCTCTAGAAATAAAAGAGGTGATATCTGTGCCTTCAATAAGATCGAGATATGTGCCATCAGCAGTCATCCAAATTATTAAATCGGGGATGGCTTTAAGAATTTTATTTTTTGTTGCTTCACTCTGACGCAATAATTCTTCCGATTGTTTACGCTGGGTAATGTCTAGATTTGTGCCAATCAGTTGAATCACCTGTCCTTGCTCGTTAACAATAGCTTCTCCTTTCGCCTCCACATGCCGGATCGAACTATCTGGCAAGATAATTCGGAATTCTGTACTGTAGGGGACTCTAGTTGCAATTGTTTGCTCGATAATCTGCCTTAGCGACTCTTGATCTCCAGGGTGGACCAGCTCAAAGAATTGGGAGAGGGTTGGCTCTGGCTCTTGTAGATCCCAACCAAAAATGAGGAAGCTTTCCTCTGACCAGGTGACTTGCTCCAGTTTGATGTCCAGTTCCCAACTACCAATATGAGCAACTTGTTGTGCTCGTCGAAGCCGCGCTTCACTCCGACGCAGAGCCGCTTCGGCTTGTTTGCGAGCGGTGATCTCTTTAGCGATCGCAATGACACAGAGTTGTCCCTGAATATCAATGCTTTCAGCTGAGAATAAAACAGTTAGCAGATTGCCCGATTTTTGGCGCAGAGTATACTCCTGAGCCCGGATTTGTCCCTTGGTCTGCAACAGTTGCACATACTGCTCCCGGTCGTCTAAGTTTACCCAAAGTCCTACTTCTGCTGCTGTGCGACCAATCACCTCTTCTTTGGAATACCCAAATTGCTCGATAAAGGCGTCATTCACCTCTAGATAGCGTCCTTCGACAGCGACGATGCCTATTGGGTCAGGACTGGCGCGAAACACTTTAGTGAACTTTTCCTCAGATGCTTCCAGACTGCTCTTAATGCAATCAAAAGACTGTTGCACCTGTTCTGCCGTTTGTTCAAAAAACTGAGCCAGAAGATGCAGTTCTGCAATCGGACTTGTTTGCCGGAGTGTTTCATGCCATTTCCCCTGAGCCAAAGCTTGACTTGCGAGACTTAACTGCCGAATCGAGCGGCTAATCCAACTGGCAATCAACAGCCCCAAAACAGTTGCCCCTATCAATGCTTCCGTACATAGCAGAATGGTTGTGCGGGTATTGACATCGATTTGCTTCATGAAGTCTGCTTCAGGAACGGTAGCCACAATCAGCCAGTCCAATCCAAAAGAGTCTCTGTAGGGAAGCACTCGCACAAATTGCCTACCGTTGTTGTCAAATGTGAATTCCCGATTCCGATCAATCTGGGTTAAACCACCAGTTGCCTGCTCTAGATAACGGGCGGTTGTCTGAATCAGTGGATCTGGAAAATCGCTAGCTAAAACTCGCTCTGGGGTTTTACCTGTATGTTTGAAGGGCAATCGCTCATCTGAACTGGCAACCAGATTGCCTGTTCGTTCCATAACAAAGACTTTGCCTGTCTTACCTACCTTTAATGAATGCAGAAAATTACTAAACTGCCTCAGCGTCAGATCGACTGCAAAAATGCCTCGGAATGTTCCAGTTCGATCTCGGTAAGGCTCTCCTAGCGTGATTGCTAGGGTTAGCGGACCAGCCCGACTACTATAGATACTAGACCAGGTTGGCTTCCCTGTTTGCGCTGGTGCTTTATACCAGGGACGGGTGCGTGGGTCATAATCGGGAGCAACTTGCAAGCGCTGCCCGTGATCGCCTTGAGTATCAATAGCATAAGACACTAAATTGCCAGTAAACTCCGTTACCTGGTAGTCCACAGTGCCATCGTTATTAACGGCTAAGCCAACAAATTCCCCCTGGGTATTGCCAAACTGAATATAGCTTACGGAGGGAAAGAGCTGGCTTTGCTGCCAGAATTGGCGTTCGAGTTGACGAGAGTCATTTAGATTGAGCTGACCAAGTTTAACTGCACTAATGTTAAGTTGATTGATTAGATGAGGCGTTGATAAATAGGTGTCCAGTTTTTGGACAATGCGAGCACCTAGCTCAGCCATTAGCTGACTGGCAAGATTATTGACTGCTTGCTGTCCATTACGAAAGGATAAATATCCCACTAGCCCTACCACACCAACCGTCTGTAGAACGAAGGGCACGATGAGAACAGTTCGCAGAGGCACCTTGATGCCGCGAAGACTCAACCTTTTGTCTAGAAGACGGGGCGATATCATATGCCAATCCTTTGCTTTATCTCCCCAAGCTGCTGCTGTAACCGCGAGCGGTCAATTCGACTAATTGTGCGCGTCACTAACTCTGGTCCTACAACAGGCTTACCAATGAAGTCATCAGCTCCTGCTGCAAATACTTGCTGAATTGATTCCATATCTGTGTGGGCTGTGACAACCAAAATCGGCAAATTGCCCCATATTGGGTCTTGACGCACAACTTGGCAGAGGTCAATGCCACTAAAGGTCGGCATCTCTAAATCCATCACCAATAGGTCAGGATTTGTCTTCGTGAGTACATTCCAAAACTGTTTGGGATCTTGCAGACCGATTACCTGTAGTCCCCAAGGTTGCAGCAGATCGCTTAATGCCACTAGCATCGTGGGATCGTCATCCACAACCATCACCCTGGCTTCTGCATTTTGAGATTTGGGCAAGACTTGAGAGATTGCTTCAAATACCTGAGTCGTGGCAATTGGTTTGGGCAAAAATCTCCTTCCTCCCAAGCGGGAGATAACAACTCGCTCATTCAGTTCATCTCGTTCGCTCATAACCATAACTGGTACTGTGGGGAACAGTTCCCTAAGTTCCTGTAGCACTGTCACCCTGTCTCTAGTAGTACCGTGACCAGTAAGATCGAGCAAAATCCCGTCGGGAGGTTGAGCGCTGGGAAAGCTCCCGGCAGAATCCTGAGTCATTCCTTGAAGAGCGATTGCTAGGGTGGGCACCGTCTCGATCCGAAGTCCCCAGGCAGCGGCATCTAATTGAAGTTGCTGAGTGAAGGACGCATCACTGCTAATAACCAACACGAGGGGTACTGGCGTTGATTCAGTTCGCAGGCTGGCTAAAGGTTTCGGAGATTTAGTCAGTTCTTGTTTCAGCTCAGTAACCAGTTTTGAGAGCTGGGTAACTTCTATTGACTCTAGAGGCTTATTACTGTCCAGTAGATGTTCGATTGCCCGTGCTAAATTTGAGCCTGTCTCGTAGCCAAACGAGCCTAGGATTCCTGTCAGCTTGTGTACTTCCTGTTCGGCAGCTTGCCAAAGATTCTGGCTGAGGTTTCCTACTCGCAAGGCTTGTTCAACTTGCTCCAGCAGATCAACCCGTTCAGTAAATGTCTCTCTAAACCGCTCCAGCACCTTGTTGACTGAAGATAAATCCTTTTGACGTTTCTCTTTTCCCTTGCTTGCTTGCCTCTTTATCTCCCCTTTTCCCTCACTAGAAGACAAGTCAACTTGTGCCTGAGTACTCGGCGGTGCCTTAAGCCGATAGCCCAAACCATAGACCGTCTCCAGCAGGTCGGTGGTCATCCCCGCTGCCTTCAGCTTCTGCCGCAAGTCTTTAATCAAGTTGGTGACAGCACCTTCACCTGGGGTGGCATCAATCGACCACAAGCGATCAATAATCACACTACGGCTGAAGACGCGTTGCGGACTACGTAGGAATAGCCCCAGCAAACTGTATTCCTTTGGGGTTAGAGACAGAGTTTGCCCTCTATAGGTAACTTCTGCCGAGACTGGATTCACACAAAGATGCTCCCATGTCAGCATCAGAGGAGCTAGGTTTGTCTCTCCCCGCCGCAGTAATGCCCGAATCCTTGCCAGCAACTCAGACAGATTGTAAGGTTTGATAACATAGTCATCCGCACCTGCATCCAATCCTCCAACCACATCGGCACTAGAATTTTTAACTGTGAGTAAGAGAATCGGTTTCTGATACCCTTGAGAACGAAGTTGACGGCACAGGCTAAATCCATCTAGTTTGGGAACGACTAAATCTAGTAATATCAGGTCGTAGTCCCAAGATGTTACGAACTCTAGCGCAATTTGACCATTTTCTGCCACATCGACTGTGTAGTACTGAGCATTAAGTGCTTCTGATAGTGTTAACGCTGTCCGTCGGTCGTCTTCTACCAGTAGAATTTTCACAAGGGATACTATTTATCCAGTGCTTGTTAATTAAATTACATCTTAATTTTAAGTCAAGTCGTGCTTCTTCTCTCAAAGAATCAACAATTAAATTCACTTTGTTAAACCCGCCTTCCCTTCTCAACTGGGAAGACAGGTTATGGGAGAGCTTTAACTAACGCAAGGACTCGAAATAGTCCCGAACACGATTACGATTTTTTGGTAGGCGTAACTTCTGGAGAGCTCTTGATTCAATTTGCCGCACCCGTTCTCGCGATAGGTTCAGCGCTCGCCCAATTTCTGCTAAGGAGTAAGGGTGCTCATCTGTAAGCCCAAATCGCATCAGGATTATATCGCGCTCTCGGTCATTCAATTCTGCCAGCAGTAACTGTAAGTCTTGGTGCAAGGCTTCTCGGAGTAATGCATCTTCCGGAGACTCAGTGTCCGTTTGGATTAAATCCCCAAACTCTACATCTTTCTTATCGCCTACTTTGATTTCTAACGAGACAGCTCGCGGTGTTTTTGATAGCACTTCCTGCACTTGAGACGGTGGTATTTCCAACTCCTGTGCGATGTCCTCAATTGTGGGAGTCCGACCTTTTTCTTGCGCAATTTTCCGCTGAGCTCGCTTAATTTTGTTGAGCCTTTCCGTCACGTGCACTGGCAAGCGAATGGTACGGCTTTGAGTCGCGATCGCCCTTGTCATCCCTTGGCGAATCCAGTAGTAGGCATAGGTGCTGAAGCGGTAACCTTGGCAGGGGTCAAACTTTTCTACCGCCCGCTCCAAACCTAAAGTCCCTTCCTGCACCAAATCCAAAAACTCTAAACCGCGATTTTGATATTTTTTAGCAACTGATACTACCATGCGCAGGTTTGCCTTGAGCATGTGTTCTTTAGCGCGGATGCCTTCGGACTGGATTTGTTCAAGTTCCTCGATCGTTAAACCTGCAATGTCAGCCCAGCGTTGTTTTCCCTGAGCCAACATTAGCTTGAGTTCTGCCAGTGAGAGCCCCACGGTATCTGCCCAGCGTTCCAGCGACGGTCGATGTCCTAATTGAGAAACTAGACGCTCTTGGATGGTTCTTAGCTGGGTATAAGTCTGAATGACTTGGTCTGAGATGACAGTCTTGCTAGACAGCAGCGAACGCATCCGCAGATAGCGCTGCACTTTCTGGGCTTCGGAAATCTCCTCATCTCGCCTAAGTAAATGGACCCGACCGATTTCCTGTAAGTATAAACGGACTAAGTCAGTTGTGCGAAGATTAGGGCTTGGCTGTAACTGGGTAGTGCTGCCGGAATTGAACTCTAGAGCCAGCGCATCTACCAACATCTTCCCTTCATCTAGAGTATTTTCCATGCGAATTTCCGTTGCTTGTCTGTCTTTAGAGGTAGCAGCTGTGCAGGACAAAATGCATCTCCACTTTTTTTCTAAGTGAGTCTAAAAGACCAGTTATTCTTTCGTTAAGATATAAGGCAAAAAAATAAGGAAATAATAAGTCTCAATTGGGGTGTAATACCAATTTGCTTGAACGCAATTGAAGAATGAGTCGATCTCAGGTTTGAGAGGCTTCAGAATCTGTAGCCGGAATTTAGAGAATTGGTGTAACGATCTTGTGTAACAGTTCCTAACACAGTCACAGACCCAGTACAGTCTCAATGCTAGGATGCCCTAAAACCCTTGAGAAATACCTATGGCAGAACAAACTCTGACTGGACAAACTCCTATTTTCGGTGGCAGTACTGGCGGCTTACTGAAAAAGGCTGAAGAGGAAGAAAAGTACGCCATTACCTGGACTAGCCCAAAAGAGCAAGTTTTTGAGCTGCCCACAGGTGGCTCTGCTATCATGCGCAAAGGCGAAAACCTGCTCTATCTAGCTCGTAAGGAATACGGCATTGCTTTAGGCGGTCAACAACTGCGAGCAAAGTTCAGAATCAATGACTACAAAATTTACCGGATTTATCCTAACGGAGAAATCCAGTATCTACATCCCAATGATGGCGTCTTCCCTGAAAAGGTGAATGAAGGCCGTGAGAAAGTGCGCTATGTAGACCATGGCATTGGCGAGAATCCTGAACCAGCTAGGCTAAAGTTTAGTGGTCGTACGACTTACGACAGTTAGCAATCAGAAGGGCGGTGCGCTAATCACCGCTCCTTCTTTTTCAAGATCGTCTCTATGGTATTCCCTAATTTCTCTCAGTTTTCGACCCTGGCTTGTGAGGGTAACTTTATACCAGTGTATCAAGAATGGGTAGCGGATCTGGACACGCCTGTCTCAGCTTGGTATAAAGTCTGTGCTGGTCAACCCTATAGCTTCTTGCTAGAGTCGATAGAAGGTGGGGAGAAACTAGGGCGCTACAGCTTTCTAGGTTGCGATCCGCTGTGGATTTTGGAAGTTAGGGGAAATCGCACGATCCAGACACACCGACAGGGTGCAGTAGAAGTGTTTGAAGGGGACCCCTTTACAACCTTAGATCGGTGCTTGCAAACCTTTCAACCAGTTAAGCTACCTCAACTGCCGCCTGGAATTGGAGGGCTTTTTGGTTTTTGGGGCTATGAGTTGATTCGCTGGATTGAGCCTAGTGTTCCGGTTCACTTAGCTACGGCAACAGACTTGCCAGATGGGCTGTGGATGCAGGTGGACCACCTGCTGATTTTTGATCAGGTAAAGCGTAAAATTTGGGCAGTTGCCTATGCCGATCTACGTGACCCTTCAGTGAATTTGCAACAGGCTTATCAACAAGCTAGCGATCGCGTGAATCGGCTAGTCAGCAAACTCCAACTCCCCGTCTCGCCGCAAACGACTCGCCTACAGTGGACTCCCCCAACTCCAGGTAGCAGTAGCCCAGAGTTAATTTATACTAGCAACACTTCACGAACCCAGTTTTGCGCTAATGTCCAAAAGGCAAAAGCTTATATTCAAGCTGGAGATATTTTCCAAGTTGTTTTGTCTCAGCGCCTCTCTACTGAATTTACAGGTGAAGCCTTTGCCCTCTACCGCTCTCTGCGCCTGATCAATCCTTCGCCATATATGGCGTACTTTCACTTCAATGATTGGCAGATTATCGGATCGAGTCCCGAAGTTATGGTCAAGGCTGAGCGCAATTCATCTGGCAGTATGCTAGCAACAGTGCGCCCAATTGCTGGAACTCGTCCACGGGGTAAGACGCTACAAGAAGATGTGGCTTTAGCTGAAGAATTACTCAAAGATCCCAAGGAAGTTGCTGAACATGTCATGCTGGTTGACCTGGGGCGCAATGATATTGGTCGTGTCTGTGCTAGCGGTACAGTAAGAGTGGATGAATTGATGGTAGTTGAGCGTTACTCTCATGTAATGCATATTGTTAGCAATGTTGTTGGGGAACTAGCTCCATATCGCTCCGCTTGGGATCTATTAAAAGCTTGTTTCCCGGCTGGCACAGTTAGCGGTGCGCCCAAGATCCGGGCAATGCAGATTATTTACGAGCTGGAGGCTAGCCGTCGCGGTCCCTATTCAGGTGTTTACGGTTATTATGATTTTGAAGGTCAGTTGAATAGCGCGATTACCATTCGCACAATGGTTGTCCGCGATCACGTAGTTAGCGTCCAAGCTGGTGCCGGTCTAGTTGCTGATTCCGACCCAGATAAAGAATACGAAGAAACCCTAAATAAGGCTAGAGGATTGTTAGAAGCAATTCGCTCTTTAGCAGTTGACTTAAGTGGAGTAAAAAGTGAGGAGAAAAAACTAGGCTAGGATGAAATTTTACATCGTTGATGTCTTTGCAAAAGAAAAGTATACTGGGAATCAGCTAGCAGTTTTTACCCATGCCGCTGGTATTTCTGAACAGACAATGCAGCGCATTGCTAAAGAAATTAACTATTCTGAAACTACCTTTATTACTTCAACAGACTTACGAGAAGGGGGATATGATGTGCGCATATTCACCCCAGAACAAGAGCTACCTTTTGCTGGACACCCCACTTTAGGAACTGCTTACGTATTGCAACAAGAATTACTTGAACCAGTTGAGAAGATTTGCTTAAATCTTAAAATTGGGCAGATTCCAGTGACGTTGCATTACTCGGAGGGTTCTTTAGAATGGTTATGGATGCAGCAAAAAGCACCAAGTTTCTATCAGGTATTTTCTCCAGAAGTATTAGCTCAAGTTCTGAATTTACAACTAGATGAGATAGATGCAAGGTTTCCTATTCAAGAAGTTTCTACTGGTGTTCCGTTTATCATTGTTCCCTTAAAAAATCTAGCTGCGTTAAAACGAATTAAGGTAAATAAAGACAAGTATTTTGAATTAATTAGTCATACTCAAGCAAAATCGATACTTAGCTTTTGTCCAGAGACATATAGCCCAGACAATGACTTGAGCGTGCGAGTATTTGCTGATTATCTAGGGGTTCCAGAAGACCCTGCTACCGGGAGTGCTAACGGTTGTCTAGCAGGGTATTTAGTTCAGCATTCGTATTTTGGTACAGAGTCGATTAGTCTGCAAGTAGAACAAGGCTATGAGATTGGGAGACCCTCTCTACTATTATTGAAAGCTCAACGAAAAGCTGAAGAGATAGAAGTATTAGTGGGGGGCAAGGTCATTATGGTAGCTAAAGGAGAATTTGTCTAAATTTTAGAAATCCAAAACCATAAAACTGGCGATTTTCCAAGGTGCAATCTCAAAAGTTTGCCCTTTGAAGAATGTTTTAGGAGTATCATCAGGTTCCTCTAGTAAATTAACTGGGTGTGCTATTACAAACCCTAAATCGCTCTGCAAAGATAACTGCGCTGGTTCTCCGTGGCATTCGTAGCACCGCAAAATCCACTTGTGCGGATCAGTTTCTGATCGTTTGAATGCCATCAAGATGAGATGATCGCTAGACAAATCTAATAAACGACCAACAGACGGTAACTGACTAGACATTGAACTGGAAATGGCAGGAAGCAGCATCACTTGGAGCGGTAGATTGAGTTCATAACCTCGTCGAACAGAGTGAGCTGACTGCCAACTTCCCTTGTGAGGATAGAGGGCGTAGGTGAATTTGTGAAGACCTTGATCTGCTTCCGGATCGGGCCAGCTGGGACTTCGTAGCAGGGTGAGTCGTAACTGCTGCGGTAGGCTATCATAACCGTATTTGCAATCATTTAGCAAACTGACACCGTAGTCAGCTTCACTGAGGTCTGCCCAACGCAGGGCAGGAACTTCCCATTTTGCCTGCTCGGCTGGAGTTTTGGGTTTAGTTGGTCGTTGAATGGCACCACAGGCAATTTCGTATGTGGCATGGTCAGCCTCTAAGTTGAGTGGGAAAGCCGCTTTCACCAATACCTGACGCTCTCGCCAGTCTACCGTAGTAGCGATTTTGAGAACTGATGAGCTGGCTTGCAGGATGTAATCTTGGCAAAACTCAGATTCACCTAGTTGGCGCACAACGCGTACACAACTCTGTACTGGTCCACAATCTACCCATTGGATAGATTTGAGTTTAGCCGCAGGTAAGGGGTGTTGGGCATAGCTAGGATCGATATTCCAAGCATCCCAGTACTGCCCACAATCCCGGAAGGCTTGCAACTGATTACCTCCTAATTGATTTAAGATTTCCCTAAGATGAACCTTGTCAAAAACACTAGATAAATTACCTGTTTGAGGTTCTATAACTACACGCAACAATTCATTTTCTAAAATCCAATCTTCTCTAGAAAAATTTTCTTGGCTTGGTCTTGCCTTTCCAGGACATAGCCAAAAGACGCGATAACCAACAGAGGGAATGTCTCTTGCCAAAAAAAGTAGCGTTGATGTCCCTGACATCTGGGAGGGTAGTTGATGTCTTTCTAGATCGTAAATCTCCCAGTTAGGGAAAGCTTTTGGTAAGGAGACAGCAACGACCTCTGAGCGCTGCCAGTTAAGGGAGTTAAAAACGACAATTGGTAAAGCATCTGGTTGTGGTGGTAGGGGAAAGGAGATGTGGTTTGTGATCGCGCTCAACGACTGTTGCAAGATCTCTGTCCCAACCTGCTCTACCTCTTGCCAAGCTCGGTTGGCATCTAGATAAACTTGAGGAATGGATGAACCCGGCAGAATATCGTGAAACTGGTTGAACAGCAACAGTTTCCAGGCAGCTTCTAATTCAGCTTGAGGATAACCTGTCCCACAGCTTTGGCTTGCCAAAGCTGCAAACAGTTCTGCCTGATACAACAGTCCTTCACAATAGCGATTCCATCGCTTCTGATCGGCGTGAGAGGTGTAGCAGCCACGATGGAATTCTAGGTACAGCTCATCTTCCCAGATGGGAAATTCAGCTCTCGATGTATGGCTGCTGATATGTTGTAAATAACTCTCGGCTGTGGTGAATTCTAATTGTGGGAAGTAGGGGGACTTTTGCCAACGCTGGGCAATTTCTAACATGTCGCGGGTGGGTCCACCTCCATGATCGCCAACCCCAGGGAGCCAAAGGGCGTCTAGTAGACTGGTTTGCTTTTCCCAGTTTCGGGCATAGTCGGTCATTTTCAGTGGTTCAATCCCTTCTCCTATTGGGGCAGACATGAGGCTAAATATTTCCGTGCCGTCAAGCGATCGCCACCAAAAAGCACCATAGGGAAACTCAGTGGTATCGTTCCAGCGCAATTTTTGGGTGACGAAATATTCAATGCCACCCTGTTTAAAAATCTGCGGCAGAATCCAGCTGAATCCAAAACTATCTGGTAACCAGGCAATGGTAGAGATTTTGCCAAATTTTTCTAGGACGTAACGCTGAGCATAGAGAACTTGACGCACGATAGATTCACCATCGCTCAAGTTCAGCTCTGGCTCCACCCACAAGCCACCGACAACTTCCCAGCGCCCAGCTACGACCTGCTGTTGAATAGTGGCGAATAAGTCTGGACGATTTGCTTCAATCCAGGCATAGAGCGCAGGTGTAGAGTGGCAGAAGATGAGCTGGGGAAATTCTTGCTGGAGCTGGAGGACTGATTCAAATGTCCGCTGAGCAGCTTCCCAAGTTTCACTCAAAGGCCATAACCAAGCTAAATCTAAATGAGCATGGCCCAGTAATTGAATCCGATGTTGTTTGAGCCCATGATTGAGATTTTGAAGTGAGGAGCGCACTTGAAAAAGCGACTGTTCAAACTTTTGCCGATCTGGCAGTGCTGACCAGTCAATCGCCATAGCTGCGGCAAGGAAAGAGCGTTTTTCAGCTGCTTCACCGTCTAGATAACGCAGCAACACTGCTAACTCATCAGCGATAAAACCTGGGTCAAGCTGGTTGTAGTCAGCTTCGTATACACAGAGCGATCTTACTAAAGCCCCATCATCATGACCCGGACTCACCAGCCGCAAAGCGACAATCAATTCTTCACCAGGCAACACTGCTTGATTCAACAGCACTCTAGCTGAGTGATCGAATAAATCTCCCTCTTGTACAAGATCGTCATTTATAAAAATTCGAGCCGATGTTGCCCACCAAGTCAGTGCTAGCCGTAAGGATAAGCCTGTTAGAGGATAGCCTTGTAAATTCTCTGGGATGACTATTTTTTGGCCCAGCCACAGCACTCGTTGCCCCAATTGCCAAGTAATCTGTCCTCTAGCATTAAGCTGCACAACCGGACAATTCATCCAATCAAATTTAGTGACGCTGGTCGTTGCAGGAAGTTCATCTGCCCAGTATCGCCAAGTCGACCGAACATCCACTTGAGTGCAGGAACGCAGCTTCTCAATTGCTTCTAAGACTGGGTTACTATCTGACCAAGAGGTTGGAGAAGTCATATTTTTCGATAGAATCAGGGCACTGACAAAAACAATTGCAAGAACGCAATTCGCAATTTGCAATTAAAGAGGGTATAAGCCCCCACTGAACCGCGCTAACTTTGAATTTAACAACTAGCATGCCTGCTGCCTCCTCTGGTCCTTATCAAAGCAGAATCTTTAATTTCGTCCACCAAAAATCCCGTCGAGTGAGCGAACAAATAGGTCGTACTATCCGGCACCTCCGAGTTGCTACCAGTTGGGGGGTTCAGGTCATGCTTTATCCGATTTATCTACTATTTCAGACAACCGAATCAGCTGAGAAAAGATTTTATTCATCCCAGCAAAACTGGCGGCAATTGCCAGAAGATGAGCTTGATGCCCAGCCCCAAACTCCTCCAGCCACTGACCAGGCAATTCAGCGAGTATTACACATAGTCAAGGTTTTACCATCAGAGGCATTGGCAGCCAATCCATTAGAGGAGTCAACAAAACCCCTTAGCCTCTTGGCCTCCTTGGCATCTAACTCGCTATCGCGCTTCAAATTCCTTGTCTTTCCATCTCCGAACTACCCCAGCACCCCAGCATCCCACCACCTCACCACCTCATTTCCCCCAATCCAGGGAGTCGCCACACAGTTA
>JAFASY010000075.1 GCA_019244235.1 Chroococcidiopsidaceae cyanobacterium CP_BM_ER_R8_30
GTCCGCTTTCGCTTGCAAGGAACCGCTCGGTAAAGTCGCCTCTAAGAGTTGCCCGAACTGATTAAAACCGACGTCGCCTGGGTTGAGATTCAGACCTGGACTCGACTCAGCCATGATAATAGAGAGTTTTCCACTCGGCTGGAAAGAAATGCCATCGGCCCCCTGTACCTCGGGAAAACCAAAATTCGTGTCCCCAACCGATGCTAATCCTTCAACCACTCGCGTAGCGGTCGGAGTTAATGAGGCTGGATTACGGATGGCTGTGATGGAGCCAGTTAAGCCTATACCCACACCAAAGCCGCCAGCCCCGTTCCCAGCACCTAGACCCGCTTCGGCAACATAGAGAGTCCCGTCAGGTCCAAAGGTCAACCCTCGGGGGTTGTTGAGATTTTTTGCCACGACCATTGATGTCACCGAGTCAGCCGCCTGAGTTCTCGGCATCGCAACACTCAAGAGGAAGACACTCGTTATCAGGCAAGCCCCACGCAAGAGGTCTTTAGTGAGAGCAATTCCGCTCTGTACAGTCTTGGAATTCGTGCAGCTACTTTCTAATCTAGAATGTCGCAATGCTATTCTGGACGCACTATATGGTTTCATTAATACTCCTTCTCTAAGGCTGCAATAATCAGTGCAATTCATCATGGCAATGTCGATGCAGTAACGTCAGATTGCTCTGTTGATAATTGGCTGAATTGCCGTCCCCATGGTGAACTTCCATCAGATCCTCTGACTAGAAATACGTTTGTGTTGCAAAAATAGGCATTACGATAAGGTAGTAAACTCAAACGTCTCAAACCTGCTCCCTTCAAACAAGAACGGTGACTTGAGCTACGACTGAATCAAATTACAACCCTGATTTTGAGCTTCTGAATATTTATCATGGCTACACGCATTCTTTTATGCAGGATTTTGATTACCGTAAAATTGCTTTACAAATTTGCCTTTATAGGTAGACTCTGTTGGGTATGTACAGATGGTTAGTCTTATTCTTAACCGCTTATCTTGCAGCTACGAGGGCTCATCTTCAGCATCTCATGTCCGTCTCCAAAGTAATGTGATAAAAAAAGGGCGAATCAATACGTTCGCCCTTGATGTCCCTAGTTGCAGCAGATTAAGACTTAAACCTTAGCTTCTTCCTGCACTAGCTTCTCCCAGCCCAAACCTTTGAGGCTATTGTTACGGCGCAGTGGACGAGTCACCAGTTCCAGAACATCGCGGGTATTGGTAAAGCCATGAATCTGAGCAAAGGTAAACTCCACCGACCACTTAGTGCTGACACCCCTTGCCTCCAGCGGATTAGCATGAGCCATGCCAGTAATCACCAAATCCGGGTTGAGTTCGTTAATCCGTTGAATCTGGTTATAGTTGTCTGGCTTCTCGATGATCTTGGGTAGGGGAACTCCCATCTCGTGACAAGTCTTTTCTAATAAAGCCAGTTCAGCTGCTTGATAGCGCTTATCCATGTATGGGATACCGATTTCTGGCACCGTCATTCCGCAACGAATGAGAAACCGCGCTAAGGAGATTTCCAGTAAATTATCTCCCATAAAGAAGACAGACTTACCACGAATCAGCTGGAGATAGTCTTCCACGTTTTCCCAGACTTGGGCTTCCCGCTCATCCATCCCTTTAGGTTCAATCCCAAACACCGAGCAGATTTTTTCAATCCAGGCGCGGGTACCGTCAGGACCAATTGGAAATGGTGCGCCGATGAGTTTGCATTTACGGCGACGCATGAGAGTCGTTGCAGTCCGACTGAGGAAGGGATTCACTCCAGCAACGTAGTAGCCTTCTTCCAAAACAGGGAGTTCAGTATAGCGCTTTGCGGGTAGCCAACCGGAAACTTTAATTCCCTGCTTTTTCAGTTCTAAAGTCAGCTGAGTGACTACAGGATCAGGTAGAGAACCAAATAGCACCAACGGCGGATGGTTAACGTATTCTGCTTCTGCTGCTGCCACTTCTTCTTTCTTGCGACCGAAGTTGAGCAGTTTGGCGATCGCATTCCGTTCATCCTTCTCTGCTTCTGCAACTGGTGAGCGGTCGGGACAACGTGCTGCCATGGAAGCTAATACTGTATCTTCCCCTTGAGTAAAGGCGTAATCCAAACCATTAGCACGCGCTACCACGATGGGAATCCCGATTTCGGCTTCTAGCTTAGGTGCCAAGCCTTCTAGATCCATCTTGATAATTTCTGTAGTGCAAGTCCCAATCCAGACAATAACGCTGGGATTGCGATCGCGCTTGATCTGCGTACACAACCGCTTTAACTCTTCATAGTCATTGAGCTGAGCTGAGATATCTCCCTCTTCTAGCTCTGCCATAGCATAGCGGGGTTCAGCAAAGATCATCACCCCCATTGCATTTTGCAAAAAGTAGCCACAAGTCTTGGTGCCAATCACCAAAAAGAAACTATCTTCAATCTTCTGGTACAGCCACGCCACGCAGCTAATGGGGCAAAATGTATGGTAGTTACCAGTTTCACACTCAAAATTCAAAGCTTCTGGTTGAGCAATCATAAAGCCAATTTTCTTGATATTAAACCATCATCAGGTCTAGTTCTTCTGACTGAGTTACCACCGGAGGTTTAGCCGGATTGAGGTAAAAGTCAGACAGCAAGGAGAACAACTCCCGATCTGGGGCGTCACTCGGCACAACTCCTTCAGGGCGTGCCAGAATCTGGTCAGCAATGTTGAGGTAGTAGTCGCAGACGTATTCCAGGGAGGGGTCGGATTCTGCCATTTCAAATAGAGTCTTGCCCTTCACGCGGGAAATGCGGATATCCTCAATGAGCGGCAAAACTTCTAGTACTGGCATTGGTACTGCTTCCACATATTTTTCTATAAGGTCGCGTTTAGATGTGCGGTTGCCAATCAAGCCTGCCAAGCGCAGAGGGTGAGTCCGAGCTTTTTCTCTAACTGAAGCTGCAATCCGATTGGCAGCGAACAGGGCATCGAATCCGTTATCGGTCACAATCAAGCAGTAGTCAGCATAGTTGAGGGGAGCCGCAAACCCACCACAAACGACATCGCCTAATACGTCAAACAGGATGACATCATACTCATCAAAAGCATTGAGTTCTTTTAAGAGCTTCACTGTCTCACCCACGACATAACCACCGCAGCCTGCACCCGCTGGAGGGCCGCCAGCTTCGACACAATCAACGCCGCCATAGCCTTTGTAAATTACATCTTCAGGCCAAACATCCTCATAGTGGTAGTCCTTTTCCTGTAGCGTGTCGATAATTGTGGGAATCAGGAAGCCAGTGAGGGTGAATGTGCTGTCGTGTTTGGGGTCGCAGCCAATTTGTAGCACTTTCTTGCCGCGCTTAGCCAGGGCGACAGAGATATTGCAACTGGTTGTAGACTTGCCAATGCCACCTTTTCCGTAGACTGCCAGTTTCACTTTGTGTTTGCTCCTATAGTTGCTTGTTTAAACGTTTCAGGAACGATCTTTCAAGTTAGTCTTCTAACGCATTATTGTCCAACACCTGGTGACAAAGAAAGGGGTGTCATAGATAAAAAGGGGTTTAAGCAGAATCAAAAGCAATCATTGATGCATAATACTTCTTTCTTATCTAAAAAATGATTTTCCTATTCAAAAATAGACCTAAGATAAGTTTTAGTATTTTCTTTTTATAAAAAAAGTTACAAAAGGCAAAAAATTTGAATTAGAAGAACCATCTGTGAAGAACTGCGTGCTACAGGGGCTACTATAAAGCTGCTTAAGGAGAGCTAGCACCAGAAATCTTGGTTGTAGCTATGTCTCACTTGGGTGTCACACTACCTTGTAGGGCTGAGGAATCAAAAGCAGGTTTGTAGAGGAGTTGGGAAGCAACAGCGGTTTAGCAGGATAAATATGAGCAAGTACTCTAGGCGATGTTAAAAATGGTGAATCTTTGGGTCAAAGATTAATTTTGATTAAGCAGTATCTTCGTTTGAAGTAGTGTTAAGACTTTGAACTTAGGGGCAGAAGCAAACATTCAGTAGGCACCCCAATGGCGGCGTAGGTAGATTCTCTTCCCCTACACCCTGTTCCTACTCCTCCATCTCTGCCATTTCTTTGAGAGACTGCCAACCAGCTTGCCACTGTGATGGCTCTTGCAAGAGTTTGGCATTTAGCCAGAAACGGACATTGGGATCGCAAGCAGCAACCATCTCTGCAAATACCCACTGCCCTTGGTTTTTCCGGTTAACTACCTGGAAGTGCCGCCAGCCGTCTACTTTTTGCTGCGCTGTCCATTTAGAGCCGACAAGGTAGGGGAATTTTTGCTTTCTTTGCATAGTTAAAGGCGGTCATAGGTTCCCCCTAGGAGGAAAAACGCCCTATAAATTACAGGCGAGTACACTTACATGGTCCCCACAACATTTATCTACAGGAACTCTATCCCAAGGCAGATCTTAAGCGAGACGAAAAGAGTGTTTTAGATCACGATTTAATCACCTGAAAGTACTTAAATTAGGACAAGATTATCCCGATGAATGACGGTTCCGGCACTGGCGTAGCCTAGGATTGCTGAAATCTCATGAGATTGGCATCCTTGAATTTGCCGCAGTTCCTCACTGCTGTAATTTACAAGTCCCCTAGCAATTTCGCTACCGCTACGACTGCACAACTGTACGGCCTCTTGAGGATAAAACTCACCCTCTACTGCTACAATTCCGGCGGCTAACAGCGACTTTCCCCCCTGACAGATTGCTGATACTGCTCCTTCATCAAGGTAAAGCTTACCTGCCGGAATTAAACCATGGGCAATCCAGCGTTTGCGAGCCCTACTAGGCTGTGGTTGTGGCTCAAACTGCGTACCAATAGGCTCTCCTTGTAAGATTTTGACAATGTTTTGGGGGTGTTTGCCTTCGGTAATCGCCGTGCGGATACCTGCACTGGTCGCAATCCGTGCTGCGGCAATTTTAGTGACCATACCACCAGTTCCCCATTGAGAGGTGCCATTGCCCGATATTTGCACCTGAGGCAACTGTGTTCCGTGACTCACCAAAATAATTGGCTGGGCATTGGGTACAGAGCGCGGATCGGCTGAATACAATCGATCTACATCGGTTAGCAAAAATAGCCAATCTGCTTCTACCAGGCTGGCAACTAGTGCTGAAAGCGTGTCATTGTCCCCAAACTTCAGTTCCTCAACTGCCACGGTGTCATTTTCATTCACAACTGGAATCACTCCCAGTTTCAATAATTCTTGAAAGGTATTGTAAGCGTTGACATAACGGCGGCGTTGCACTAGATCGCTGCGAGTGAGGAGAACTTGAGCAATTGGCTGCTGCAAGGTTGTGAATAAGTCGTCATATACGTGCATCAACCTTCCCTGGCCTACAGCTGCTACTGCCTGTTTCAATGCCATCCGCCGAGGGCGCTCAGTCAGCCCCAACCTTGTGCAACCTACCCCAACAGCCCCTGAAGATACTAAAATGACCTGGTGACCAGAACGCCGCAGATAGCTCAGAGTTTCCGCTAAGCTAGCAATGGTAGAAAGCGCTAACTGACCTGTTTCTGGTTGAGTCAGGCTAGAAGTTCCAATTTTGACAACAAGAGTTTGTTGCATAAGAAAGCACAAGTAAAGCGCCAGTTCTTCTATAGAATTGAAGACTGACGCTCTACAGATTTATGGATTTAGGTATTTATAGCTAGGGTCTTTATTTGGCTGACCCCATTTGAACTATATATTATCGTCCCAAATTTCTGTAGTTGTTCAAACTTTTCCTCATAATTTTTTAATATTTTATTCTAGGTTTAGTTTATTTTGTAAACTTTTGTTTCTTAGGCGTGAGTGGTGCCCCGATAAATTGCGATACCAGCACCTCAAAGTTGCGGATTGGATAGAATCGAACAGCAGCATCAGGTTCGACCATGGGCTCGACTAGAATTGTAAACATTCCTAGACGATTGCCAGCCAGCACATCAGTAAACAGGCGATCGCCTACCATGGCCACCTGCTCTACAGGTAAATTCATTGCTACAACTGCCTGCCTTAACTTCCGCCGTGAGGGCTTGACTGCACCAAGAATGTAAGGAAGTTGCAGCGAACGGGCAATACCACCTATCCGTGTATCACTGAGGTTGTTACTCACTAACCATAGGGCTGCAACCTGTCTAATTTCCTCTACCCACTGTTGCAGTTGAGCAGAAGCTGCTGTAGACTTAATCGGCACTAGAGTTTCATCCACATCCAACACCAAGCCTTTGAGCTGATATTGTTGGAGAATGTCCGGTGTCAGATTTAGGATAGAGCCCTCCAGGATTAAGTCAGGCTGTAGAAGTTCAGTCCAGGACATAAGAAAAAGGTGCGACGAGCCATTACAGAGATCTTAATTCTACAGTTGCTCACTTTATATCCCCATTCCCCTCACTTCCCCTCTCTTTGGCGGCGGATAGATGCTTGTGCTGCTTCGTGTGCTGATAGAGTGCGACTGAAAATATGGGTGCCATCGTACCGCGCCACAAAATAGAGATAAGAGGTGTGTTCGGGATAGAGAGCCGCTTTAAGACTGGATAATCCAGGGCTAGCAATTGGGGCAGGTGGTAGTCCGGGATTGAGGTAGGTGTTGTAGGGAGATGGCGTTTTGACTTGAGTCAGAGTTAGGGGATGCTCAGCTGTCTGGCGGATGCCCAAAGCATATTCAACCGTTGGATCGGATGCAAGAGGTATCCCCTGGCGCAGCCTAGAGACAAATACTCCAGCAATAAGAGGGCGCTCTTGTTGCACCACTGCTTCTTTCTCCACCATACTTGCTAGAGTCACCCACTGAAGGAGATTGAGCCGAGTTTGACTTTGACCTTGCCGATAGAGTGGCAGTGCTTTTTGCTCGAATTGATGCAGCATCTGTTGCACAACTGCTTGAGGTGTGGCTTGACTGCTAAGTTTATACGTATCTGGATACAAAAAGCCTTCTAAGTTGGATAAGCCAGTAGGTAACCACGGATACTGGCTGCGATTAATCTGGCTTGCTGCTGCTAAAAAATCCTTAGCTGGGAAAAAACCTTGTGCTTCAAAGTAAGTTGACATCTGACGTAGCGACCAGCCTTCTGGAATCGTAAAGCTGCGCTCAACCTCCTGCCCCTGCTGAATTGTGGATGCGATCACAGATAGCGACTCAGTTGGTGATAACTGGTAAGTACCAGCTTTGAACTCGCCCTTTGGGTCTTGCAAGTGCAACCAACGCGCCCACAATTGCCAAGCATAATATGAGCGAATCAACCCTGCATCCTCCAGTTTTCGTCCAATTTGCTGCGTTGACGTTCCTGGCGGAATTTTGATTTCCACTTCCTTAACTACGGCTGAACTTTCGAGCGGTGGGCTACTTACCCAACGCCACCAAACCCAGCCTTGCCAAGCCGAGAATCCTAGGAGCATTGGCAGCCCCAATCCGAATGACCACTTTAAAAAGCGCTGCACAATCTTAATGCTTGTTGCTGTAAAAGATCACTTATCAGCAGTAGCTTAAGCTATTCCAGTTCATCAAACAACTGCTCTTCTAGTAGTGGCTGCACCTTGCGGAACTCTTCTGGTGAGAGCAGCTCTGGTTTACCTGTGCTAGTGAGTCGGGCGAAAAACAGTAGTGGCTCAAGTGGGGTATAGATAGCATACTCCTGCTCCTCATAGTAAAAACTTGCCAGCAACTGCAATTGCTCTGGCTCTAAATCTGTGCCATCTTCCTCAGTTTCCAAAGTAAATAATTCCGTATCATCAACGGTAGGTAGCTCGCCAGCAACCGTTAGGGCATAAGCAGTGCGCTTGAGCAAAAGGTTTTGCTCGGCTAAAACAGCTTCGGCAGTTGTAAAGATTTGGTCAACAGTTGCTTCGTCTTCTACCGGGATTGCTTCTTCCTCTTCCCCGTCACCCTGCCAAGCAAAAATTTCGACCGCAGAGTCAACAGGGAGGAGTAAAACGTACTCTTGGTCCTCCACGCAGAGTGATCGCTCAATGTAGCAATCGAGCGTCCGCCCAGCTTCATCCGTTAGAGTAACGGAACCAGCATGGGAGTATTCATTTTCTTCAGGGGGTTCGGATGAAAACATAGCCGATGTAGAACTGCCAAATTACCTGACATAGAGATTACAATATCACGGCACTGGTAGTAAAAACTCCGTCATAAGTTGCGGGAGTCTCCTTTTTGACGAAGCAAAGAGCGTTGCTCCCGGAAGTCCCATCCGGGAGAACGTTGACTCAAAGCCCGACGCTGATCTAACCACTGTTGCAAAATTATTGCAGCTGCCTTGCGGTCGATAAGCCCTTTGTAACGTGAAGGTGAGCGGTTTTCGGCTTGCAGCAGTAGCTCTGCCTGATAGGAAGTCAGTCTCTCATCTACGTACTCTAAAGGTAGTACTAGCGCTCTAGCAGCTCTTCGCGCAAACTTCTGCACCTGTTTTGCTTGAAAGCCCAAGGAGCCATTCATCGAGTATGGCAAGCCCACAACTAGTAGTTGCGCCTGACGCTCTTGCACCAGCTGTTGCAGTTGTGCAATATCCTGCTCAAACGATTTACGCTCAATCGTCGTAAGGCCAGCGGCAATTAGACCTGTGCCATCACAGCCTGCGACACCGATACGCTTGCTACCAACATCTAGCCCCAAAACCGATATTCTCGCTCTTGTTGACGCACTACTACTGCCCACTCCCCACTCCTGGTTTCGGCTTAGGCGGTGGTGAGGCTGCCAAAGAATTACTGCGTGAGTAAGCAGTCGAGTCTGATGGTGGACTGGTCTTAACTGTGGAGTCTGGCAATGGTTGTTGCCCTTGTCGTCGTAGCCATGACATTCCACCTGGCACAGGCTTGCGAGTGGGCTGGAGGCTTTGTAGCACTTCAGACCACTGTACTCCTTCCAAAGAAAACTTAGACTCTCGCAACTTGTGCCATACTGAACGGGACATCAACAGCGTATGTTCGACTCGCTTTGCACCAATTTGCTCTAAATACTCTTCTCTTTCTGGCTGGTAATCTGCCGATGCCAGTTGTAATGCTTGAGATGGCGAATCTCGAACAATTCGTGCCAACTGAGACAACAACTCTGGATAGAGCCAGGTGTAGGCAGGGTGTACTGTCATCTGAGCCACATGAGACTGTTGACCCTGACGACATCTAACCTGAAAATAGCCAATTGCTGCCTTGCGCTGGGGTTCAAACACGTATCCACTCACAACCTCTGTCTTGTTAAGCCACTGCGTCAGACCTGCAATAAGTCCATCAAATAAACCCGTCTTAAAGTCATCGGTATTGCGGTCAAATACCTGACGTACCAAAGGTGGCATAGATGCCGTATCAAGTTGATACAGTAACTGGGCATCTGCATTACTAACAGGCAGTAGGTTGGGCAAATCCGGTTCGCCTAGAGCTAACTCCTGGAGCAGGCTTGGCTCGATCTCCCAGTATGTTAGATGGGCTAGCGTTTGAAACCCATTCTGTCTATAGAGAGCTAGTGCCTCCTTATCATTAACATTGACTTCTAAGAGCCAGGTGCGAGCTTCCCCAATTGCTTCAAAGCAATAGCGCAGCAACTGAGAGCCAATTCCCTGAGCACGAACTTTTGTTGCCACCGCTATCCTTTCCACCCGCCAAGTACTGCGTGTCCGGTTAAACGGCGAAACCTGAACCATCCCCTGTACTTGACGAGACTGCTCTGCTACATAGACACAGAAGCGGTACTGGAAAGGATTGGGAAACAGACTGAGGAACTTTAAAATTCCATACCAGCGACGCAGCCAGCCCAGTTGCTTTCGCATCTCTTCTGCCGTCATATCGGTGGCTTGAACTTTATTCTCCTCGGCATTCTCTGTCTCAAGGAACTCGGTACAGAGCTGCTCCACTCCATCCAAATCCCGGTATTGGATTGGTCGAATGACAACGTTAAGATTCTGAGGAAGCACTGAAGTCATGGTTTTAGAACTGCTTGCCAGATTAGAGGAACAGAGGGGAGTACTGTTGCCTTTATCTTAACGGCTTTCTGGTTATGGAGGAAGGGGAGTATCGCTCTCTTCGTCTCTACTGCCGAGAAACTAGCTTTTCAATAGTCGCTTGGGTTTGATGCAGCAACTGTTTGCGGCTATCTACTACACTTTGATTCAGGTTAGGAACTAGATTCCGAGCTTGCAAAGCCATATGCAGTTGCAAATGGGCGACATATTCGCTGAAATCTTCTCGAACCCGATCGCTTGGTAGTTCCCCTGCTTGCCTTGCCACAGTATTCTCCTTCAACTTAATCCAAAACTTTTTTTCCAAATCCGAAATTAGCATACTGTCTCGACTCTGCTCTCACCCCGCAATGAAGTTTAACTAGTTTAATTAATAGGTGGAATTCCCGCTAAATCTAAAATAGGAGCAATCAGGTCTTCCCGTTTTACTGCCATCATATGAATGCCCTGACAAAGTTGACGTGCTAGCTTAACTTGCTCAGCGGCGATCGCCATGCCTTCAGCCAAGGGATCTTTGGCTTGTTCCAACCGCTGAATAATACGATCTGGAATGTAGACTCCTGGCACACAGCGATTGATAAACTGAGCATTCTTGGCTGATTTGAGCAGGAAAATCCCTGCCAATACTGGCTTGTCAGTGCCATCAGCAATCTTGACCATAAACTTCTCTAGTCGATCGAAGTCGCAAATCAGCTGGCTTTGGAAAAACTGTGCCCCAGCCTCCAGTTTGCGCTCAAACCGTCTTTGCAAACCTGACCAGCTAGCTAGTTGTGGATCGATAGCAGCCCCAGTGAATAAATCTATAGACCCATCAGTTAGGGGTTTATCATTAAAATCAATGCCCTGATTCAGCTTTTGCAACAGTTTCAGCAACCGCACTGATTCCAAGTCAAACACACCTCTGGCATCAACATGGTCGCCAGCCTTGACTGGATCGCCAGTAAGAGCCAGAACGTTACGAATTCCCAGGGCATGGGCACCCATAAGATCGGCCTGAAGAGCAATGCGGTTGCGATCACGGCAGGCTATTTGGCAAATTGGCTCGATACCTTGCTGGAGTAGAATTACCGAAGCGGCTAAAGAACACATCCGCAATACGGCTCGGCTGCCGTCGGTAATATTAACTGCATGCACCCGCCCCTTGAGAGTTTGTGCCATCTGTACCATGTGGGCTGGATCACCCCCCTTAGGGGGGCATACCTCTGCAGTAACTAAAAACTTGCCAGACTGAGCTGCTGTGCGAAAGGAGTTTAGGGGAATCGAGGCTTGAAGGATAGACATTAGACTAATGATTCTAGATAACGAATAATCTAAAATCTAAAGTCTAAAATTGCTATAGGGGAACAGTATAACCTAGGGCAGCTTTGACTTGATTCAGGGTATCGTTGGCAATCGCTTCCGCCTTTTGCCTCCCAGAGCGCAGGACTGATTCCAGATAGCCCTGATCATCCATCACCGCTTGATACTTGTCCTGGATTGGTTTTAGGGCTGCAATCGTCACTTCAGTTAGTAGAGGTTTAAATTGTCCCCAGCCCATATCTTGACACTCAGCAGCCACTGCCGTCTTAGTCTTACCCGCCAGCAACATATAGAGTGTCAACAAATTGTTACACTCAGGTCGTTCCGGATCGTCAAACACAAGACCGCGTATTGGATCAGTTTTGCAGCGTTTAATCTTATACTCTATTTGCTCCGGCGGATCTAGCAGGTTGATCCGGCTCAAATCTGACGGATCGGACTTAGACATTTTGCGGGTACCATCCGCAAGGCTCATCACTCTTGCCCCTTCAGCTATAATCAGCGGTTCTGGCAGCTTCAGGACTGGCTGCTTAGGATGCGCAAATTGATGATTGAATCGGTTAGCAATATCGCGAGTCAGCTCTAAATGTTGCTTTTGATCTTCGCCTACAGGTACTTTATCCGGTTTATACAGCAAGATATCTGACGCCATCAGCACTGGGTAATCTAACAAGCCGGTATTAACGTTTTCCCCCTGTTTAATCGCCTTTTCTCGAAACTGGATCATATCTTCTAACCAGTTGAGCGGCGTGATGCAGTTCAGCAACCAGGTCAGTTCACTGTGAGCAGAAACATGAGACTGGACGAAGATCGTGGAGTCCTTTAGATCGAGTCCACAAGCTAAATAGAGCCCCACCAAGCTGTAGGTATCAGCTGCTAACCTCTTTGGATCGTGGGGTACCGTGATGGCGTGTAAATCTGCCACAAAGAGAAAATTGTCATATTGACTTTGACCTGCTACCCAGTTGCGAATCGCACCCAAGTAGTTACCGAGATGGTAATTGCCAGTTGGTTGAACCCCAGAGAGAACGCGCTGCCTAACCATAAATTTCAACTTGACTGTTTGGAAGAGAGCTTGATGGCTCCTGATAATTAAGAATGTTTTATTCAGTTTGACATTTTCCGCTCTTCAGCGCCCAGAAAGCATAGCCTCTTCGGCTAGAAACTTTTATTTGCTTTAGGATTTTGACAATCGTTGCCCATGCCCTTGCTTTGGAGCTGCATTTCTAATGCTTCACGACAACGATGTAGCGAATTTTGCAGCTCTATTTACAAAAATTGACGAAATTTAAGCTTTTTGAAGCTATATCAGCAGTAGTCTTAGGTTTAAATACTTCTTGCATCTCCGGAGTGCGTGCTTTGATGAAAGCTTTACTACTCTGGCCAATAATGCCTCCATCCTTCTGGTCTTACCAGGAGACGCTGAATTTAGCAAGCTTACGTTCAACCAACCCACCGTTAGGTCTAATTACAGTTGCCGCAATGCTACCAGAAACCTGGGAGCTACGGTTTGTAGACCGCAACGTTCGGCTGGAAACTGAAGCCGACTGGGCTTGGTGCGATCTCGTCATAATCTCAGCCATGATCGTCCAGAAACAGGATTTCCGGGCATTGATTCAAAAAGGACTGACTTTGGGTAAGAAGGTGGCAGTCGGTGGTCCCTTCCCCACATCGGTGCCGAAATTTGCCTTGGAAGCCGGAGCACATTACCTAATTTTGGATGAGGGCGAATGTACCATCCCCTTATTCCTAGAAGCGCTCTCTAGAGGAGAGGAACAAGGAATTTTCCGCTCAACCGAGAAACCTGACGTTACACAGACGCCAATGCCTCGGTTTGACTTGCTCGATCTAGATGTTTATCTGGCGATGACAGTACAGTTTTCGCGAGGATGTCCATTCCAGTGTGAGTTTTGCGACATCATCAATCTGTATGGGCGCAAGCCGCGGACAAAGACGCCAGAACAGATGCTGGCAGAATTTGAAGTCCTTTACCAGTTGGGTTGGCATCGTTATGTGTTTGTGGTGGATGACAATTTCATCGGTAACAAACGCAATGCGAAGGTGTTCCTGCGGGCACTGATTCCCTGGATGGAAGCACGAAATTACCCTTTCATTCTACTTACCGAAGCATCACTCAATCTCGCAGAGGATGACGAACTTATTGAGTTGATGGTCAAAGCAGGCTTCACGATTGTCTTTATGGGTATCGAAACACCCGATACAGATAGTCTAGTCGGGATTCATAAGCTTCAGAATACTCGCTGCTCTCTAGTCGACTCCTGCCACAAAATTACCAACGCTGGACTCCAAATTATGTCTGGCTTCATCATGGGCTTTGACAACGAGCGTCCTGGTGCGGGAGCGCGGATTCGAGAATTTATTGAGGAGACGGGCATTCCTCAAGGTCAGTTTAGCTTGCTGCAAGCATTACAGAATACAGCCATGTGGAATCGCCTCCAGCAGGAGGGGCGACTGGTTGATGGGCTGGGAACCTTTCACCAAGGCGCAATCATGAACTTTGCGCCGACGCGCTCAGTCGAAGAGATTACAGAGGAATACATCGACGCTTTCTGGCAGATTTACGAGCCGATGCCCTACCTGAAGCGCACTTTCCGCCACTTTATGATGATGAATGACTGGCGAGGTAAAACAAAGCGCCCGATAACTTTGAAAGAGCTACGCCTGTTTACTGCAGTGTGCTGGCGGCAAGGTGTGCTGCGTTCGACTTGGCTAAGGTTCTGGTGGCAACTCTTAGTGATCGCCCTATCTAAACGCCGCTTGGTCTATGACTACATGACAACATTGGGGATCGGCGAACACTTCTTCAATTACCGCTATGTAGTGAAGGCACAACTGCTAGCTCAGTTAGAGGCATTGAAACAGACTCAACAAGAAGAAACTAGCCATCAGCTCTCGGCTGTTCGTTGAGCAGCTTGTTAAGCTTGCTCAAAGCAGCAGCCGGAGCTTTCTCCGGCTGACCTTTGAGTGCAACCACCATCAGTCTGCTGTGATGGTAGAGATCTACCAATTGTGACTCTGAGTTAGGGTGAAGACAGTTGGTAAAAGTGGATTTCAGCAAAAGATGCAGCAGGTTTCGCAACCGATTATTAAAGACCTAGTACTAATTGGAGGTGGTCATAGCCATGCCATTGTTCTAAGAATGTTTGGCATGAAACCTCTACCTGGAGTCCGTCTCACCCTGATTACCGAAGCCTCAGATACCGCCTATTCTGGAATGCTACCTGGTCATGTAGCAGGGTTCTATAGTCATGATGAATGCCACATTGACCTGCGAATTCTAGCTCAATTTGCCCAAGCCCAGTTGTATCTGGACCAGGTAATTGGTCTAGACCTAGAGAATAATCAAGTTTTCTGTGCTAACCGTCCTCCTGTAGCATTCGATCTCTTATCAATAGATATTGGTAGCACTCCAGCTACGCTATCTGTACCGGGGGCGGCAGAATACGCGATCGCAGCTAAACCAGTGCGCCAATTTCTGACACACTGGAATCAGCTGGTTGAGACTGTGGCTCAATCTCCTCAGTCCCCACTCAGTCTTGGAATTGTCGGTGGTGGTGCTGGCGGCGTTGAATTGGCACTCTCCATGCAGCGTCATCTGCATCAAATACTTAAGGCTGCTCAGCAACCAATACAGAACCTAGAAATTCATCTATTCCAACGGGAGGCTCAAGTCCTACCCACCTATAATCTATGGGTACGGCAGCGTCTGGCAGAAATTCTCATGCATCGTGGCATTCAACTCCACCTTGAAGAAACGGTATGCGAGGTGAAGAAGAAAGCTGGGGAAGCTGGGGGAGCTGGGGGGGAGAAGAGAGCTGGGGATTTGTTTTTTGTGTGTGAGTCTGGGCTTAAGGTTGAGTGTGACCGTTTGTTCTGGGTGACTCAAGCATCGGCACCTGGGTGGCTTAAAGCAGCTGGCTTGGCAACTGATGCCAATGGCTTTATCCAGGTGCAAGACACTCTTCAGTCGGTGTCTCATCCCCAAGTCTTTGCAGCTGGAGATATTGCCACGATGGTTAATGCTCCTCGTCCTAAAGCTGGAGTCTTTGCTGTCCGCCAGGGTAAACCCCTATTTAAGAACTTGCGGCGAACTTTATTAGGTAAGCCGCTAGTGAGATATAAACCGCAGAAACAATACTTGAGCCTAATTGGGACAGCAGATGGAGCCGCGATCGCCTCCAGAGGACCTGTTGGTTTAGGTCCTTCACCATTGCTATGGCGTTGGAAAGACTGGATCGACCGTCGATTTATGAAGCGATTCAGCGATTTACCAGCAATGACATCCTCCTCTATGCGCTGTGCTGGATGTGGCTCAAAAGTTAGCAGTACAACGTTGGAACAAGTTCTAAGCCGGATTAGACAAGAACAGCCTAGTTTTAACAGGGAAGACATCCTGATTGGACTTGATGCGCCGGATGATGCAGCAGTAGTCCAGGTACCAACGGGTCAGGTAATGGTCCATACAATCGATTATTTTCGCGCTCTGATTAACGATCCGTTCGTCTTTGGTCAAATCAGCGCTCATCACTGCTTAAGCGATATTTTTGCTATGGGAGCAATGCCTCAAAGTGCTTTGGCAATTGCTACCATTCCTTATACCTTGGAAGCAAAAGTCGAAGAAACTCTCTACCAACTATTGTCAGGTGCGATTGAGGTGTTAGCTCAATCGCAAGCACCACTCGTTGGCGGTCATACAACTGAAGGAGCAGAGCTAGGGTTTGGCTTGTCCTGCAACGGTTTAGCTGATCCTAACAAACTACTCCGCAAAGGCGGCATGCAGCCAGGTCAAGTGCTGATTTTAACCAAAGCACTGGGAACCGGGACTCTTTTTGCTGCTGATATGCAAAGGCTAGCTAAAGGTCGTTGGATTGATAGCGCTATTGAATCAATGCTGAAATCTAATCAAGCGGCAGTTCATTGTTTACGACACCATGGAATCACTGCCTGTACCGATATCACAGGATTTGGACTATTAGGACACTTGATGGAAATGGTTCGAGCTTCAAAAGTTGCAATTGAGTTAGAACTTGAGGCAATTCCAGCACTAGAAGGTGCAAGACAGACGCTTGCTATGGGAATATTCAGCTCTCTCCAACTAGAAAACTTGCGAGTTTCACGCTATATCGGTAATCTGGATCAGGCTCATCTAAATCCTAACTACTCCTTACTATTTGATCCTCAAACCTCCGGCGGTCTTTTGGCTGCCATTCCCACTGATCGAGCTGTTGCCTGTTTAACTTCATTAAAAAACTTAGGGTATTCCCAAAGCTGCGTCATTGGTCATGTGATGCCCCAGCTTGAGAATAAAAAGCCGATTATCCTCCACTGAAAAGTGACGACAACTACTAAGCATCAAGACAGTCAGCATGAGTCATCAGCTTAAACAGCACCAAATCATTAAGTTCCTTTACAGTTTGGGTTTATTGTCCATTCCTGTGATTTGTGCCCCCTTGCTTTTGCCGTTGGTTCTAGCTAAATTACCAGCAACCTCACCCCAGCAAGCTGTCACTCCATCACCAGCTAAAATTCCATCTAAACCACAAAAGCTCAGTGACGCAGCTGATAATAACTGGCACCGCCAACTGATGCATCAACTTCTATTGGCATCCAAGAAGGTTGAGCAACAAAAGCCCCAGAACACAGCACTCCCCCACCGTAATCAAGCGAAAGCACCGTCTCCCAAAACGGCTCCTGAACTGAAGATGAGAATTGCGATCGCCAAAAACGCTAGCGATCTACTGATAGCCACCTCGACTCCGGGAAAAATCTTGGATGAAACGGGACACACTTTAAGAAAGCTGCCTTCAGAGCAAGGATTTTCTGCTGTCCCAGCCGGACAAAAGATCGACTTCACAGGCAACAGTACTGGAACATGGTCAGTTCCTACCTCAGTTTGGGTGAAAGCCAGCCCTGGGGGATTTGTCTATGTAGGTCAACACTGGTACCGAGGTCAAGTCCAGTTGATTCTCCAGGGAGCTTCACTTTTGGCTGTTAACCATGTGGACCTAGATGAGTATCTATACAGTGTTGTTGGCAGTGAAATGCCCTCTAACTGGCCCCTAGAAGCTCTGAAAGCGCAAGCGATCGCCGCTCGGTCTTATGCCTTAGCTCATTATATCCAGCCAGCTAACTCCTTTTACCAAATGGGAAATGACGAGGCTTGGCAGGTTTATAAAGGTTTGGATGGAGAAGCTGCTAGTACCCATCAAGCAGTCAATCAAACCCTGGGTCAATTTCTCAGTTATCGTGGCGGTGTGGTTGAGTCTCTATATGCTGACACCGACGAGATCGTCATTAAGGCTCATGGTGGTTTGGGGATGAGCCAAACAGGAGCTATGCAATTAGCTCAGCAAGGCTATGACTATCTACACATATTAGGAGCCTATTATCCTGGAACGAGTTTAGCTAGACTGCGACTTGCCAAAAGTTGAGACTTGCCTGAAGATAGAGGACTTGCGGCTAGGTTTTTGAGATGAAGGAAAGGCAAGCAAAAAGCCTAAGAACAATAAATGGAAACGAAACCTCTAGGAAAAACTGATGTCACCATCAGCGCTATTGGGCTAGGAGCCATGCCGCTCTCCTTAAGTGGTAGACCACCAGAGTCGCAAGCGATAGAGGTGATTCATCGTGCCATCGAACTAGGGATTACACTGATTGATACAGCTGACTCTTATTGCAGAGATGAGCCAGACAAGCATCACAACGAGCAGCTGATTCACAAGGCACTCCAGCAGTATAACGGTGACATCAGCCACATCACCGTGGCGACTAAGGGTGGACTGATGCGGTATCACGGCAACTGGACGCGTAACGGCAACCCCGATCATCTGCGGCAGACGATTCGAACTAGCTTTGAGTCTTTAGGTGGTAAGAAGCCAATTGATGTTTGGCAGTACCATGCACCTGACTCGAACTACACAATTGAGGAATCACTCACACCTGCTAAAGAAGCTGTGGCAGCTGAGCTAATTCGGTTTGTTGGGGTTTCCAACTTTTCAGTTGAGCAGATTAAACGTGCTCGCGATGTGGTTGAAGTTGTCTCTGTCCAAAATCAGTACAACCCGTGGCATTGCCAGCCAGAGTTTGATGGAGTCCTAGAGTACTGCGAGCAAGAAGGTTTGACGTTCCTGCCTTGGAGCCCATTGGGTGGTAGCCGTCGCGCCAGTAGTCTGACAGAGATTCCTGTACTAGCAGAGCTAGCAGCAGAAAAGAGCGTATCGGTCTACTCTGTGGTGTTGGCGTGGCTACGGGCTAAGTCGACTTGCATTGTGCCAATTCCTGGTGCTAGTAAGACTACAAGCGTTGAGGACTCTGTCAGGAGCGTTGAAGTCAGACTATCAGATCGGGAAGTACAGCAAATCGATCGTGGGTTGGGGTAGAGGTGGGATAGGCAGAGGTATCTGATGTCTTTCTCTCCCTATCTCGAGCCAGTCTTCAGAGGAGGCGGTTGTGGCGAGGCGTCCTCGCTACCCTGTCCGCCGTCCGGGTCCCCCGGTGAGTCAGCGCGCAAAAGGCGGGGGTTCTCCCCCAATCCCCACTTCGTGGGGACCCCGAGTCCCCCAGGAGCGACTGCGAACCCGAAGGGCGAAAGAACTGGCGTCCTCACCTCCCCATCTTCTCTTTTTGCCTCTAGTAAGAGCGTCTGTTGGGGTGCCAATTAGATTGCAGTCTTAGAGTCAAGTCTCTATCGGGATAGATGACATTCACGTCGGCTTTATGGCGACCAAGTAGCGCCCCACCACCAGCGCCTGCTGCTGCACCACCTAACAGTGGTGCTAGTTTAAAGCCGCCACCAGTGATAGCTGTGAGAATTGTTGCCGCTCCTCCACCAGCTGCTGCACCTGTCAAAATACTCTTGGCATCAGCACCCCGAGTAATTGTCTCTCGCCTGTTAACGACTCGGGAAACTGCATTAATGTCCTGCTTATAACTAGAATCAGGAAATTGCAGATATTCTGCCTCGAAACGACTACCCTGGTCATAAGGAACGATTTTACCCTGGATCTTACTTCCAGCCGGGATAACGACACGACCATTGTCGTTTTTAACATCACTTGCCACCGTGAGGGTTACTGGTACAGTTTCGGTAGGAGAGACAACAATTTTTTGCTTATCGTACCTAACTGGAATCTGAGTACCAGCTGGAACGCTGACCTCAAGCCGATATGGCTGTTGCGCTAGAACCGGAGCGGGTTGGATAATGGGTGCAGTTGCACCTGCGCCAATTGCTAATGCCATGAAGGCAGCTGCTCCAGTATGCAAGGGATTGAAATTAGCCATTTTCAAGTGTTCTCCAGTAATTCTGAGTTTTAACTGCTACCTATGTAGACCTTGAATACACTACAAGGTTCCTGCATACCAATACTGGTAATGTCCCAGGATTCGGCATCAGAAAATTGGTATAAATTCGCTCCTTGTGACTAGTGAGACTTGGACTAGAGATAAAAAGAGAAAATAAAATTCGAGAAATAAAAATAAAAGCTAGCCGATATACTAGGCAATGGTTCAATTGTACTGTTATTTCTAGATTACCAGTGAATGGCATATTCGCCTAAATGATTCCTCTGCGTCTCACTCTCAAAAACTTTCTCAGCTACCGCGATGCAACTCTAGACTTTAGCGGGTTGCACACTGCCTGTATCTGTGGCTCCAATGGCGCTGGGAAATCTTCTCTCCTTGAAGCGATTACATGGGCAGTCTGGGGTGAAAGCCGTGCTGCTTCAGAAGATGACGTGATCCATACAGGTGCTCAAGAATCAAGAGTTGATTTCACTTTTACCAGCAACCAGCATAACTATCGGGTCATTCGTACTCGTCAACGAGGACAGAGCAGCTCGCTGGAGTTTCAAGTTGCAACACCTACTGGCTTTCGGTCATTAACAGAACGTGGAGTCCGCTCAACACAGCAACTGATTTTAGAACACATCAAGCTTGATTATGATACCTTCATTAATTCTGCATACCTACGTCAGGGTCGAGCCGATGAGTTCATGCTTAAAGGTCCTAAAGAGCGCAAAGAAATTCTAGTCCAGTTGCTTAAGCTGAACCAATACGATGAACTTGAAGAGCGGGCAAAGGACTTATCGCGGCAGTTTAAGGGTCAAACCGAGCAATTGGAGCGGAATTTGCAGTCAATGCAAACTCAGTTGCAGCAATGGGAAACAACGCAAGCGCAGTTAGCTGAGTTAGAAACCCAGTACCACCAATTGCAACAAGCCCAAGCTAACGATCAAGAAAAATTCCAAAATCTTCAAGTCTTATCCAACCAGCGGCAAGCCTGGACTCAACAACTGACTTTTATTGAACAACAGTATCAAAATCTCACACAAGATTATGACCGCTTGCAGCGAGAATTAGCTGCAAGCGAACAGCAAGAACAGGAACTAGCAGCACTTTTAGCAGAGGAACCAGAGATTGCTGTTGGATATGCCCATTACCAAACTCTACAAACTCAGGAAGAAGCGTTTGCAGAAAAATTGCAAAAATCTTCAACAGCTCAACAACAGCGACAGCACTTACAACAGCAGTTGTTAACGCAATCTTATGAGCTTCAGCGCCAGCTACAGCATACTGAAGGTAAGTTAGAAGCATTAAAGCAACAGGAACAAGAGGTGCAGCAAACGCTGAATAAATCGGCTGAAATAGAGGCGGGATTAGCACAACTCGCACTAGCCCGTACCCGTCTAGCTGAAATGGATCGCCTACAGCTCCAAGTTGCACCAATGCGGCAACAACGCCTCGCACTACAAAGCCAGGTAGAACGGGTGCAGGTTCGCTTACAGGCTCGTTTAGAAGAACTCCAAGCCTCTCTAAGTCAGTTGAGTAGCCAGCAGCAGCTCCAGCCCAAATTGCAGCAAGCTGTACTGGAAGTCGCAACGCGAATCGAGCAATTGGAGAAAAAACGTGTTTACCTCGAACGGGTGCGGGAAAAAGGACAGGAACGACGTCACTTTATGGAACGCCTGCAAGCTCACCAACGTGACTATGAGAAACAGATGGGAGAATTGGAGCAAAAAATGCAGCTGCTTGGCTCTCCCAATGCGCCCTGTCCGTTGTGTGAGCGCCTCTTGGATGAACATCACTGGACACGAGTGGTGGAGAAAACTCAAGCTCAGCAACAAGAAACAGCAGAGCAATTTTGGGTTGTGCGAGAGCAACTGGCAGTTTCGGAGCGGGAAATACAGGTACTGCGGCAAGAGTATCGAGAATTATCACAAGAATTAGCAAAATACGACACCTTGCGAGAACACCGAGGGCAGTTGGCAGCTCAGCTAGCAGCTACAGATGATGCTCAGGAGCGATTGCAACAGATCCTTGCTGAAAAGCAACAGCTGGAGAAAGTTCTGCAGTTGGGTGAGTATGCTGCCAGTGAGCAAGCAGAGCTGCGACAATTAGACTCGCAACTGGTACAACTAAGCTACGACGAACAAGACCATGCTTTAGCTCGGGGTGAGGTTGAGAGATGGCGTTGGGCTGAGATCCGGCAGGGGCAAATTAAAGACGCCCAACGGCGACAGGCACAAATCGCGGCACAACAACCAGAACTATTAGCACAGGTTGCCGAATTAACAGCAAAAATCGAGCAGCAACAATCAGAATCAGATTGTTGCAAACAGATCGGGGCTCTCGATCGCTACATCGCTGAAATCAACTATGTTCCAGAGGAGCATAATGCTATACGCGTTGCCTTGCGTGATAGCCAGTCTTGGCAACTACGCTATCAACAGCTCTGTTCAGCTTTTGCGCAGTATCCCCTTGTCCAAAAGAGATCAAAAGAGCTAACTCAGCTTTTGCAAGCAAGAGCAGCGGAAAAGCAAAGGCTCAAAGAACAAATCTCTACCCTGACTCACCAGCTCGAAGAGATGCCAGATATGGCTGCCCAAATCCAAGTTATAGAACAGCAGCTACAGGAACGACGGCAGCAACTAGATGAGCAGTTAGGTCAACTGGGTCGTCTCCAGCAGATGCTAACTCAGCTAGCAGCGCTCCAAGCTCAGTTTGAGCAGCAGCAGCAACAACTAGTAATCGTCCGGCGACAAAATCGAGTCTATCAGGAATTGGCCATGGCTTTTGGCAAAAATGGTATTCAGGCACTGATGATTGAGAACGTGTTGCCTCAGCTGGAAGCAGAAACGAATCAACTTCTTTCCCGGCTGAGTGCCAACCAGCTTCACGTTCAATTCGTGACCCAAAAAGCTGGGCGTAGCGGTCGAGCATCAGCTAAGAGACTATCAAAACTGATTGATACATTAGATATTTTGATTGCTGATGCCCGTGGCACTCGACCTTATGAAACATATTCTGGCGGGGAAGCTTTTCGGATTAATTTTGCAATTCGTCTCGCTTTGGCTAGACTACTGGCTCAGCGAGCTGGGGCAGCCTTACAACTGCTTATTGTTGATGAAGGGTTTGGGACGCAAGATCGAGAAGGCTGCGAACGATTAGTAGCTGCTATTAATGCGATCTCCTCTGACTTTGCTTGCATCCTGGCTGTAACTCATATGCCCCATCTGAAAGAAGCTTTCCAAGCTCGGATTGAGGTGAGTAAAACTCAGCAGAGTTCTCGACTTAGCTTATCGATTTGAGCTGAAGTTATTGCTACTCTCTTACTGAAGACATCAAACCAGGAAGGAATTATGCAGCAAGGCTCTGCAGCTCGCGAGGATGGGAAACAAATTGTGGATGCAAAATCGACCGAGATTCAATTGCTTGTACTGGATATTGATGGCACAATCGCTGGAGAGTCTAATGAGATTCGGCAACCTGTACGCCGTGCCATCCGCTCTTGCCAAGAGCGAGGCGTTCAGGTCGCGATTGCAACTGGTCGCATGTACTGCTCAGCCTTACGCTTTCATCAAGAATCGGGCTCCACTCTCCCGCTTGTAGCATATCAAGGTGCTTGGATTCAAGACCCTGCTACTCAACAGCTTCATCGCCACTGGCCTGTTGCTAGGCAAACAGCAGAGCAGTTGCTAGATTACTTCGAGCAACCGCAACTGCGAACTGTGCTTTCTGTCCACTTCTACATCAACGATCGGTTGTATGTTAGGGAATTAACAAAAGAAACCCAGATTTATGCAGAACGTTCTGGCATCAAACCCATTGCCGTAGGTGACTTGCGCCAAGTCTTGCAAAATGAACCGACAAAAGTTTTAGCATTGAGCGATGACACAAATGTTATTGACCAGTTGCTGGGAACGTTACGGCGACAGTATACTCCGGCAGAGCTGTACCTCACTAAATCTGTTGCTACCTTTTTTGAAGCTACTAACCCCTTTGTTAATAAGGGAACGGGAGTTCGTTACTTGGCCGAGGAGCTTTTGGGTCTGCAAGCCGCCAATGTCATGACAATTGGTGATAACTTTAATGATGTCGAAATGCTTGAATATGCTGGTATTGGTGTCGCAATGGGCAATGCGCCAATAGAGGTTAAGGCTGTTGCACAGTGGGTGGCTCCCACCGTAGAACAAGATGGTGCAGCGGCTGCAATTGAAGAGTTTGTGCTGCGAACTTGAGGTCAGAAAGGGTACCGACGACTGACCGTGTTTCGTCTCGGTACCCTGACTGGTTCGCTCCTCACACGACCTTCATCTTAACTGAAGTCGAATGGTTTTCAGATTTTTTTAACAAAAATTTATGTCTTGGGGAGGTGAGGGATCGAGGTTATGCAAAAGTCTAGTGCCTGTGGCAGATGATAGCCTTCACTTAGTAGTAAACCCTGAGACAAACTTTAATCCTGTAGCATGAGTTAATTAGTTACATCTACCTTTTGGCATAAGTACTAGTAGCACTGATGAACATGAAAACTATACAAAATTTAGTAAATGTGAAGTAAACTTTGTTACTATGATGTACAGTAAAAGCAAGTTCAGAGTGAAGCTAACTTTGTGTTCAAGCTTGAGGAGTGAAGCCTAGCCTGCTGCCACATGGACACCCACAAGTCTCTTCCGACTTCCATATTCATAGACAACCCGCTTCGACTATGCATTCTCCATCAATTTCAGAGCCATCACGACCTTTCCTGACTTGGCAACGTATTCTTGACTGGTCTCAAGAGCATTACCGATTTCGTACCTTTAGCAAAGATGAGCGCATTCCTGCCCGACCTGGGCTACTATATCTAGTGCAACGGGGTGCCGTCCGACTTGTAGGTGTTGCCCAAGTTAGCACAGCAAGTCAGTTAACGTCTCGAAGGATTAACAGAACTCCAGAAGAAGCTTTTTTAGGTTTCGTGGGAGCAGGACAGCCCTTTGAGATTGTTGCTCAATCACCCTTTACACTTCAAAGCTATGCCCATGTTGACCAAACTGCTGTTGTGTGGATGTACTGGCACGATTTAGACAACTGGCCTCATTTCCGGCGCGAGGTCATGGAGGCGTTCCGCTACCAGCACCAGCGTAAGCTTTTATGGCTGAGCGCACTAGGGCAGAGGCGAACAATTGATCGGCTCTTAGGGTTTCTGACCTTGCTAATTGAAGAGTATGGAGAACCCTCTATGAGTGACACAGATCCTGATGTGTTGCGGGGTTACTGTCTACCCTTCCCTCTCACTCATGCCCAAATTGGTAGCGCTATTGGCTCAACGCGAGTCACTGTAACTCGTCTTATGGGTAAACTTCGTCAACGCGGCTTACTCATTACCCAATCAGATAACCTCATCTGCCTGCCAGCTGACTCTATTACCAAGAGTAGCGGTTGAACTAGCGGATTCTGACAAATCCAGCTTGTCGAATCAATTCCTGCCCCTGATTGGTCAGCAGTAGGTTAGCATAAGCTTCGCCTGCTCGCTGAGCAATCTCACCGTTTTGTTTGACAATTACAAACAGCTGACGAGTAATTGGGTACTGACCATTTTTAAAAGCAACTTCGTTTAGCTGGTTACGCTGGCTAGGGCATTGGGAAAGAGGAATAAAAGGTTCGCGGTATGGTGGAACCAGTGCATCAGATCTACTGCCCAGTGGCAGGGGTCTAACGCTACACTGACCAACGATTTCTGGTGCAGACGCGTAGTAAATATACCCTAAGTTGTTTGCTACTGCTCTTAGCGCTTGAGTCGTTGTAGTAATGAACTTGACATTTTTACTGAAGTTCTGACCACCCAAAACGTTATCAACGAAAAATTCAACTGTACCGCTGTCTGCTAGGCGACGAGAGTAAGGTGTAATAGGCAAATTCGGACCGCCAACCTGATCCCAGTTGACCAATCGTCCACTGTAGATACCCTTTAGCTGGGCGACGGTTAGACCAGGAATTTTGAGGTTAGGGTTGATGACAACTGCAATCCCATCAATTGCCACTGGAATTTCTTGAAGAGCGAAACCCCTAGCCTGAGCTTGCTGGTATTCCTGGTTTTGAATCGGGCGAGAGGATTGAGAAAAAGTCAATTGGTCATTTAACAGCATTTTTATCCCAGTGCCAGAGCCAGGTGCCTCATTAATTGGTTGTGTATAGCGCAGCTGAAACTGTGGCCAGACGGTTTGAATAACTGGGTCAGCTGTTTGTCGGATAGGTGCCCAAGTTGTACTTCCACCTTCACTAAATAGTCCACTAGGGACATTTTTTACTGCAGCAAAAGTTTTGGCGCTGCTAGAAGGCAGAGGTGCAGGTGTAATTGACCCTTTGTTCGCTTCAGTGTCAGGTGATGCAGACGTTGTATTGATACCAAAATGCCCCCCAATACCCCTGTGAATGAACCACCAGATACCGCCTCCTAGCAAACCTATGGCAACAATCAAGAGGGCTAAAACGAGTACAGGTGGCTGAGGACGTGCTGGGCTCAACCTGGTTCTAACTGGTGGAGCTGGTGGGGGACTTACTGAGGTTGGCAGGGTTGGTGAGCTTAGAGCAGATAAAACCTCCTGTGCTGACTGAAAGCGTTGATTCGGTGCGGGCGATAGCATCCGGTCTAGAATATTGGCTAGACGATCGTGCACCTGAGTATAAGACCGCCAGTTCCACTCATTCTTGTAGGCATCGTATAATTCATTTGGCTCTTTGCCAGTTAGCAGTGTTAAACAAGTTACAGCCAAGGCATATAAGTCTGTTGATGGGTAAATTTCTCCCCCTGCCATTTGTTCTGGTGGGGCAAACCCAATAGAAAAAATTCCAGTTGAACGCTGAGATGCTGTGCCAGCTACTTTTGCCAATTGCTTGACTGCACCAAAATCTAATAGGTAAAGTTGACGACTGCGAGCATTGCGCATAATGTTGGAGGGCTTAATGTCCCGATGAATAGAGCCCTGCTCGTGAACAAACTTTAGTACTGGTAGGATAGCCTGTAAGACTTCCATTACTTCTGTTTCAGAGAATTTGCCTTTTTGCTTCAACTCTTCCTCTAAGTTTTGCCCATCGATAAACTCTTGCACTAGATAAAAAAACTTTTCCGGGTGTGAGGAAAAAGGAGAGGGAACAGTCACCTCAAAGAAGGCAAATAATTCGGGAATTTGTTCGTTGCGTCTCCCTAAAGTCTCTAAAGCTTCTGCTTCCCGTTCAAATAAATTCTGCGCAGTTTGCAACTGCTCTGGGGTCAAGTCGCCAGCAGGCTTAAACTGCTTAACTACGCAGCGACGGAATTTGGGGGTATAGCGGTCATAGGCTAAGAATGCTGCACCAAATCCCCCTCGACCTAACAAGTTTAAGGGAATATAGCGTCCTACTAAAATCAGGGGCATCCCACAGGTAGTACAGTACTTCTGTTGGACTGTCTTTAGTATGGCGCTATCGTCCATGTCAGTAAAATAATTCTGAGGACGGGGGCAACTGGGACGAGTGCAGTAAACTTCCATTTCCCTACACCCTGTTGATTAACTTCCTGCTGAATGCGGCAATGCCGCGTCCATTGTCTCGGCTGTCTCGGCTACAGTTGATGATGCCTCCAATATATCTCTACTCCATCCTGGTCTAGCAAACTGAGGCAGAATTTCTCGGCTGAAGGCTTCAGCGGCCTTGGAGCGATAGCGATTGGGGTTAAAAATGACAGATAGAGTCCGCTTAACAACAACTCCTTCAATCACAGCACAGTGAAGCATTCCCGTCTGTAACTCTTTAGCGATCGCACTGGTTGAGACAAAGGCAGCCCCTAATCCTGCTTGCACCGCGTTTTTAATCGCTTCTATAGAGTTGAGTTCCATCTCAACCTTAAAGCGACGTGTATCGAGACCACAGCGAGTTAAGACTTGATCGATCACTTTGCGAATTGTGGATTGGGAATCGAGGGTAATGAACTGGAGTTTGTAGAGATCATCTTTTTGGATGGTTTGCAGTTTAGCCAATGGATGAAAAATCGGTAGAATTAGCGCCAGTTCATCTTCAGCATAGGGAAGAATTTCTAGTGAATCTTGAAGTTCGCTTGGCACCTCACCTCCAATAATCGCCAAGTCTACCTGACCATTTGCCACACTCCAAGCAGTTCGGCGCGTAGAGTGAACGTGCAATTGGACTGCCACATCTGGATACTGTTGCCGGAATATGCCAATCATCCGGGGCAGGAGATACGTGCCTGTTGTTTGGGAAGCACCAACAATCAGGGTACCGCCTTGGAGATTTTGCAAATCTTCGATAGCACGACAGGTTTCTTGACAGAGAGTGAGGATTTTTTCACCATAGCTAAGCAAAAGGTAACCTGCTTCCGTCAATTGTGCCCTTCGTCCTCCTCGGTCAAATAACGGTACATCCAACTGTCGCTCTAAGTTCTGCACTTGTAGGCTCACTGCTGGTTGGGAAACGTAGAGACTGTCGGCTGCACGCTTAAAGCTCCCTTCGGCAGCGATCGCCTTGAGAATGCGTAACTGATCTAAAGTGAAAGGAAGGTCAGACATACGGCTAAGCTTACAAAGAAGGAGCGATTGAGGCAACCAGCATTCTCACTAAGCTGATGCTGCTGGGCTTTGGGTAGTTGGCTGCTCTAGAGATTGACACTAACACAACATTCTGTCTAAATTCTTCTTTTGATCAATTTGTGTTACTGGTTGTACTGAACTTGACTTCCTGCATTGAACATGGAGTTTACGAATTGGTTAACACCTAGCCACTTCATTATGATGGGGCTGTTGTTAGGGTTCGCGCTGACCCACAGTGGGCTTGCGGCACTACGCCCTTGGGCGGAGAAACGGATTGGTCCGCGTCTATACCGCATCTTATTTGCCTCTGCCAGCTTGTCACAAGCTGTTGTGATGATCGTCTATTTCTTCAACCATCGTTACGATGGCTATAGGCTATGGCAGATGCAAAGCGTTCCCGGAATACAGCCTCTGGTGTGGATACTATCAGCAGTCTCCTTTTTATTTCTGTATCCAGCTACATTTAATCTGCTAGAGATTGCTGCCATTCAAAAACCCCAGGTTCACCTTTATGAAACTGGGATTATTCGTGTAACCCGCCATCCTCAGATGGTGGGACAGGTGATTTGGTGCATAGCTCATACCCTTTGGCTTGGTACCACTTTCACCTGCATGACTTCAGTTGGATTGATACTGCACCATCTGTTTGGGGTCTGGCACGGGGATCGCAGGCTACAGGCACGCTATGGACAAGCATTCGTAAGTCTCAAACAGCGCACCTCCGCCATTCCCTTTCTCGCTATTTACCAGGGACAGCAATCCTTCGTGTGGCAAGAATTTCTTCGCCCTGCTTACCTGGGTGTTGCTACTTTTGTCCTCCTGCTGTGGTGGTCCCATCCTCTGCTGATTCAGTTGACAAGTCAACTTAGTTGGTAAAGGAAGGTAGGGAATTTCCCCATTGACAGAGGATTGATTCAGGATTGATAATCTGTTGATAATCGAAAGCTAAAATGCGATCCCGACTCGGTATAGGATAGTTCAAAATTGATAAAAAAGGTGATTAAAGTGCAGGGGGATCATGGTATTGTCGGTTAACGAGCGAACATTTACACAAGAGGTTTTGGAGTCCCCTATTCCAGTTCTCGTGAATTTTGGTGCCCCGTGGTGCGGGCTGTGTCGTATAATTCAGCCCCTACTGATCCAATTTCAAGCTAGCTGTGGCAACGGGGTAAAATTAGTCAACGTTAATGCCGATGACAATTTCAAACTCGCTAACACTTATCGACTTACAACCCTACCTACGTTGATCCTGGTAGAAAAAGGTGAAGTTCGGCAACGGTTTGAGTACTTTTTGAGATCGGATGACCTGCGGCAGGCGCTGGAGGAAATTAGAATCAAGTATTCAGGCGGTCGAAAAGTCTATGCAGGCTCTCATTTGAGCCCATCTAGAACAGCAGAGTGGGAGTGTCGCTCTGCCTAATCAAAGACCTCACGCGTAAAATACTGTTAACAGATGTTTACTTACCCCACCCAGATCTACTTGGTGGGGTAGTTTATGGGAAAAAGTCTGTGTCACAATTGTTAACAGTTTAGACACGTGAAGAATTCTAAAAGTAGGCGGCAGTGATGGAAGCAATCTACCAGTATGCCTGGCTAATCCCGGTATTACCTCTGGTCGGGGCGATGCTAGTTGGTCTGGGATTGATCTCATTGAATCGGGCGACAAATCATCTGCGCTCACTCAACGCAGTGCTGATCATCTCCCTCTTAGGAATATCAATGGGTCTGTCTTTAGCCTTGCTCTGGAGCCAAATTCAAGGACACGCGCCCTATACCCGTACCCTAGAATGGGCAGCGGCAGGAAATTTTCACCTAAGTATGGGCTATACCATTGACCATTTGACAGCTCTGATGCTGGCAATCGTAACCACTGTTGCTTTGTTGGTTATGGTATACACAGACGGCTACATGGCTCACGACCCTGGATACGTGCGCTTCTATGCCTATCTGAGCTTGTTCAGCTCCTCGATGCTAGGACTAGTCGTCAGCCCAAATTTGGTGCAGATCTATATTTTCTGGGAGCTAGTGGGGATGTGCTCGTACCTGCTAGTAGGTTTTTGGTACGACCGGAAGGCAGCGGCGGATGCCGCTCAGAAGGCTTTTGTGGTCAACCGGGTAGGAGACTTTGGGCTATTACTGGGTATCCTCGGACTCTATTGGGCAACAGGGAGCTTTGAGTTTGAAGTTATAGGCGATCGCCTACAATCTTTGGTCCAATCTGGCGCTCTAGCAAGTGGTTTCGCTGTCCTGTTTGCAGTACTGGTGTTTTTAGGTCCTGTAGCCAAGTCAGCACAATTTCCTCTACATGTCTGGCTACCCGATGCAATGGAGGGTCCGACCCCCATCTCGGCGCTGATCCACGCTGCAACGATGGTGGCAGCGGGAGTCTTCCTAATTGCACGAATGTACCCAGTCTTTGAAGACGTACCAGCGGCTATGAATGTCATTGCCTTTACTGGGGCATTCACAGCCTTCTTAGGCGCAACTATTGCCATTACCCAAAATGACATTAAAAAGGGTTTGGCTTACTCTACAATTTCTCAGCTGGGCTATATGGTGATGGCCATGGGAGTGGGTGCCTACACGGCAGGGTTATTTCACCTCATGACCCACGCCTACTTTAAGGCAATGCTGTTCCTCTGCTCCGGTTCTGTCATTCATGGGATGGAATCAGTTGTTGGTCATGACCCAGCCTTAGCTCAGAATATGCAGCTGATGGGGGGGCTGCGCAAGTATATGCCAGCGACGGCAATAACTTTCTTAATTGGAACTCTTGCTATCAGTGGCATCCCACCCTTTGCAGGCTTTTGGTCAAAAGATGAAATTTTGGGAAGTACGTTTGCTGTTAACCCGGTACTCTGGGGAGTGGGCTGGCTCACAGCAGGAATTACAGCTTTTTACATGTTCCGAATGTACTTCTTGACTTTTGAAGGCAAATTCCGAGGGAATGAGATATCTATCCGGCATCAGCTCAAGGCAGCAGCTCATGGTTTGACTGAAGAGCTTGAACCCGCTACAGCTTTTGGTCCTGGGGCAATGGATAAAAGAGAACTAGCAGCTACTGCCCATAAAACCCACGGTCACAGTGAGCATCCCCACGAGTCGCCTTGGACAATGACTCTGCCTTTGGTGTTGCTAGCAATACCTTCGGTCCTGATTGGTTTTGTCGGGACGCCGTTTGCCAACTACTTTGAAGCGTTCATCTATCCTCCCGGTGAGACAGTCATGGAATTGGCGTCGCAAGCCGAATCCTTCGACTTGAAAGAATTTTTGATTATGGGGGGGAGTTCCGTAGGAATTGCGCTGATTGGAATTACCCTGGCATCACTCATGTACTTGGGTCACACAATCAATCCAGCAGCGATTGCGGCGAAGATTGAGCCTCTATATCAGCTCTCACTGCATAAGTGGTACTTTGACGAGATTTACCATCAGGTTTTTGTCCTAGGAATCCGTCGTCTAGCTAGACAAGTCATGGAAGTTGACTTTCGGGTGGTTGATGGCGCAGTCAATCTGACAGGCTTTTTTACCTTGGTGAGTGGCGAAGGGCTGAAGTACATAGAAAATGGTCGTGCACAGTTCTATGCCTTGATTGTGTTTGGTGCAGTACTGGCCTTGGTGATTGTTTTTGGGGTTACCTAAATATGGCAAATTTTCCTTGGCTCACTACGATTATCCTGTTTCCTATTGTGGCAGCGCTGTTGATTCCGTTGCCGTTCTTTCCTGATAAAGATGGCAGGACAGTGCGCTGGTATGCCCTAGCTGTCGGGCTAATTGATTTTGCATTGATTGTTTATGCTTTTTACACTCAGTACGACTTCGATCAGTCAGGGCTGCAACTGGTAGAGAGCTACTCCTGGATTCCTCAGCTCGATCTGAAATGGTCGGTAGGAGCAGATGGCGTATCCATGCCTCTGATTATTCTGACTGGATTTATCACGACGCTAGCGATTTTAGCGGCATGGCCTGTGACACTGAAGCCAAAGCTGTTCTACTTCTTGATGTTGGCAATGTACGGCGGTCAGATTGCGGTATTTGCTGTCCAGGATATGCTGGTGTTCTTCCTGGCATGGGAGCTAGAACTTGTGCCAGTGTACTTTCTCCTCTCAATTTGGGGAGGTAAAAAGCGGCAGTATGCAGCGACAAAGTTCATTCTCTACACCGCTGGAGGGTCGCTATTTATTCTAGTGGCGGCTCTAATGATGGCGTTCTATGGGGATACAGTAACATTTGATATGCGGGCGATCGCTGATAAAGATTACGCCCTCAATTTCCAACTGTGGGTTTATGCTGGTTTCTTAATTTCCTACGGTGTCAAGCTCCCAATTTTTCCCTTGCATACCTGGTTACCAGATGCCCACGGCGAGGCAACAGCCCCAGTCCATATGCTGCTGGCAGGAATTCTGCTGAAAATGGGTGGGTATGCTTTGATTCGGATGAATGCGGGAATGTTGCCAGATGCCCATGCTTACTTTGCACCAGTGTTGGTAATTTTGGGAATTGTTAATATCATCTACGCTGCTCTCACCTCGTTCGCCCAGCGTAACCTGAAGCGGAAGATAGCATACTCCTCAATTTCCCACATGGGGTTTGTGCTGATTGGTATTGCTTCATTCACTGATTTGGGTTTGAGTGGTGCAGTTCTGCAAATGGTTTCCCATGGGTTGATTGGGGCGAGTTTATTTTTCTTAGTGGGAGCCACATATGACCGCACTCATACCCTAATGCTAGATGAAATGGGAGGAGTCGGGCAGAAGATGGGTAAAATCTTTGCCATGTTTACCACCTGTTCGCTCGCATCTTTGGCATTGCCAGGAATGAGTGGGTTTGTGGCAGAGTTAATGGTGTTTGTCGGCTTTTCCAATAGTGATGCTTACAATCCTACCTTCAAGTTAATTGTGGTTCTCTTGATGGCAGTTGGGGTAATTCTAACGCCAATCTATCTGCTGTCGATGCTGCGAGAAATTTTCTACGGGGCAGAGAACAAACAGTTAACTTCCCATGAAGCCCTAGTAGATGCAGAACCGCGAGAGGTGTTTATCATTGCCTGTCTATTGGTGCCAATCATCGGGATAGGTTTGTATCCCAAGCTGTTGACTCAGGTTTATGACTCTACAACCTTACAGCTGACAGCACGGCTACGGGACTCAGTACCAGCGTTGGCTAGTCGGCGGCAGGTACCAACGGTGTCATTTCAAGCACCAGAGCTGAGCGCTAGGCAGCAGGGTTAAAAGAGGCAGGGAGTTCGACAAAACCTAAAGATAATGTCGAATTCCCAGATCCAATTTCCGGTGAGCTATCTTAAATGGAGCGAGAGGACTCCCGTTACACCGAAGGTTAACAGGAGACGGGCAGTTGCTTTCCGACGCAAGGCGCAGGAACGCACCGCCCTCATGAATCGCGACCAGCCAACAAATCGAGCGTAAGCGACCCGTTTCTTGGTATGATATAATACAAGAGCCATGCGCCCAGATGCGCCTAGGGAGCAAGATTGGTGTTCTCGCCAGACAACTCGCATCACCAAAGTAAAATACCGGAAAACCGGGGGGTCGAACGTTGTGAATGAGATGACGATACATATGAATAAGCATTTTGATGTCTGCTGTCGGGCAGCCAGTGGACGTTAAACAGTTGCTTGTGAAGGGGAATCTGTCGGGGTCAGATCCGTTGGGAGTACGCTGTACGTTTGTACCAACGTGGGCTAGATAAACCCGTTGAAACAAGAATCTCCCACTATACCCGCTCGTGTTAGTGGTGAGAGTGTCAAAAAGTATCTTAAGATTGTCATAAGAATTGAGCTGTTCTTTAAAGGATCAGCTAACAACCAGATTAGGAGGACTATCTATGGCGCTCGTACCAATGCGGCTGCTACTGGATCATGCGGCTGAGAATGGTTACGGTATCGCAGCTTATAACGTGAATAACATGGAGCAGATTCAAGCCATTATGCAGGCTGCCCATGAGACCGATAGCCCTGTGATTTTGCAAGCCTCTCGTGGTGCACGTAAGTATGCTGGTGAGAACTTTCTGCGCCATTTGATTTTGGCAGCGGTGGAGACTTACCCCCATATTCCCATCGCGATGCACCAAGATCATGGCAATAGCCCATCTACCTGCTACTCTGCTGTTCGTCATGGGTTCACCAGTGTCATGATGGATGGTTCTTTGGAGGCAGATGCCAAAACTCCAGCTAGCTATGAGTACAACGTTGCAGTGACAAGCGAAGTTGTGAAAGTAGCTCACGCCGTTGGTGTGAGTGTGGAAGGTGAACTCGGTTGCTTGGGTTCTCTAGAGACTGGTATGGGCGATAAGGAAGACGGTCACGGAGCAGAAGGGATTTTAACCCATGACCAGTTGTTAACTGACCCAGACCAAGCTGTAGACTTTGTGGAGCAAACTCAGGTCGATGCTTTGGCAGTTGCTATCGGCACTAGCCATGGCGCGTACAAGTTTACCCGCAAGCCGACTGGGGAAATTTTGGCGATCAGTCGGATTGAGGAAATTCACAGCCGCCTGCCAAACACTCACCTAGTTATGCATGGTTCGTCCTCAGTCCCAGAAGACCTAATTGCTATCATTAACAAGCATGGTGGTCAAATTCCTGAGACTTATGGCGTGCCAGTTGAAGAAATCCAGAAAGGGATCAAGAGTGGTGTTCGTAAGGTAAATATTGATACAGACAACCGTTTGGCAATCACTGCTGCAGTTCGCGAGGCTCTGATTAAAGACCCGAAGGAGTTCGATCCCCGTCACTTCCTCAAGCCTTCAATTAAGTACATGCAGAAGGTTTGTGCAGAACGCTATCAAGCGTTTGGCTCTGCTAGTCAAGGCAGCAAGATTAAGCAGCTTAACTTGGATGAGTTTGCTGCTAAATATGCTAAGGGTGAGTTGAATGCTGTCACTAAGAAGACAGCTGTGAAGGTCTAATAAGAAGGCAGAGGGCAGAGGGCAGAAGGATGATGCTTGCTACCCTTTGCTTTTCTTAGTCGATCCTCTTCTAGAAAAAGACGCGATGTTTCAGGGAGGGCATCTGACGACGAATTTGTTCTAGGCGTGCTGGGTCGATTTCTGCGATCGCAACTCCTGGCATATCACCCGCATCTGCCAGCACAACACCCCAAGGGTCTATGATTGTGGCATGTCCATGGGACTGCCGCAGGGCGTAATGTTGACCAGTTTGAGCTGGGGCAATAACGTAGCAAGTGTTTTCAATTGCTCTGGCTTGGAGTAGAACTTGCCAGTGGTCTTTGCCAGTGTAGGCGGTGAAAGCGGCTGGAACAAGTAGGATTTCTGCTCCCATGTGCGATAAGTGGCGGTAAAGTTCGGGGAACCTGATGTCGTAGCATACTGAGAGCCCCAAATTTCCCAAATCTTTATCAGCATAAACTGAAGGTTTTTGGGTACCAGCCATCACTGTACTTGATTCTCTATAAGTGTTGCCATCGGGCAAGTCCACATCAAATAGATGGACTTTCTGATAACGGCAAACCTCCTGACCGTTGGGGTCGATGAGTAAAGCAGTGTTATAAACTTTGTGGGCATCGACTGGAACGGGAAAGCCACCACCAAAAACCGCAATCTGAAAGCGCTGAGCCATAGTTTTGAGGAATTGCTCACTTTCAGAGGCGATCAGAGCAGCATGCGCAACCTTGTAGCTCTCCGTACCTAGGAAGGAGAAGTTTTCGGGCAAGGCCACCAATTTAGCACCCTGCCGCGCCGCTAGTTCAATTAGTTCTTCAGCCTGTGCCAAATTTTTTTTCAGATCAGGTAAGCTAGTCATTTGGATGGCAGCAGCAAGATAAGAATTCATGATTTATTAGTTGGAAATTGAGGGATAGAAGTACAATTGGCAACGACTGCAATGAGTGCACTTGGCTCAACTGGTTTAGGCAAATGCATTTGAAAACCAGCTGAAAGGGCTTTCAGCCGCTCCTCATTGCTGGTGTATGCTGATAGTGCGATCACTGGAATTTTTTCTCCTCGCTCTGCCTCCAAAGCTTTCACTTGGTGAATCAGGTCATATCCATTCTCATCTGGCAGATCCAAATCACTGATTAATATATCTAAACTCAATTGCTTGAGTAACTTAAGCGCCTCACTGACTGTTGATACGGCCGTCACCTTAGCCCCACATTGCTCTAGCGCTGCGGTGAGAACGTCGCGAGTATCAGCATCATCATCGACCACCAGCACTTGTAGACTCTCGATCGAAGGGAGGATAATTCCGGCTCCATTAGGCTTCGCTTTAACTTGCTCCGTCTCACTTGTCTCTAACCGACACTGTGTGAGCAGCAGCTCTACAGTAAACGTAGCCCCTCGCCCTTCTCCCTCACTGTTTACATAAACTTTTCCATTATGCAGTTCCACTAAGTGGTGAACGATTGCTAAGCCCAGTCCCAATCCACCATGTGACCTTGTTGATGTGCTATCAGCTTGACGAAAGCGCTCAAATACATGAGGGAGAAAGTCTGGACTAATACCGATACCTGTATCCCTGACCCGAATTTGGGCGTAGGAATCCATTTGCTGCAGCTGCACCTCTACCTTGCCGCCCTGGGGTGTGAACTTAATTGCATTAGTTAGGAGGTTCCAGACAACTTGCTGCAAGCGATCTGGATCGCCTGAGACTAGCCCCATAGAAGAGTCAAGTTCAAGGACTAATTGAATCGCCTTAGCCTCTGCAACTGGACGTACAGTATCTATTGCTGCCTCGATCACGGGTTTTAGGTTAACTGGGCAGAGATTCAGCTGCAGCTTGCCCTGAATGATTCGCGAAACATCTAAGATATCTTCAATCAACTGTGCCTGTAGCTTGGCATTACGTTCAATTGTTTCCAGCGCCTTAGCAGTGGTATTTTCATCAAACTTTTTTGTCCGTAGCAGTCGAGCCCAGCCTAGCATCGAGTTGAGCGGCGTCCGCAGTTCATGGGAAAGTGTTGCCAGAAACTCATCCTTCATCCGGTTTGCCGTCTCAGCTTCCTGTCGTGCTACCTGTTCGTGGATGAATCGACTACGTGCTTCCTCAGCCTGCTTGCGATTAGTGATATCACTGCTAATTTCAAGAATTGCGGTTGCCTCGCCATTCTCGTCTCGCTGCAAAGCCCAACGGCTAGCCACTGCAATCTGGGTACCGTCCCGTTTAGTGTGAACAAGTTCTCCTTCCCAACGACCTGTACAGATCAATTCAGTTTCGACCTTTGCTATGGGTTCTGGAAATTGTGTATGTAGGAGCTGATGGGAGTTGTTTCCCATTACCTCTGCTCTTGTCCAACCATACATCTCCTCTGCCCCGTTGTTCCAAAACACAATCTCGCCGTCAATATCGCGAACCAGAATCGCATCATGAGCGAGATCCAGTAGTTGCGCTTGCTTGCGTAACGTCGCCGCCTGTCGCCTGAGTTCAGTATTGGCAGTGGCAAGTTGAGCTGCTTGTCGTTTGACTTCTTCTGTCTTCCTAAATAGGTCAACAAATACAGTTACCTTCGATTTCAAAATCTCTGGCTCAATTGGTTTAAGTAGGTAGTCTACAGCACCCAAAGCATATCCTTTGAATACTAATGATTCGTTCGTGCTAAATGCCGTTAGGAAAATGATGGGTGTGTGTCGCGACTTCTCTCGTTCACGAATCAATGTTGCTGTTTCAAATCCATCCATTCCTGGCATTTGGACATCGAGCAGAATGACAGCAAAATCTTGATTAAGCAGACATCTCAAAGCCTCTTTACCAGAATTTGCCGTGACTAGATTCTGTCCTAGGCTAGATAATGTAGCCTCTAAAGCCAGCAGATTTTCTGGATAGTCGTCAACTAGGAGGACATTAACTTTCTGTTCGGAAGGCATCGTCTGGATCTGCTTCAAGGAACGGTCATAACTGTTCTAGCTTATCTTTGGCAGCGGTTATTTAGCCCTACAGCTATGGCATATCCATCTTCTCACCTAATTGTGGACTTACAAACTACGACTAAAAAGCGAGAGATCTCCTCTAGCGGTAGTACAGAGTCTACAGCTACAGCCGTTATCGCAGCAGGTGGCATAGTGGCACTTTCTGCTGTCTGCGGTTCCTGTACTACTACGTTTAACTTCTAAATAAGCGGGAATATTGAGTTTCATGAGTCATACTAGAGAGTGCTAAGCCCCAACCGCAACTTTTAAGGTCATCGTCTCTTAAAGCTAGAACTTCGCTAGCAGCAATTACAAGAGGAGATTGTAATTCCAGTAGAAGCTGTTGCCCAGATGTTTGACCGAGGGGAATGAGTTTGACTCCAGATGTAACCAGATTTGTTGCCCAAGCTTGTAGGTAGCCTAGGAGAGAGTGAAATGCGTCTATCTTCCCATGTGCGGCAGCAATGCCAAAAGCGATTGCAAAATTACATGGGTCGCCTACTGTCTGCGCTAGAGACTCTAGAGACAGGACTGGCATGTCAATTGGAGGCATAGAGCACATTAGCTGCATGAGGGATTTACCCATTTGCCAGCTTTGCAGTCGTAACTCTTCTGTTTCCTTAGCAGCAGAAAGCCAGTGATTCCAATAACGTAAAACTTCTGCATTCGCCATATGAGCAGAATAGTATGCTCGGAGCATTACCGCTGCTTCTAACCGAATAGCCCCATAGCATAGTTCCTGCTCCAGCCAGTGTTTCAGACTTGACTTATGCTTAATTACACCATTCTCAACCAGCGTTTCCAATCCTTCAGAATAGCTATAAGCTCCAACAGGTAGGGTAGGACTAGCCAGCTGTAAAAGATACAAAAGAGACAGACCGCCCTCATAATTGATATCACAAATGGGCACGCTCTCATCTCCCGTATTTTGCATTTGATCGAAACTACCTCTACCTTTTTCAGGCTTTTGGTCTTTGCTACGATACTCTATTAACCTTAACACGTAAGTAGGAAAAAGAGATCAGAAAAGCATGAAACCAGTATGAAAAAGCCACATTTCTTAAGGCTTAAGCCAGTATTATTTCTTTAGAAATAAGCATCGATCCTCAAAGCTTGCTACCCTTTAGCTAAGAATAAATGGCTGGCTGAATCGGAATCTATTAATCCTTTTGCAATCATAGCTTGCAGTCATTTTTCATAATTACTGAGGAGAAGAAAAATGAGAAAACGGCATAATAAAATCGGGAAACAAATTATTTCGGCTGGAGCTATTTCTGGAAGTTTATTAATTGCTTTGCCTGCAATGGCAATGCCTAGAATGGCGAATGACAAGCAAATGTCATCAGTCAATTCCCATCTCAGTTCTTTCAAGGAAACGCTCTACACTCCTTCTAACACTATTAATTCACCCCTTAACCCTTATCCTAGTATCTTCAACGAACCGCCGTATAATCATGCTGCGTCAGCTACTCAACCTCTGACGCTATTAGAACAACAGCATCAAGAACACCTCACCCAATCATCAAGAATTAGACTTTCACCTCTAGCTCAACGAAGCCAACCACCCTTGCCATCACAGCAAGAACCTCCTAGTGGAAGGGTTGTACCTGTAAATGGGGAGGTAAGTGTTAATCTTGTAAACCAAACTGGTGGACCTGTTAAGTACCAGGTGATTGGTAACACTAGACCGCGTTCGCTACAGAGTCGGTCTCATGTAATGCTGCGGAACTTACCGACACCGACAACGCTCACCTTTAATCAACGGAATGATGCTGGTGCGCTGATATCAGTAAGCCTAGAGCCATCTTCTAAACCAGGGGTATTGAACGTCAAGTTGATGGCAACAAACAATTGGCACAATAGTCATCGTTCGCTAAGAATTCAAAGAAGTGGCAATATTTTCCTAAACTAGCTCAAGAAGCCTCTAGCTATGGTTCGTCTTTACTATCGTCGCTGGCACCGATTATTGTCCTTCTTCATTGGTCTAGGGATTGCTTTGGGTCTAGGGGTGGCTCCTGTATCAGCTAGTATCTTAAACTTTTTACCACTCCTGATAGAAGGCAATCGCTATATTCAACTTTCTAATGTATCGCCGCAGCAAGAAGTCAAATTGGGTCAAGAAATTAATCAACAGTTGCATCAGCAGTACAAATTCGATACAAACAGCCAAGAGAATGCCTATGTTAATCGCGTTGGTCAACGTGTAGCCAGCGTCAGTGACTGCGCTCACAAATTTCCTTTCCACTTCTATGTTGTTAAAGATCCTGCGATTAATGCTTTTTCGACGACTGGGGGTTTCGTCTATGTTGATACAGGACTGCTAAAAGCCGTTAATAACGAATCAGAGTTAGCAGGCGTTCTGGGGCATGAAATAGGTCACATTTGTAATAATGACTTGATTCACAGAATGCGGCAAGTTGCCCTTGAGCAAGGAATAGCTACAGCTACTGGTGTGAGTAATAGTACATTGGTGGGATTGGGGACTCAATTAGCAGTAAATCTGCCCAACAGTCGCCAGGATGAACTTAATGCAGATGCTAAAGGGCAGAAATATCTAGAGCGAGCAGGATATAACCCTTATGGTCTGGTTGACTTTTTGAAAAAATTGCTGAGGGAGCCTTCTCAACCAGCATTTTTGAGTGACCATCCAGGGACGAAGGAGCGAATTGCAGTGCTGGAGAAAAAGATTGCTTCTAGGAACCAGGGGTAAAATTGACAACTACATCAGGATTTGCTGGATGGTGTTGTGTTAATGTCAGCATAACTGGGAACTTAACTAAATCTTCAAATTGTCGCTTGCACTTAAGAGCGATTTACTGAGACTGAGATTGCAGGTGGACTACTTCTTGTTGAACCCGTTGTTTCAAGACTGGATCGGCCGGAGGATTTCCTGAAATTGCAGTGGTGATATCGTTGAATTGCTTGAAGCTCAGATTATTGCTTGTCACAATACTCTGAGACTTACTACAGTAATCATCCATCACATCTCTAGCAGCTTTGGAAAGCCCGTTGACTTTATCAGGACTGCAATCAAAAAATCGAGGGACATTGTCTGCTCCCAGGATTTGCTTAAGTTTGTTGCTAGCCTGTTGACGAATTGGTTCCATTGCTAGGACAGCCTTGGCATAGTCGGCTATGACTTCGTCATTAATAGCTTGAGCATAGGCTATGGAGCTAAAGACAACAGAAATTGAGTGTCTCGTAAAATCGGGAACTAGGCCACAAAACACTGCTAAAACGGTGACAGTACTCACAAGCAATGTTCGCGACAGCATTAGATCTAAGCGACAGCAAGAAAACAGATGGCAAGCTTTCATTTATGATTGGATAAGAGAAAACATCTAATATTAGCGACCTAGTTGTTTTGAGCTGTTTTAGGGTTGAGAAGTTCCAGCACCGTCCACAGGCACGAGAAATCTGATGGGGTACTCACTGACGAAGTCAAGTCGCGAGCTGCAGTGACAAAGCGGTGGTCTCTTGTCATTGACCGATCATTTAAAAACTTGGCACAGTTCGACCACCTTTGTCTGTAGTGTTGATATCTCCTCTGCTCCTTGTTTTAGACCTACTTCTAGTTCAAGTAGTAGGGGCAAGGTTGAGATGAGGTGCTGCAGCGCTAAAGGCTTAACCTCTTGCTGGAGAAAATAAACACGCTTGGGGTTGCTGATTTCTGCTGCTTGAGCAATGAGTTTGATGGCATTCTCACTGCGATCGCCTTTAGTCGTCTCTGTCATCAACTTAACCCATAACCAAGTGCGAAATTGTCCAATCAAGGTCGCAACAATCCTTAAAGCTGGCTCATTGCGGTCAACTAGCTCTGCAACCTTAGTCAGTGCGCTAGCTGCATTTCCTGTTGTTATGGCTGCTGCTAGTTGCAAACTGTTATGAGTCTGAACTTGTACCAATTCGGCAACGATGTTTATATCTAGAGGTTGGTTGCTGCCAAGAGCAAAAGTGCGTAATTTTTCTAATTCACTGTAGAGTAGCCGCGTATTGTTGCCGACGGCTTCCGCCAAGAGCTGAGTACTCTCAGGGGTAAGTTTGACTCCCAACTCTTGTGCAGCCTGTTGCACCTGCTGCACAATTTGGTCTGTTTTCCAGGGTGGAATGAGAGAAAATTCTCTGATATAGGCATACTTTTGCAACAATTGAGTAGATTTAAGTCGCCCGTCCGGTTTATTACGACTGGTGAGCAAGAAAACGGAGGTTTCTGGAATCTCTGGTAGGGTACGCTTTAACTCCGTCAAAGTTTCTTCAGAACATTGCTGGCAGAGATTTGTATCTACCAGCCAAACTAGGCGATGACCAGCTCCAAATGGAGGGGTCATCAGCAGAGTCATGGCAGAGACAAGGGCATCAGGTTGCTCTGAGGGCAGGGAAGTATAGTTAAAGCTAGCCCACTCTGGAGCAAGGAGGCGATCACGCAAGCTGGCAGCAGCTTTTTGAATAGCAAAATCATCCTCTCCCCAATAAAGATAAATTGGCATATTGGTTAGTTTTCCAAAGTATGCATAGATGGTATGGAACGAGAGCCGCAACTGGACAAAACTTTTAGGGCAGATAATTAAGTTTTTGACGCGCTGCTAATAAACTCCTGCAATACAACTTGACGTAGGAGCCCTGGCGGCAGCAACCCTTGAGCCAAGATAAAATCATGAAACTTCTGCTGATTGAATTTCTTACCCAACGTTCGCTCTACCTCCTCCCGCAACGCTAATAGCTTTATATAACCGTAGAAGTAGGACATTGCTTGACCTGGACTTCTAATGGTGTAGCGATCTATCTCCTCGTTGGCGAAGGCATTGGAAAACATAACATCCTCTTGAAGAACCCGCAATGCCTCTTCAGGTTTCATCTGACCTGTTTGCAATTCTGGGTCAAGGAAGGCACGGGCGGCACGCAGTAGCTGAAACTGCAACCCAATTAACTGCCCTTCAGGTGGCATGTAAGGTTTTGCAATAGTTTCAGCGTAGAGCGCCCAGCCTTCAACATTGACACTATTGAAAGCAAAGATCGCACGAGCCTCTGATACCCCCTTCTCTAGCATCGTCGTAAATTGCAGGTCGTGACCAGGGCGTCCTTCATGAGCGGTGAGAGTCCAAGAGGCAGCAGGAAAGGTAAAGTCATCAAACTTCTGCGTCAGCCCAGGCTGAGAATTATTCGTTAACGGCAGGACAAATTCTCCCAGTTGACCTGTATTTCCTAGTAAGCGTGGGGGCTGGTAGTGCGGGGCAGGAAGGCTAGCACTCTCTGCAGCTGTGGCAAGTCGAAACCGCAGGGGGTGGCTCGGTAGTGTCACTAGATGCTCACGCCGGATAATTGCTTCAAGTTCTTGGATGCGCTTTTGGTAATGAGGCACGAGCATCTGAGGAACTAATTGATCCTGTTTGAGCGCCCGAATAACATCGTGGTAATCGGTAACGCTGAAACCCTTCGCCTTGGCTACCTGGGGTGCTAGTGCCTGCATCTGCTGCTGAATGCTCTTGAAGGCAGCGTGAGCTTGGGCTGCCAGTTGCTCTGGAGGAACATCAATACCAACTTGCTCTACGGTAAAAGCATATAGCTCCGATGGCTGCCGGAAATCAATTCGCGCTCTAGGCAAAATCTCCTGACGCACGAAGGTATCATAAGCTGCCAATTGCTCCTTAAGTTTGGCATAGGCCTTTTGATACCCGTTAATGTGATACTTTTCAAAAAGCTTACCGATACTATCGATCAGAAGGGCTGTATTGGCTAAATCCTTCTCCACCCTTGCTTTGGGGGGACCGATCAACCCTGGTTGGTTCAGCCGCTCACGCGTGTGCTGCTCTGCTAGGGTAGTGAGTGGGATGTACCCTGGCTCTACTCCGGTGTAACGCTTCAGTCGCACAAGCGCTATAGAGCGGCGTTGTGTCGAGACTTGGTCATCAAGGAGTGTATTTACCCCTCCAAAGATTAACTGAGCAACATTGATGTAAGGGATTTTGTACTTTTCTTCTAGTTCAGTCTCTCGTAAATCATTTCGCGCTGCTCTAATCAAGATTTCTAGATCCTGACGCACATGCGGATCTTTCTCATTCGCTAAACGTCCCTCCAGAACTTGGGCTGCCTTCCTAGCTGCTTGCTTGCGGCGGTCAATAAAGCCTGGTTTGAGATCGATAATCTGCTCATCTAGTCCCTCTACTCCCAGATCTGCTGCACCTTCAGGATTGAGGGAGGCGAACGCTGCTAGCAAAACTCGTGCATTCTGGTTGCTGCGTGCTACCCAGGGAGCAGGTGTGGTGATAGCAGGAGCTGGTTGCAACTCAACCAGCGGTGAGATGAGGCAGATAACAATCGTGATCGCAGTTAGGGCAAACGCAATTGTCTTTGTTTGTCGAGACGAGCGAGCCATTAGTCAAGTCCCTATGTTTGGTAGCTTAGGCGTGGGCAACTGCCCCATTCCGGCGGCGATCACCAGCGCCCGCAATCGAGCCTTCTGCATTCTCCATCACGGTATGTACACCACCAAAAAACATATTCTTCTTATTCCATAAAACCATTTGATTGTGAGAAGTAAGTAGTTCTTGTATAGCCTCCTCACTAAATCCTGGTTCTAGATTAAACACATTATTTTCCCAGTGAGTTCGGGGACTACTCACTGCTACATCAACCGGCATCTTAAAATCAATAATATTGGAAATGACTTGCAAAATTGCTGTTCTGATCCGATTAGAACCACCAGACCCTAGCACGATTTCTGGGCGATTATTCTTCAGCACAATCGTTGGTGCCATCATTGAGGAAATCCGTACGTTCTCTTGCCACAGATGAAAGCCATTAGGGTTCAAATCTGCTTCTCCAAGCATATTGTTAACCATTATGCCTGTTCCAGGAATGATGTATGAAGAGCCTTCTCCATGAGTTGTCGTCACGCTAGCAGCATTGCCCTCGGCATCAATGACGCTGATATGGGTAGTGCTTCCCCATTTATTCACTGATTGTATTAACTGCTGCTCATATTGAGCAACATGCTCAGCCGATAAAAATCTCTCAGCAATATCTCTTTGATAGAGATTTGCGTTATATCCATCTTTCCTCGCTTCATTCGTTAGGGACATCACCTGAGCTAAGGTTTGCAAATGCTGTGGGCTGCCAAAACCCATATCAGCTAAATTAACCTTTGATAATATCTTTAAAGCAAAAGCAATGAGTGCACCACCAGAACTAGGTGGAGGATTAGTTAAAAAGGTATTGCCTCGATAATCTATAACCTGTGGTTCTCTCTCTATAACCTGATAATTCTTGAGGTCTTCTAGCGTTAGATAGCCTCCATAATCTTGACAGTCTTGCACTAATTTATGAGCAATCTCTCCTTCATAAAATTCTCCTGGTCCCTGTTTAGCTAAATAGGTTAAAGTGTTGGCGAAATCTCTCATATATAAAGTTTCCCCAAGCTGGAGCAATTCTCCATTGGGTGCGTATACCTGGCGTCCCTCTTTAGAGAAAGTTAAAATCTCTTTGAGGAGCCTTAGACAATAATATTGAAATTCATCTATTTCTACACCATCTTTTGCATAGGAAATCGCTGGTTCAGCAACCACGTTAAAAGGTAATCTACCCAGCCTTTTCTGAACGTGAAAAAGCCCACCGATATTTCCCGGTACTGCCATCGAACCTAGACCGATATGAAACTCCTGTACTGCATCACCAAAGTTCACTAGTATTGGGTAGAAGTCGAGCAAGCCCTTAGTTCTCTTTCGGCGCGGAGTTTGAGAAAAAAAATCAAAGAGAATATTTTGATTATCTCTAGTATGAGCTACAAGGAAACCTCCACCTGCAGCAGAGGAGAGCGTTGATTCAGTGACAAAAGAAGCTAAAACAGCTGCTACCGCTGCATCAAAAGCATTGCCGCCTAACTGAAAGATTTCAACCCCTGCCTCAGCCGTTCTTGGATTTCCAGCAGCGATAGTTCCGCGAGTTTTTTTACCCATTACCATCAACTACTAACACAGCTGCCCCATTAATCTTGCTACTGCGCACAGCATCAAGGGCAGCATTGGCATGAGTGAAAGGAAAAGCCTCTACCTCTGTGCGAATAGGGATTTTGGGAGCTAATGTCAGAAATTCTACCCCATCTCGACGAGTGAGATTAGCAACGGAGCGTAGAACTCGTTCTTCCCACAAAATTTCGTAGGGAAATGAAGGGATGTCACTCATATGAATCTCGGCACAGACAACAACGCCCCCTTTCACCACTGCCCTGAGGGCTGCCGGAATAAGCTGACCAGAGGGTGCAAACAGAATTGCGGCATCTAACAGCTCTGGTGGTAACTCGTCAGATCCCCCAGCCCACACAGCACCAAGTTGACGAGCGAATTGTTGTCCCTCCTCATCACCAGGGCGAGTAAAGGCATATACCTGTCGCCCTTGATAACGCGCAACTTGAATCAGAATGTGAGCAGCAGAACCAAATCCATAAAAACCGATTCGTTCTGCTTCACCAACCATTCTGTAGGAACGATAGCCGATGAGTCCAGCACACAATAAGGGGGCAGCTTGCAAATCGGGGTATTCGTCTGGGATGGGAAAGCAGAAACGCCCGTCAGCAACTGTATATTCAGCATAGCCGCCGTCAATTTGGTAGCCAGTAAACTGAGCATAGTCACACAGATTCTCACGACCGCTCAGACAGTAACGACAATGATTGCAAGTGTGACCTAGCCAAGGGACACCAACGCGATCGCCGATGGTAAATTGCTTCACGCGATCGCCAACCGCCTCAACAGTACCAACAATTTGATGACCGGGGACTAGGGGGAGTTTGGGGTGGGTTAGCTCTCCATCTACTATATGCAAATCTGTGCGACAGATGCCGCAAGCGCGGATACGTAGCAGGACTTGCCCTGCTTGGGGAGTTGGTACTGGTAAGTCAGCTAACCGTAGGGGTTGACCAGGTTGATCTAGAATCATTGCCCGCATAGTTTAAAGCCGCGAACGCACAAATTTATCTAGCCGCTCCACACCCTTCTTAATTGAGGTCATATCAGTGGCATAGGAAAGGCGAATATGGTCATCAGCACCAAAAGCAATACCGGGAATCGTAGCCACATGCTGGGTTTCTAGTAACTCGTCACAGAATTCTAGCGATGTCATCCCAGTTTTGCTGACATTAATAAACATGTAGAAAGCCCCATCAGGAGGCGCGCAACCCAAACCAGGAATGGCGCTGAGACTATCAAGCAGCACTTGTCGGCGCTCAGCAAAGGCTTGACGCATTTGTTCAACACAGTCTTGAGAACTCTCTAGGGCTGCGATCGCACCATATTGGGCAAAGGTGCAAACGTTTGAGGTACTGTGACCTTGAATAGTAGCTGTCGCTTTAATTAGCTCAGTTGGTCCTGCCAGATAGCCTACACGCCAGCCTGTCATGGAATAGGCTTTGGCAAACCCACCACTGATGATAGTCTGGGTAAAAATCTCTGGTCCTAGCGAACCAATACTGACATGCTTAGCACTGTCGTAGAGAATTTTCTCGTAAATTTCGTCAGAAACAACGAGAATATCTTTTTCAATAACAACTTTTGCCAGTGCTTGGATCTCATTTGGAGTGTAAACGACGCCTGTAGGATTAGAGGGAGAGTTAAGGATAAACAGCTTTGTCCTATGCGTAGTCGCACTTGCTAATTGATCTGGAGTGATTTTATAGCCAGTAGCGGCATCTGTCTGAACGATTGTTGGCACGCCACCAGCCAGCTTCACCATTTCTGGATAACTCAACCAGTAGGGAGCAGGAATGATAACTTCATCCCCAGGTTCAATCAACGCCAACATCAGATTGAACAAGGACTGCTTCCCGCCGTTGGTAACAATGATATTTTCTGCTGTGTAGTCGAGATTGTTGTCTGTTTGCAGCTTCCGCGCAATTGCTTTCCTTAATTTAGGTTCTCCAGCTGCTGGACCATATCTAGTCTTCCCTTCATCAACCGCCCGCTTAGCTGCGGCTTTGATATGTGCTGGGGTGTCGAAATCTGGTTCTCCAGCACTAAAATTACACACTTCTATACCCTCTGCCCTCATCGCCTTGGCTTTAGCCGCGATCGCCAACGTCATGGAAGGGGGGACCTGAACAACTCGTGCTGCCAGCTTCATGTTCACTTTATCCGGCAAACTTCTGATTTATCTAGGATATCTTAGACCATTAACATCTGGAGTATTTGCTTACACCGTGCTGGCCAAACTACATGACAAAGAACAGGGTGTGGGGGAGGCGGTTAGGGCGAATACGATTCGCCCCTTCATGCGCCCTTGTAGGGATAGATTTGTAAGGGTACACCTCACAGGGTGCAAGTCCCCCGACGAAGAGTTGATGTCCCTGCATGGCGCGAGAGACAAGAAGTCTTTAATAGCAGGGGAAGGACAACTCTTCCCCCTACTCCCTTATTCAGGCAATGGTCACATCAGGCGACAGGTAAACATCCTGAATAGCATGAAATAGCTTTACCCCCTCTTCCATCGGTCGCTGGAAAGTTTTACGACCAGAGATCAGCCCAGTCCCACCAGCCCGTTTGTTAATTACAGCAGTGCGAACAGCTTCGGCAAAATCATTTTTACCAGAAGCCCCACCAGAGTTAATCAACCCAGCACGCCCACAGTAGCAATTTAGAACCTGGTAGCGAGTTAAGTCGATTGGGTGATCGGTGGTTAAATCAGTGTACATCCGGTCATCAGTTTTGCCATAGCTTTTGCCAGCAGCCTTGGCAACTGCTTGATAGCCGTGGTTATATTCAGGTAGCTTCTGCTTAATGATATCGGCTTCAATTGTGACACCTAAGTGATTTGCCTGCCCTGTCAGGTCAGCCGCTAGGTGATAGTCCTTATCTTGCTTAAACTCGTTATTGCGCAGATAGCACCAAAGAATTGTTGCCATACCCAGTTCATGGGCGCGAGCAAAGGCACGGCTTACTTCCTGAATCTGCCGAGTTGATTGCTCTGAACCAAAGTAAATCGTTGCCCCCACAGCAACAGCCCCTAAATTCCAAGCTTGCTCCACAGAGGCAAACAGGACCTGGTCATATTGATTGGGAAAAGTCAGCAGTTCGTTGTGATTAATTTTCGCAATGAAGGGAATTTTATGACAATATTTGCGTGAAACGATACCCAAGACTCCCAGGGTGGTGGCAACGGCATTGCAGCCTGCTTCGAGTGCTAGCTTTATGATGTTTTCTGCATCAAAGTAAATTGGGTTGGGTGCAAAGGAAGCTCCTGCTGAGTGTTCAATTCCCTGGTCTACAGGCAGGATGGAAAGGTAGCCAGTGTTGGCAAGACGACCAAAGGAATACAATTGCTGAAGACTACGCAGCACCTGAGGGGAGCGATCGCTCAAGGTAAAAATTCGGTCTACAAAGTCAGAACCTGGTAGATGCAGTAAATCTTTAGAAACTTTTGCTTTATAGGTGAGTAGGTCTTCTGCTTCTTTACCCAAAGAAGACTCGATTGATTGGGGAGCTGATAGTGTTGCTGTCATGATAGCGTTCCTCAAAACTTAGGTTAAATGAGTGACCTAGAATACACAATCCCTCTGTTTATGACATCACCTACTAACTAAGATAGTTTCTCTTAAACGCTTTGCGTAGGGATGAGGAAATTCAACTAGACTCTCCTGAATTGTCTACGGTTTTATTTTCCGAGAATCACCTGTCTTAAGGCAGGTTACAATTGCTAGGGTGATGGGAAGACCGCTAAATTAGCACGGTAAAGCCATAGATACTGATAATTAACAATAAGACTGCTGTTATCTGCGTCATTCGTGGCTGATGTGAAGGCAAACATGTTTCTCGCACCAGAATCGAAGTAGCTGCCCCAACGACATAGCTGAGGCTTAAGACTAAGAAAGGCCAATCAGGAAGGAACTGCCAAATTCCTAGTAAAACCATTGCCAATAACAACATCAGCAATTCTATGAACCGGGGCGGATTCTGCTGGCTAGATAAAACTAAAGTATTCATCCAAAATTGCCAAGGTCTCATCGTTAACATAGAAAGAGGGTGGCGAGCAATTTAGCAATCAACGAACAAGGGACCGCCGTCGCACGGCGGATCGCAGCTTGACTTAGTCAAGGGGAACTCGGCTTACCCCTACCATTGACTTGGGCAACAGCTGAGTCAGCTTCTGAAGGTATTTCAATACCAAAAACGCGGTTAAAAGTTTTTTCGACTTTGTAGCCAGAATCAATTGACTCTAGTGGGTCTTTACGTAGTCGATGCCGCAGACACAAAGTCATGACACGACGAATATCATCGATTGTAACTGAACTGCGACCTTCAAATGCTGCTAGAGCTGTTGCTGCTCGGTTAGTCACAATATCACCTCGTAGACCATCAACATCAAGCTGAGAGCATACTTCAGCAATTTTTACTCGGAGGTCGTAATCGATATCTACTCTAGGGAGAAGCCGTTGAGCGCTTACTAATTGTTGTTGCAATTGCTGTTGCTGCGGCTGATATTTTTCAAGAAAGCTAAGGGGGTTCTGGTCAAATTCTGCCCGCTGCTCAACAATCTGAACTCGTAGAGCAGGCTCTTTAGCAGTACGAACTTCGGCGTGCATCCCAAAGCGGTCGAGTAACTGGGGTCGCAGCTCTCCTTCTTCAGGGTTGCCAGAACCAACGAGAACGAAACGAGCTGGATGGCGGATAGAAATTCCTTCCCGTTCGACTGTGTTCCAACCACTGGCAGCCGAGTCGAGTAGGACATCTACCAAGTGGTCATCTAGCAGGTTAACTTCATCTACATAAAGGATGCCGCGATTGGCTTTAGCGAGTAGTCCTGGTTCAAAGGCTCTAACTCCCTGAGACAGGGCTTTTTCAATATCAATGGTGCCGCAAACTCGGTCTTCTGTAGCTCCTAGCGGGAGATCGACCATGGGCACTTTTTTCTTGTCAACGGGAAGTTCTTGCTGTTGTTCCAACTGCTGCCGAACAGCATCACTCATCAAGTCAGGGTCGCTGGGGTGGCTGTTGAAGGGGTCGTCAGCAACAACTTCGATTTCTGGTAGGAGGTCAGCTAGCGCTCGAATTGTTGTAGATTTGCCAGTGCCGCGATCCCCCATAATCATCACACCACCAATTCTCGGCTCGATTGCATTCAACAGTAATGCCAGTTTCATCTCTTCCTGACCGACAATGGCAGTGAAGGGGAAAACGATGCGGCGGGCAGACAGGAGGGGCGCAGTTGGACTCACAGAATTACCTGATTAACTTAGATCACTGCCTTTCATTTTGCCACACGAGCAAGGCGCTTCGCGCTCTTAAATTAGGGGAGAATAAGCTCGACTTTATCCATTCAAGCAGCATAGCAAAGTAGAGCATTCCAACAATTGAATAACTCCTGCGGAACTTTAACCACTTCAGTGAGATGAGTTGATGTCTGAAAAAGTCTACTCTTCCAAAATAAACATCGGACCAGAGCCAAGGCATCTACAAATGTAGGCAAAGGTTTGACATACCAAGCAGCTTGACGCAACGGTAGTTCTAATTGACACTGATTGGCGAGCAAGGTAACAAACGAGAACAACCCTAGTAAGGCGGGAGTCGTGCGGAGAATTGCCAAGTCCGCCCATTGCCGTTGTGTTTCCATCCCTAGATGGCGGTGCACCTCCTCAAATGTCACCTCCACCTGCCAACGTCGCCGGAACCAAACGAGGATTTGCACAGGAGTTACTGTCAGATTAGTACACAAGAAAGCCTGCGGTTCAAACTTACCTTGCGGATCTCGCACGAGTACCCAACGAATAGGTACAGCGAGTAGGCCCGTGTGATACCAGACCGCAGTGTCTGAGACTAATTCCACCTCGCGAGCCGTACCGCCGTACCAACCTTGAATTCTGATTTGCTGCCAGACGGTTTGAGGATCTGCCAACAGCGTGTATAGGGTGGGTAGTCGTTTACCCTTGAGACGAGGCCGCCCCATTTGTCCCTTACGGTAGGGAGTGGCTGGTTCGTAAAGAGCTGCATCCAAGCGCAAGCGGGTAACCATGTGAACTGGACGAGGCATTTGACTGACCGACCAGAGAAGTTCGAGAGCCGCAAAACTACTATCTGCCACGATGACAATTGCTCGTTGCGGCAACCAACGTCGCACTTGCTGCATCATCTGGCGTCCCCAGTCCGTCAAGGTCTTGTGCCGATGTCCCCGTGCTTGGTCATAGCGTTCAGAGGATGTATGAAAAGTATAGAATGTAACTCCTGTGTATCAAAAATGCAGGATTCATGTCGCGCCAACCCTATCCCACAGACTTAACCGACCAGCAATGGCAACTCATCGCATCGCTAATTCCCGCTGCTCGCATTGGGTGGTCGTCCCCGTACAGTAGATGTACGCGAAATCCTCAATGCCATCTTCTATGTTCTTGTGAGTGGTTGTGCTTGGCGCGCTTACTGCCACATGAATTCCCGTCTTGGTCCACGGTTTACTATTACTTCCGGTGCTCGCGGATTGTAAGTCTCTGGCAGCAGATGAACCAAATCTTACGGCAAAAAGTGCGCTTCTCACGAGGGCGAGAGCCAACTCCGAGTGCAGCGATTGTAGATAGCCAGTCAGTGAAGACGACTGAGGTGGCACAGGAAGTTGGTTATGATGGTGGGAAGTTGGTCAAAGGTCACAAGCGTCATATTCTTGTTGATACTTTGGGCTTGTTGTTACAGGTGTTCGTTAGCGCCGCCAATGTGAGCGAGAAAGCTGGAGCGAAGCTGCTGTTGGAAAAGATCGAGGGTCAATTCCCTCGCCTACAAAAGATTTTCAAGAGATAGGGGTTACGACGGCAAAGATTTCATCGCTACAGTCAAACAGGACTATCAGTTAGACTGGGAGGTGGTCAAACGTAAGCAGGAAAAAGGGTTTAAGGTCTTACCTTGGCGATGGATAGTAGAAAGAACTCTGGCGCTTGTTAATCCGTTGTCGTCGGTTGACTATTGACGACGAAGTGTTACCTACCACCTCAGAAGCCTTTATCTACGCTGCCATGGTACCGCTCATGGTTAGGCGGCTAGCGTAACTGTTTATACTTTTCATACATCCTCTAACGTAAAAGAACGACAGAAATGTTTAGCTCATTTGCGTCGCCATTTCAAGAAGTTGATTAAACTCCCCGGTTTGCATAACCCCGAACTTGGCGAAACTTTTGTCAACCTGATTGACGCAGCTTTTAAAAATTATCGCTTGTTGCAATTAAGCAAAGATATTCTCAGTTACACTGATTGGGTGAATCGATTTAGAGCTAACTTCAAGGGTTGACCCTCGTTGCGCAGCACTTGCAAAACTCGTCTTTGTAAATCAAGTAGTGCTGTTGCAGCTTTTTTACCTGCTTCTACACCCGGCTGATTGTAGGCGTTAATATTTACTAGCGAAGCGTAGTACCCAACTGCACGTTCGTAGAGAGCAATCAGCGCCCCTACTGTTCGGGGATTTACCTGTGGAATCGTTACCGTAATCGAATCCCGTTGTTTTTCATATAAAGCCTGTCGAGTTCCCTGCACGAATCCCGATAGGTAGTCACCGCTTGTCACCTCTGGCTCTACCTCAATAGAAGGGGTCAGCCGATCCTCCAGTACTTCTATAAAAGTGGCGAAGAAATTTGGTATGCGCTCCCGCAACTGCTGTACATAGGCATGCTGGTCTGTTGAGCCTTTGTTTCCGTAGACAGCAATGCCTTGATTAGTAATCTGACCGTCTCGATCCTTCTCTTTGCCCAGGGACTCCATCACCAATTACTGTAGGTAGCGACTAAACAGCAGCAGGCTATCTTTGTAGGGCAGTACTACCATGTCCTTCTTGCCCTTGCCTTCACCAGCAGCATACCAGCTCAAGGCTAGGAGCGCCGCTGGATTACCTTTAATTTGAGGCAATCGGGTGGCTGCATCCATTGCTTTAGCTCCATCTAGCATCATCCAGATGTCAATTCCCTGTAATGCACCCGGCAGCAGTCCCACCGCAGACATTTCTGAAGTGCGTCCTCCCACCCAGTCGTACATGGGGAACTCGGCAATCCACCCTTCAGCCTTAGCAAGCTCATCCATTTTGCTTCCCTCGACAGTGATAGCTACAGCATGTCGAGCAAAGTTCAATCCCTGACGCTGATAAACATGCTTGACCTCTAGCATGCCGTTTCGGGGTTCGGGTGTACCGCCAGACTTACTGGTGTCCAGTACTAAAGTGCTGTTAAGTCGGTCTTTAATTCGATGCAAGACTCGGTCAATCCCTGAGAGGCTGCGAATGCAATGTCTTGTCTGCTACTGCCTACTAGTAAGGCCACTTCCAATTGACAATTTCGGGCTGATCGACGCCGTTTTTGTAAGCATAGTTGCTGTGGTCGATAATTTGGTCTCTTAGCCACTCCTTGAGGTGAGCTCCTGTGGTTCTGAGCTTAGGCACCCGATCAATGACATCCATTGCCAAATTGAAACGGTCGATCTGGTTTTGTATTGCTAGCTCCATCGGTGTATTGATATTGCCCTTTTCCTTGTAGCCGCGCACATGCAGGTTGTGATGGTTAGTCCGCCGATAGGCTAGCTTGTGAATTAACCACGGATAGCCGTGGAAGTTGAAAATCACTGGCTTGTCTGTGGTAAATAGAGAGTCAAAGTCCCAATCTGATAACCCGTGGGGATGTTCGGTATTAGGTTGGAGCTTGAACAAGTCAACAATATTCACGAAGCGAAGCTTTAGCTCAGGGCACTTTTCCCTCAAAATAGCAGTTGCCGCTAGAGCTTCCATAGTCGGAATATCTCCACAAGATGCCATGACCACATCTGGTTCTTCCCCTTGGTCGTTACTCGCCCAACTCCAGATCCCGATTCCCTTGGTACAGTGCTTAATTGCCTCATCCATGCTCAAGTATTGCAGGTGTTTCTGCTTGTCAGAGACAATGACATTGACATAGTCGGTGCTGCATAAGCAGTGGTTGGCTACCGAAAGCAGACAATTGGCGTCTGGTGGTAAGTAGACACGGGTGACGCTGGCACTCTTATTCGTTACCACGTCCAGGAATCCAGGATCTTGGTGGCTGAAACCGTTGTGGTCCTGACGCCAAACTGTTGATGTAATCAATAGGTTTAGTGAGGAAATGGGAGCCCGCCATGCTAAGTGCGAGCAGGACTCTAACCACTTGGCATGCTGGTTGAACATCGAATCAATCACGTGCACAAATGCTTCATAGGTCGAGAAGAAGCCATGTCGCCCGCTCATCAGGTAGCCTTCTAACCAGCCTTCCAAAGTGTGCTCGCTCAGCATCTCCATTACCCGACCATCCTGTGCCAATTCGCTACCATCAGCGTCCTCCGGCAGATAGTCCGCCATCCACACCTTCTTACTAACTTCGTAGACTGCCTGTAGGCGATTGGAAGCGGTTTCGTCGGGACCGAAAAGTCGAAAGTCGGTGGGGTTCTGGCGCATAATGTCGCGCAAGAAGAAGCCCAAGACTTTCGTGTTTTCCACTTCGCTCGTGCCGGGTTTGTCTACCTTGACTGCATAGTCGCAGAAGTTGGGTAACAACAGTTGCTTGCGTAGCAGTCCGCCGTTGGCAATCGGGTTAGCGCTCATGCGGCGACTGCCTGTAGGAGCTAGTTCCTTGAGTTCAGGAATCAGCCTGCCGTTCTCGTCGAATAGTTCCTCTGGCTTATAGCTTTTCATCCACTCTTCCAGCAGCTTCAGATGTGCTGGGTTATTGTGCATCTCTGCCATTGGCACTTGGTGAGCCCGCCAGAAGCCCTCGACTTTGTGTCCATCCACCTCCTTGGGTCCAGTCCAGCCCTTAGGAGTGCGTAAGACAATCATTGGCCACCGAGGTCGCTTGGCAGTACCACTGCTGCGGGCTTCCTGCTGGATGCTGCGAATCTCATTAACACATTGTTCCAGGGTGGCAGCCATTTCCTGGTGCATAGTGTTGGGATCAGACCCTTCGACAAAGTAGGGAGTATAGCCATAACCCTCGAACAGGGCTTGAAGTTCTTCATGACTGATGCGGGATAGGATGGTGGGATTGGCAATTTTGTAGCCGTTAAGGTGCAGAATCGGTAAGACTGCTCCATCCCGAATCGGGTTAACAAACTTGTTGGAGTGCCAGGCTGTAGCTAGCGGTCCAGTTTCCGCTTCGCCATCCCCAACGACACAAGTCACAATCAGGTCGGGGTAGTCATAAACCATCCCGTAAGCGTGAGAGAGGCTGTAGCCAAGTTCGCCGCCTTCGTGAATTGAGCCAGGGGTTTCAGGCGTACAGTGACTGCCAATGCCGCCAGGGAAGGAAAATTGTGTGAAGAACCTGTCCATTCCCTGTTCGTCTTCGCTCTTATTGGGGTAGATCTCGGAGTAAGTTCCCTCTAAGTAGACGGGAGCGAGGACGCCTGGAGCTCCATGACCAGGACCAGCAACAAAGATGGTATTGAGGTCATACTTTTTAATCAGTCGATTCAGGTGGATATAGATGAAGCTTAAGCCGGGGCTGGTTCCCCAGTGTCCTAACAGCCGCTCCTTCACATGCTCGGGCTTGAGGGGTTCTTTCAACAGCGGGTTGTCCCGCAGATAAATCATGCCCACGGCAAGGTATTTGCATGCCCGCCAGTAAGCCTCTATCTTTCGCAGCTCTTCTTCGCTGAGTACAGCGGTTTTCTTTGTATCTGAAGTCTTAGGCTTTGAAGGAGACACTGTCATGATTGATAACTCCTGTAATTTTTTTGACAAAATGACAAGCACTTGCCGTCTAGCGACCAAGGTGCAAAGCAGCCCCATCCTGGTCGTATTCTGTTAATTCAATATGAATGGATGGAACGTGCCAGATGGATTGGTCGTACTCCCGGATGGAGCGGTCAGATGAAAATTTACCCATCCGTGCTACGTTGAGAATCGACATCCGCGTCCACAGCTCCCGATTGAGGTAGGTTTGTCCCACCCGGTCTTGGCAGTCAATATAAGCCTGGTAATCTGCTAAGAGCAGATAGTCATCTCGATACAGCAACGAATCGACAAGTGGTCTGAATAAGTTGCTGTCTCCATGCGAGAAAGTACCGTTTGCAATGTGGTCAATGACGGCTTTCAGTTCCCCATTGCTGTTGTAGTAATCCCAGGGAGTGTATCCTCTGGCTTTGAGGGCATACACTTCCTCAGCCGTTAAACCAAAGAGGAAGAAATTCTCCTCTCCAACCTCTTGTCGGATCTCAACGTTCGCACCATCGAGAGTACCAATGGTCAGCGCTCCATTCAGCGAAAACTTCATATTGCCCGTGCCAGAGGCTTCCTTCCCTGCCGTTGAGATTTGCTCTGAGAGATCGGCTGCCGGGTAAACCCGTTGACCAAACGTCACGTTGTAGTCAGGTAAGAATACTACCTTGAGCCGCCCCCGGACGTCGGGATCGTTGTTGACAACCTCGCCTACAGAGTTAATTAGCTTCACAATCAGCTTGGCCATGTAGTAGCCTGGGGCTGCTTTACCCCCAAAGATGAATGTGCGCGGTGCGATTTCGAGGTTTGGATTGCGTTTGATGCGGTTGTAGAGCGTGATGATGTGCAGTACGTTCAGGTGCTGACGCTTGTACTCGTGGAAGCGTTTAGCTTGAACATCGAACAGTGATTCTGGGTTCACCTCCATACCGACTTGGCGATGAATATAAGCTGCCAAGTCACTCTTGATGTCCTGCTTGATCTGCCACCATTGCTGCCGAAATTCGGCCTCTTCGATAAACGCTTCTAGTCTCTTTAGCTCTTCCAGGTTCTTAATCCAGTTATCTCCGATACGTTGAGTCACAAAGCTGGTCAATTGGGGATTGCTGAGAACCATCCAGCGGCGAGGAGTCACCCCATTCGTGATATTGATGAATTTTTCGGGGGAGAATTCGTAGAAAGCATGCAGGACATCTTTCTTCAGGAGTTCCGTGTGTAGTGCAGCTACTCCGTTAATCGCATGGCTACCTACACAAGCTAGGTGTGCCATACGCACGCACTTCTCTTGTCCTTCCTCAATTAACGACAACTGACCTAAGCGATCCGAGTCACCAGGAAACTTAGCGCTGACTTCATCCAGAAAACGGCGGTTGATCTCGTAAATAATTTCTAGGTGTCTGGGCAGGAGGCTGCTAAATAAGCTCAAGGACCATTTTTCTAGTGCTTCAGGCAGTAGCGTATGGTTGGTGTAGGCAAAGGTATTTTGGGTGATGTACCAAGCTCGCTCCCAGTCCATGTCGTGTTCGTCCACCAGTAACCGCATTAACTCAGCTACACCGATAGAGGGATGGGTGTCATTGAGTTGCACGGCAAATTTCTCGTGGAAATTATCTAGGCTCTGTCCTTCATGCAGGTGAACGCGAATCATGTCCTGTAAGGAACAGGAGACAAAGAAGTATTGCTGCTCTAGCCGCAGTTCCTTACCCTGAATCTGTTCGTCATTGGGGTAAAGAACTTTAGTAATATTCTCGGCAAAGATCTTGTCGTTAACGGCACCATAGTAGTCACCGAAATTAAACTTCTGAAAATCGAACGCTTCAGTCGCCTCGGCTTTCCATAACCGCATTGTGTTGGCCGTATTGACCCTATAACCAAGAATGGGCGTGTCATAGGGAACACCTCTGACAACATGACTGGGTATCCAGCGCACCCGATAACGACCGTTTTCATCGGTATAAGCTTCTGTATGACCGCCGAATTTCACGTCAACATCTCGGTCAAGACGGGCAATCTCCCAAGGATTGCCGTAGCGCAACCATTTGTCGGCAATTTCTACCTGCCAGCCGTCTCGAATCTCTTGGTCAAAGATGCCGTACTCGTAGCGGATGCCGTAGCCAATAGCTGGAATTTCCAATGCAGAGAGTGAATCAAGGTAGCAGGCGGCCAAGCGTCCTAAACCCCCATTGCCCAACCCTGGCTCTTCTTCCTGCTCGATCAGCTCGTTTAGATTTAGCCCAGAATCCTCAACTGCTTGACGAATTTGCTCGTAAATACCAAGATTGATGAGGTTATTGCACAGATGAGGACCAACCAGAAACTCGGCAGAGAGATAGCAAACAACTTTAACATCTTGCTGAAGGTAAGTCTCAGTTGTAGCATTCCACCGTTGGAGCAAGCGATCACGCACGGTATAGGCCAGTGCCATGTAGAAATCGTTACGTGAGGCAGAGGAGGGGAATCGACCCTGGATGTAGAAGAGATTGTCGGCTAAATCCCGCCGCAAAGCTTCTACGCTTAAACTGGTGCGGTCATCTTCTACCAGAATGCTCCTGACTTCTGCTTGCATCCTCTCCGTACTTTTCACGTTTTCTGTAGTCTGCATAGTCATTTCCTATCCTTAAGTTAAAGTCTCTTGCATCGACGAAACTGCAACTCATAAAAGAGAGTACGTCACCAAACGCAGCACATGCTGTTTGCTAGATTGCTATTGGCTGAATTAAGTAATCACCGTTGGGCGCTCCCTGGCAGTATGGTTTCGGATTTGGGCAATTTCATCTGCAATGGCAATAAGGTCTGCCAATGCCTGCTGTGGCTCAAGGTCGTGTTTAGCAGGATCGGGTTCATAGCTTTCTAAATAAACCCGTAAAGTTGCTCCATGGGTACCCGTGCCAGAGAGACGCAGCACGATACGAGAACCGTCGGTAAAGCCAATGCGAATTCCTTGATGTTCGCTCGTACTGCCATCAACTGGATCGTGATAGCTGAAATCATCTCCATACTCGACCTCGTATCGACCAAAATGCTTACCCTTCAGGGTAGGTGCTAAGGAACGCAGCTCGTCCAGTAAGGCATGAGCGCGATCACTATCTACTCCTTCATAGTCATGACGAGAGTAATAGTTGCGCCCGTAGGTCTGCCAGTGTTCTCTTACAATCTGCTCCACTGCTTACAATCTGCTCCACTGACTGTTGCCGCACTGCCAAGATATTCAACCAGAACAACACTGTCCACAGTCCATCTTTCTCCCGAATGTGGTTTGAGCCGGTTCCGAAGCTTTCTTCGCCGCAAAGAGTGGCTTTGCCAGCATCTAGCAGGTTGCCGAAGAATTTCCAGCCTGTGGGAGTCTCGTAGCAATCGATGCCCAGCTTTGCTGCTACCCAATCGGCTGCTTGACTAGTGGGCATAGAATGTGCCACTCCGGCTATCTGGTATAGTTTGGATGGCTTGACGGTTATGATAACGACCATCACCTCCTAAGACTATCGTTTGTCCTTCACAATCCAAAGTATCAAAGATTGACTGGACAAAATTTTCTAGATAATTAGGCTGCTGGAAAACGGAGACTGATTTGCGTAACCCAGAGGTACCAGGCTGCTGATCAAGAAAGGGTTGTGTAGCTAAGGAGTGTACTTTCATAGAGTTTTGATGGCAAAATTTTCATGAATTGTTCCACTTCTCAATATTTTTATTTTCTTTCAATCGATGATTATCCTTAACTACCATCGACCGACTTTCAATCTAACTAAGTTAAGGCTCTAACTTAAAAGCTTGTCTAGTCTACAAAAGCTCTCACACCAAACAGCTAGCAAATACCAATTTTGATCTAAGCTGGTGTTGAAACAATGTTAATACATTGTCTGATACTTTAGGTTAACTATTGATTAAAAATGATGGATTGTGTTGCAAAAGGTAGTGCGTCAGGGAAGTGTAGGAATGAGTATTATACGAGAGGAAGAAAATTAGCCTAATTCTCGAAAGCTATGCCCTGCCTACTCTGTAGTCATTATCAAACTCATAAACAAAGGAATTACTAGCAAAGGTAGCCAACGTTACTTCTGTCCGACCTGCAAGCAAAGCTGGAAGCGTAAATATTTATTATGAAAGCCTTTTTAATTGATAATGACCAAAATAATTCAGAATGGTCTACGTAAAAATAGGCTTTTCAGGTAATTAGTCACCGCAATAAGCAGAGGTAGTTGAGAATTGACCCAGTTGCCAGTATGCTGACAAGCATGGAAGAGAGCGGTCAAAGTCTTAATGAAATCATCAATAGCCCTGACTTTGAGCCAGAGCAGTTAGGGGTGAGGTTTTGGTTTGAGCAATACAGCAAGCGCACTACAGTTGTAGATAATCTTAGGGAGCTTGGGAACGCTTACGGTAGTGATGGTAACGAGCAAGAGCTTGATGATGTCTGCGCTCCTATTGACCAATGTAGGATAAACTTTAAAGGCCAGGAGCAGGGGAATAAAAACCTCCAGAGCCATCGCCTCAGTGGGCGCGAGACTGAGCCGGACAAGAGCCCACGGGCCTCTTTGAACGCAACCAGAGAGCCAGCCTCGACCTGAAGCGAAAAAAATGGAGGAGTTGAGAGTTCTCAAGAGCGATTCGGCTTGGTAACACAGCACAGACAAGAAAGCTCCTGCCGCTAAGACCAAAGTGATGTGGCGATGTCAGCCTGTCCACGAGCGAAGTTCGTAATCCCCCAAGCCGTTGAAAATAGAAGGTTCGTGTAACCAGAGGCAACTAGCAGTTAATGCCATGACCTGTATAAGTTTCAGGCTTTATTTATTTCTGATAAAGGCCAGCAGTTTTTTCTCCAATCTCATAAGTTTCCTTAATGTATTATTCAAGAGTAAGTTGACAAAAAAAGGTGAGCTAGCGTTTGGCAGGTGGAGGAAAACGAGATGGTGACTTTGCCGAAAATGGAAGTTGAGTCGTGTTGGCAGACATGGGTCAAATCCTCATGTCTTGGTTGCTATTGCCAGCATAACTTTGCCTAAAAGGAGACAATAGTAGGACAGTTTCATCAGTCTCACCTATGCCCGTTCAGTTTCTATCTGATTCAGATCATGACCGCCTTAATCGCTTTCCTGAAGATGTCACGCAAGAGAATCTAGATGGCATTGAGCCGAAATTGCTGTAGATTCGGAAATTAAGGCTGAAAACGGTTATCCTGCCTAAGTTTGGTAATTTGCTACTTCTCTGTACTTATCACTGTGTTATGGGGAACGAAAAATCAAGCCCTTCCAGCCTCTATTTCCGTTTTGGCAGAGATCTCGGCTCGATGCCGTAATGGCTATCTGTCTCAACAACACCATGCTGTACGAGGATTTTGGCAGCATCATCTCCCAGCCCTGACTGTGATTCATAACTTTGACTTAAAGCGTGCTGATGGCACCACTGCTTCCCAACGTCTATTCGGCAGACAATTCCCCAATCTGTTTGCCTGGGTGATGCAGCAGATGGGTGAGCTACCTCATCCCAGAATCTCTAAAAAATCAGCACTGGCTCAAAGACCTACCCTGCAAAGTGTTCCAGTCTAAAATTTTAGCCGAATTGTGGCTACAATTCGGATTCGGTAAGGCTTTTCAGTTAACTCTTAACAAAATTTGCATACTAAAACCTGTAGAGCCTTTAAAACCCACAACCAGCTGGTTGTTTAAATGTAACCGTGCCAACTTTCTATTTTTAGGATTGTTTGAGAAGATGATCGGTGCTGGCTTCAACCCTAAACGCTCATGGCTAAAGTTAAGGAAACGCTTTCAGAAGTTAACCTAAGTGATCCAAAGTATTATTTCAACCGTGAGCTGAGTTGGCTAGAGTTCAATCGCCGGGTACTACACGAGGCTCTCGATCCTCGAACTCCACTTTTGGAGCGGCTGAAATTCGTTGCCATTTTTGGCTCCAATCTGGATGAATTTTTCATGGTTCGAGTCTCAGGATTGAAAGAGCAGGTAGAAGCACAGCTCACAGAGTTGACCCCAGATGGACGCACCCCTGAGCAGCAGCTAGAGGAGATCGCTCAACACCTCCACCCAATCATAGCCCAGCAGCATCAACTCTTTGAGCAAGAACTACGCCCTCAGTTAGCAACTGTAGGTGTTCACATCCTTAACTATATCAGTATCACTCAGGAACAGCGCCTCTATTTACAAAATTATTTTGAATCGCACATTTTTCCAGTCTTAACTCCACTGGCAGTAGATCCAGCTCATCCATTTCCCTACATTTCTAACCTGAGCTTGAATCTGGCGGTGGTTGTCAAAGAGCCAGAAACTGGGGAAGAGAACTTTGCCAGAGTCAAAGTCCCAAATAGTCTACCCCGATTTGTCTCGTTCCCACAGAAATTGCAGCAGAATGGGCAGCATAGTATTTGGACTGGTGTTCCTCTAGAACAGGTGATTGCTCACAATCTTGAGTCTTTGTTTCCGGGAATGAATGTCCAGGAGTGCTCTTTCTTTCGGGTGACTCGGGATGCTGATTTCGGGTTGGAATTAGATGATGGTGAAGATCTGATACTAGCGATTCAACAAGAACTGCGTCAGCGCCGGGTAAGTGGCTCCGTGGTGCGGCTGGAGATTCAGGCCTCCACTCCTACCTCTATTAGAGAAACCCTGATGTCAAAGATGCAGCTAACGGAGATGGATGTCTACGAAATTGAGGGATTGCTGGGTCTCAAAGACTTAATGTCATTTATGGCACTGCCGCTGCCTGAGCTCAAAGACCCACCCTGGACACCCGTGCTCCCCAGCCGTCTACGATGGTTGAATGAGTTTGCTGACACTCGTTCGGCTCTAGACACAGAAGAGGCAAAAGATATTTTCTCTGTGATTCGCCAACGGGATTTACTGGTACATCATCCCTACGAGTCATTCACCGCCTCTGTCGAGCAGTTCATTACGCAAGCGGCTCTTGACCCACAGGTGCTAGCAATTAAAATGACGCTCTACCGTACCTCTGGTGATTCACCAATCGTCAAGGCCTTGATTACCGCTGCGGAGAATGGTAAACAGGTTGCTGTCTTAGTGGAGTTGAAGGCTCGCTTTGATGAGGAGAGCAATGTCGGTTGGGCACACCAGTTAGAAAGTTCTGGTGTGCATGTGGTGTATGGACTGATGGGGTTGAAGACTCATACTAAGGTGGTGCTGGTTGTACGTCAGGAGGGGGAGTCTATCCGTCGCTATGTTCACATCGGCACGGGTAACTACAACTCCAAAACGGCGAAACTCTATACTGACTTAGGCCTGTTAAGCTGTCGAGATGACTTGGGGGCTGACTTAACCGATTTATTTAACTACCTGACAGGTCTATCTAAGCAAAAATCTTACCGCAAGTTGTTGGTGGCTCCAGTAACGCTGCGCGCTCGCATGGTTGAACTGATCCGTCGCGAGATGCAACACTGTCACGATGACAAACCTAGTCGCATCATCGCCAAGATGAACTCGTTGGTTGACCCGCAAATCATTATGATGTTGTATGAGGCATCACAGGCTGGAGTGCAGATCGATCTAATTGTGCGTGGCATGTGCTGTCTGCGTCCTGACACCAAGCATGTGAGTGAGAACATTCGAGTCATCAGTATCATTGGTCGCTATCTGGAGCACTCCCGCATCTTCCACTTCCACAACAACGGTCAAGAAGAGGTATTTATTGGCAGTGCTGACTGGATGCCTCGCAACTTAGATCGACGAGTGGAGGCAGTCACTCCAGTAGAAGACCCCGATATCGCCAAAGAGCTGAAAGAAATGCTTGATGTTTTCTTGGCAGATAATCGGCAAGCCTGGGAGCTTCAGTCAGATGGCTCCTATATTCAGCGTCGTCCGACTGACCATCATTCAGAAAAGAGTGCCCAAAATATCTTGATGGAGCGCGCCAGAGCAGAGATTAACGGGACTCATTCTACTTAAGACCTAAAACATGGCATATAGACTACCCTCGTCAATGACTGCACTTCGCTCAATTCAAAAGCAGTCATCCTCATCATCTGTAACCGAGCCAGATGACGCAGATAAGTCTTACATCGATTACTTCTACGATGAACCCGGAAGCGTGCCGGGAACCTTATATCTTGAGGAAGATTCTCCGCCGACAACAATAGTCTTAATTGACTATGAGGAGGAAAAAGTGAGCCGTCGGCAAGTGGAGGCACCAGAACAGTGTATTCCCTACCTAGAGAAAGAATCAGTCTCTTGGGTAGATGTAAAAGGATTAGGGACTGAAGAAATTTTACGCCGCATAGGTCAAGTATTTCAGCTACACTCCCTAGTACTAGAAGATATCGTTAATGTACCGCCGCAGCAGCCCAAGAAGTTTGAGGAGTCTACTGCCAGAGACCTACAATCCGCCAGCACTGGAAGCAATAGTAAACCGTGGACCAAGACGGGAATTCGTGTGGCAGTAAGCGCCAAGCACAACCACTCACAAGAAAATAGAAGATGGCATTGAGGATTTCTCGTACATCTACTTTATGAGCCAGACTAACCTGAATTTGATTGCGATCGCTGTTTTCTCCCTGACAGTTTTGAGTCTCCTTGGACCTTTGTTTAACTTGTCACCAACGGTACCAGCGATCACGACTTTTAGCATTTTGGGACTAGCCACCCTGGACAGTTTGAGTTGGAGAGGTCAGGGAGGTACTCTACTCTTAGATTGGCTAGCTAGTTTCTCGCCTCAGCACCGTACCCGGATTGTCCGGCATGAAGCTGGACACTTTCTCGTTGCTTCCCTGTTAGGAATTCCGGTTACAGGCTATGCTCTCAGTGCCTGGGAAGCCTTCAAACAGGGGCAATCCGCACAGGGTGGAGTAAGTTTTGACGATCGAGAGTTAGCATCCTGGCTCGAACAAGGAACTATCAGTTCTCAACTACTGGATCGATACTGCACAATCTGGATGGCGGGGCTTGCAGCTGAAACCCTAGTTTACGGTAACACTGAGGGTGGTGCAGACGATCGGCAAAGATTGCGAACTGTGCTGACGCCTTTGGGTTTCTCTGTCTCTCTCCAAGAGCAGAAGGAGCGTTGGGCAGCTCTGCAAGCCAAGACTCTGCTCCAAGAAAATTGGTCTGCCTACGAAGCGCTAGTCGATGCTATGCAGCAACGTGCTGCTATTGAGAAATGTTATCGTGCAATCGAGCAAAATCAAGCACAATCGCTTTGACATAGAAAAAATCCACCTGC
>JAFASY010000196.1 GCA_019244235.1 Chroococcidiopsidaceae cyanobacterium CP_BM_ER_R8_30
AGTAGATGTCGCTACACTGCCAGATCTATTAGACAATTCACTCCCCTCTAGAAGTGAAACTATAGATCATCATCAGCATGATTTAGGAAGAACCAATCTTCAAAAAAATAACTCTTCACCTTATCCTAAGTCTGAGTGGTGTCAAGCTCTGATCCAATACCTCCATACAGCTGGCTTTAGAGGCGTAATGGGTCGCTCTTGGGCAGAAATCCTACAACAAATTCGACAACAAAGTGTTGACTTACTGTTGATATATTTGAGCGATCTTGCAGCTCATTCAAGTTTGCTAGCAGCGCTCAAAGATTTAAGTCAGCTACATAATCTACCACCAGTTCTAGTGCTAGATCAACACTTGAGCCAAAGTGAAACTAGGCAGCCGTTTTACCAGCAGTTAGAAGAATTGGCAACCAAGCCGATCTCAGAAGTTGGGGTTCCCAATTCCGTAACCTCTCAAAGGTCAGCACGCCAGTTCGACGGGAGTCGCTACAACGGGGGGAACCCCAACGCCAGAACGCTTAACGCCGGGAAACCCGGCTCTGGCGACTGGCTCCGCAACGCGCTCCCTTCTCAACGGAGGGAACCTCCCGAAGTTCCGAGCGGAGGCTCCCTCCGATCGGACTTCTCTCCGCACGCGACTGGCTCCGGAGAGAACTCCGGCAGCTGCTTTGAGCTAGCTCAATTGGGGAGTATCGACTTGCAGGCAGTTTTGGGAGCGACCACTGCCAAAGTTTTGCCATCATCTCTATCAATGGCAGAATTATTAACGGCAATTAAGCAATCATTAGCTACTCACAGGAGACAGAATGTAAATACGGTAATAGAGTAATTGAACCTCAGTCATCTCTGATTTAGGTTAAGATGCTAACCTGAGCTTTTATTTTAACAGTAGATGAAACAGCCTGAAGTTATTATTATTGCTGCTCTAGCTGAAGCTAATAGAGCCATCGCTTATAATGGTAAGTTACCTTGGAATATCCCTGAGGACTCACAAAGATTTCAGGAATTAACCCTTAACCATACAGTTATTATGGGTCGAAAAACCTGGGAGAATGACCTAAAACAACACCCTCTAAAAAATAGACGCAATATTGTGATCTCCTCCGAACCTCAAGCAGTTAAAGTCATATCAGAATCTGTAGATTATCCTTTTGAGCTACTTGTTTTCAAGTCAATTGAAGAAGCCTTAGAAAAATCTCAGAAGTCAGAAAAGATATTTATAGCTGGAGGCGCTTCTATATATGCTCAAGCACTCGAACTTGCAGATACCTTAGAACTGACTTTAGTGGAAGGGAACTTTGAGGGCGATACTTTTTTCCCTGAATATCAGTCTCTTATTGGCAGTCAGTTTAAATTGGTAGCTAAAGAAGATCGTCCCGGCTTTCGGTATGAGACTTATAAAAGAATTGCCAGATAGCAACCCCTTCTCCTGAACTAAACTAGTACCACCCAAAGGCAGAACTCCTCTACTTCAGGGTCAACTGCCATTCACCCGTTTGATTGTTCCAAACTGGTAAAGGCGTCTCGCCTACAACATATGGTCCCCAATAGCGACGCGAACCATCTTGAGCAAAGGCTACCAAAATATCTCCCTGCTTGAGTTTAAAGTCTCCGTCCGGCAGCGATAACACTAAGCCCTTGCTACTTCCTTCTTCTGGTGCAAAATCCCAGTGGGCTGGGATGCTATATGTAGGCTGTCCCGATACTGCTGCCACAGAACGCCTTGCTAGCAGCACCAGTCGCAGTGGCTGATTAGTCTGATTACTGACTCGCAAAGCCCCTTGACGTGATGGAAGGTTTGCTGGGGTGGGACTAGCTCCAGATGGCGGCGTTGCTTGCTGCACTGGCTCGGTTGGTTTTGCCACTGGGGTTGGTACAGTAGGTGTGGCATTTTCTGCGATTGGCATTTGTGGCTCAGGTACCATAGCAGAAGGCATCGCCGATGTTTCTGGATGTGCTGACTCTTCAATTGATAGATTGAATCGCAGCCACACTAATAGCAGCCCTACTAGTCCTAACAAACAAGCAATAATAATTGCAGGATAGACTGGCAACTTCGCATTCATATTCAATATAATTAAATGATAGCTATTTTTTCAAGTTTGACGAACTACTGATCTATTTCTTATATTAGTGAATTTTACAAAGCTTTTCTATTTAGAGAGAAACAAATGTAATTGAAGCATATTATCTTAATCAAGATAGATTTATTGGGTCAGATTTTGTGCTGTCACACTTTGCTTTAATCAGGCACAGAGAACCCAAAGCTCTTTAGAAAGAAATTGCAGGGTGAAGATGGCAGAACTAGACGAAAGTTGGATGGTAGATACCAAACTAGCAAATCAACTAGGAGCAAGAGCTTTTGGTATCACACAAGAGAATATTGAAGAAGTTATTCGGACACGATTACAACTGTTCAAAGCTGTTTACCCAGCCTTGAGCCAATGTCAACAGATCCGCCACATCCAGTCTAACCAAATGAAGCAAATCTTGTGGTACTTATGGCTACCTTTGGCAATGCAGTTAGCATCTTACCGACAACAGCTAGGGCGACCTCTAATTCAAGGAATTTTAGGCGGGCAAGGTACTGGTAAAACGACTTTGACAGCAATTCTGACTTTGATTCTGAGTCAGTTGGGATACCGCACCCTTAGCATATCTTTAGATGATCTGTACAAGACCTATAGCGATCGCCTAGCTTTGAGAGCAGAAGATCCCCGTCTAGTATGGCGTGGTCCACCCGGAACCCACGATGTTCACCTAGGTCTAACAGTACTGGATCAACTGCGTCAAGCTGACCCACTGCTGCCGATTCAAGTCCCCCGATTTGATAAGTCTGCTCAAGACGGTGCCGGGGATAGATGCAAACCAGAAGTTGTAGAAAGCGCAGATATTGTACTGTTTGAAGGTTGGTTTGTCGGTGTCCGTCCAACTAACCCAGATAGTTTTGATACTGCGCCACCACCAATTGTTACAGATGCTGACAAAGCCTTTGCTCGGGATATGAATGCTCGGCTGGTAGATTATATACCTTTGTGGGAGCGACTAGATAAATTAATCGTCCTCTACCCAAGCAACTATCGCCTAAGTCTAGGATGGCGACAACAAGCAGAACACCAAATGATTGCTACCCAAAAGATGGGCATGACGGATGCCGAACTTCAGCAATTTGTCGAGTATTTTTGGCGATCGCTTCACCCAGAACTATTCATCAAACCACTCATCACCGATCCCGCTTATGTTGATTTAGTGATTGAGATTAATTCAGATCATTCTGTAGGTGCAATTTATCGTCCGGGTAATTTCAATAACGAGGCTTGCAATCGGTAAAACTAAGACATTCGCTGTCAAGAAATCCAGCAAGTGCCATCTCCAATACAGCTTCAACTGGATAGTCAATTTCAGCCGCTCGTCTTTCAAACGCTTCCCTAATTTTGTCAGGCAATGCCGCCAGTATCATCCGGGCTGCAACTGGGCTCAAATGCTCCATAATTTACTGCTCACTCATTGACGCGCTATAACAATATTGATATAGTGCGGGTAAGCCATGCCTGAAACGCAAGTTCTCTTCTATCAGGAAACAGACGGGGAAGTTCCCGTTCTGGAATGGCTTAAGCAACTAGTGCAACAGAACCGCAAGGGCTACGCCAACTGCGTTGCAAGAATCCAGCAACTTGCCACCAATGGATACGAGCTGCGTCGTCCGGCAGCAGATTACTTGCGGGACGGAATCTATGAGTTGCGCTCCAAGCACATTCATGTGCAGTACCGCATCCTGTACTTCTTTTATGGGCAAAACGCAGCCATCCTGGCACACGCCATTACGAAAGAAGAAGCGGCAGTACCAGCAGTTGATATTGAACGGGCAATACAGTGTAAGCATTTATTTGAGGAGAATCCAGAGGCTCACACCTATATGGAGGAGGTTGAAGATGGCGAAGACAAGTAACGCGCTCTCAATTATTGAGAAAATCAATCGCACCGATCCAGAACTGCAACAAATGGTGGCAGAGGCTTCCATCAATGCTCAGGTAGCGCAGCTGATCTACGAATCCAGAACCAAAGCGGGGCTGACTCAGAAACAACTAGCTGAGCTGATCGGCACAAAACAACCAGTGATTGCGCGGCTAGAAGATGCTGATTACGAAGGACACTCGCTGTCAATGCTCCAGAGAATTGCTCATGCTTTGAATCAGCGGGTAGAAATCCATCTCACCTCAATCGAGCATTCAAGTCAAGTGGCATAGTCATAATAAACTTCGAGATGAGTCGAAAATTCTCCTCCGCGTTCTCTGCGTCTCTGCGGTTCGTTAACAAAAACACTGTTCACAAGTCAAATAGAACTGATATATCTATTGTCCAGTCTGTATCCGCCTTACTAAATCATAAAAAGGTTCCCAATCATCTTTATTAGTAATTGCTTCCCAAACTGCTTCTATTACTGGTCTAAGTAGCACTGTCTTGGGATTAGCTTGAGCTAGAAGTTGAGCAATATTATCTATCTTCTCCAATGGTATGTAACTGAGAACATGCTGGTAGCAATTCTGCCAATTTTCTAGTGAACTATCTGCTGGAAAAATATCTAAATTGTTAAGTATCAAATTAGCATCTTCTCTCCAACTAGGTGAAAATGTCTGAGTGATTTTTGAGAAAAAATCGTGATAACCGATTTGAGTACTCTGTAAAAGTTGTAGCGTTAACCCCAAAAGCTGCTCTGAATCTGGTGTTAGCTGAGAGATCCCCAACTTCCTCAACATTAAATGCTTATACTCAAGCTGATAATACTCATCAAATCTTGCCAATCCAACTTCCATATCGGCAAGCGAAATGACTGCCTTTAACGGCACTTGAAGCATTGCTAAGTTCAACTGACATACACTGGGTTGTCTGCCATAACTGTAGCGCCTAAAGTAGTCGAAATAAGCGGCGGTGAATTGCTGATTATAGCTAGGGATGAAAGCATAAGGTCCGTAGTCGAAACTTTCCCCTGTAATTGACATGTTGTCAGTATTTAATACACCATGGCAGAAACCAGCTGCCATCCACTGCGCTACCAGCTCGGCAACTCGCTTTACTAACTCAGCGTAAAAGAGAGCATATCGGTCTACTTCGCCCCAAATCTCTGAGTAGTACTGCTCAATCACATGGTCTAAAAGTTTCTTAATTAAATCTGGACGCTCAATATAGTGCAAGCGCTCAAAAGTGCCAAACCGGATGTGGGAACGGCTCATCCGCACCATCACAGAAGATCTGGTAGGAGAGGGTTCGTCACCTCGCCAAAGGGCTTCGCCAGTTTCAATTAGACTGAGACAGCGAGAGGTGCAGACACCCATCTGATGCAGTGCTTCAGCCGCTAGTACTTCTCGTACTCCCCCCTTGAGCGTCAACCTACCATCGCCACCGCGAGAGTAGGGAGTTGTACCAGAACCTTTAGTTCCAAAGTCGTAGAGCACGCCATCGTTACCGCATACTTGACCGTAAAGAAAACCCCTGCCATCACCTAAAAAGGGGTTATATTCGCCAAATTGATAGCCATGGTAGCGGAGTGCTAGAAAAGGACGACGCCCTTGAAATTTGCCAAAGGCTGCAATAAAGTCGGCGTCTGCAACAGTTTGAGGGTCTAGTCCCAGCTTAGGTAACAGCAAATCATTGCGAAACCGCAAGAGCTTCTGAGGAAATTCAGCAGCTACGACATCATCAAAATAATCACTGCCTAAAGCTTCTAGAGCTGGCTCATATTTGAGCGCGAGGATGCGATTGTGAACAGTCATTTCATTACTACTCATCACCCTGACCAAGACGGCGGAGATGAATAATATCGCTCATTTTTTTAATTTTGGTAAAAACATCCTCAAGTTGATGGCGATCGCGGATATCAATTCCCAAGTCAATTACGGCTAGTTGACCTGCAAAGGTTTTCACAGTAGCATTCCGCACATTGATACTGTGGTCGCTCAACCGAGATAATATATCCTTTAATACCCCTACGCGGTCAATCGCTTCAATCTGAATATTGACTGGATAAGTCTGAGGACGTGCTGCCCGATTTGAGTTGGTGGAGTTCCATCTAACTGGCAATAAGCGATCGCAAGTCACATTTTCTACGTTTGGACATCCTTGGCGATGAATTGAAATCCCTCGATTGCCCTGTGTCACCACACCGAGAATTGGTTCGCCAGGAATTGGGGTGCAACATCCAGCCAAGTGATACACCAGCCCTTCTAAACCAGCAATTGGTGATTGACTAGAGCTAGAAGTTGTAGAAGACACTTCGCTCTTTGCGCGGGAATTCGCCGTTGGTAGTAGAGGAGCAATATCAGTTGCCGCAGGAGCTGGTTGCTCAGCATGAACCACTTCTCGCCATCGATTTAGGACTAGGCTTAACGTCACTTCGCCATAACCCAAAGCTGCAAGTAAGTCTTCAACACTGTGGTAGTTACATCGCTCTGCCACTTTCTGCATTCGCTCAGACTTCAGCAAAGCTTCAAAACCATTCTTGCCCATCTCTTTTTCCAACAAGTCTCGACCGCGAACAATGTTTTCGTCCCGGTTCGAGCGCTTGTACCACTGTCGAATCCGGTTCCGCGCCCCAGGCGTGACCACAAAATTCAACCAATCCAAACTGGGACGACTGTTTTTCTGGGTCAAGATCTCGACAATATCCCCATTCTTTAAGGACGTGTCTAACGTTACTATCCGCCCATTCACCCGTGCCCCAGCACAGTGATTTCCCACTTCTGTATGTATGCGATAGGCAAAGTCTACTGGTGTTGAACCTGGATTGAGCGGTACCACGTCCCCTTTGGGAGTAAAGACATAAACGTCGTCTTCAAACAGATCGCCCTTGATGCTTTCCAGATATTCCTGAGCATCTTTCAGGTCATTTTGCCACTCCAGCAATTGCCGCAGCCAAGTAAACTTCTCATCACCCGGTGTTAGTTGAGTATGGCTAGAACTTCCCGTTTCCTTGTACTTCCAATGAGCTGCAATTCCATACTCTGCTACCCGATGCATTTCTAGGGTGCGGATCTGCATCTCCAATGGACGTCCAGTTAAGCTAACTACAGAAGTATGTAGAGATTGATATCGGTTGGGCTTGGGTAGACCAATATAGTCTTTGAATCGACCTGGAATTGGTCGAAAGGCATCGTGAACCACTGCCAAAGCCCGATAGCATTCCTCATTGGTCTTAACAATGATCCGTATAGCAGCAAGATCGTAAATTTCATGAAATTCCTTCTGTTGCCGCTGCATCTTCTGGTATATGCCATAAAGATGCTTAGGTCGCCCACTGATATCAAGATACTGAATTCCCGCTTGCTCCAATCGTGCCTTTAAAATTTCTTGGACCTTGTCTAGTCTCGCCTGCCGATCCGTCCGCTTTTCCGCTACCAAAGACTGGATCTGACGGTACTGCTCTGGTTCTAAGTATTTAAACGCTAAATCTTCTAGCTCCCATTTAAACCGTCCAATCCCTAAACGGTTAGCAAGCGGAGCAAAAATTTCCCGCGTTTCTAGAGCGATCCGACGACGTTTTTCATCTGCTAAATGTTCGAGAGTTCGCATATTATGCAGTCTGTCCGCCAGTTTCACTACAATTACGCGAATATCTTGCGCCATTGCTAAGAACATCCGACGAAAGTTTTCAGCTTGGCGCTCTGTCTTGCTAGAAAAGTTTTCAGAAAACTTAGAAAGCTTGGTGACACCCTCCACTAACTGCCGAACTTCTGAACCGAACCGCTGTTCAATTTCTTCGGGCGTAACTGGTGTATCCTCAACGACATCATGTAGGAACCCCGCCGCGATCATTGCACTACTGCCTCCCAGATCTCGCAACAAACCAGCGACGGCAACGGGATGACAGATGTAAGGTTCTCCTGATTTCCGGTACTGACCACGATGCAACTCATAAGCGAATTCAAACGCTCCAACAATGACCCGTTGATCGGTAGTCGAGCGGTCTAAAGCAACTGCTTCATCCTCTGGTAATGACACATTCAGACAGTTCTGTAACCAGTCGGGGACGGTAATATCTGGGGGGATAGTCGCAGCGAGGGCGTTCATGAGGTCGGGCTTCCAGTACTCTGCTTAATTTGTCTCTTGGCATTAGCCTTGCTTGCTAGTGGTAGAATTGCCACTCAAGCTGAGGAGCGGATGTGAAAGAATTTACTCAAAAACGGGCGCTCTTGAATAGAACTTCTCGTTAGTTTCAGACTGAAAATCTAGCGTTAGCTATCCAATCGCCTCTATACTTTATTAAAAATTATTTACATTAACTTAGATTGTATCTTAAGAGTCTGCTAAATGTTGCCCAAGATTTATTGCCAACGCTATCAAGAATTTAAGCAAGTGCTGGAGCAGATGCAACAGACTGTAGCTATACCATCACTGGAACCACCTAGGCTACAGCAGACTTTACTAGAGGTGCAGCAGTTCTTTCAGCAGATTGTGAGAAGTTTGAATATTGATGATTTAGAGCCACAGGATAGGGCGCAGGTGCAGTCTTGTCAGACAGAGATGAGTAAGCAGTTACATCTATTGAGAATGGATGTGATGTTTCTACAGGCAGCGCGACAGTCTGAAACGCTACAGCAGCGACAGGTGCAGATAAGCGATCGGCTCCAAATTCTTATTGGTTACTGTGAGGCACTGCTAGGGGGAAGAGAGCAGGGGGAGCAGGGGGAACTCGGGGTCCCCTCTGGGGATTAGAGGGCACAGGGGAGGCAGGGGGAGCAAGAAGACTGACGGTTTACCCTGTTCCTCGACCATGCTGGGGGGAAGCTTTCGTGGGCTTTGTTTCCATTCTGGTTTGAAGGGTAGAGCTTCAAATCAAGCATTTCTGAAGTGCTGCCTAAGAACAAGAAATGGAGCGTGGTGCTTTCTTTCCCCCCCTGCTTCCCCTGCTTCCCCTGCTCTCTTCTCCCTCCTGCTCTCTTATCAATCATCCTTCTTCTCAAACTTCAGGGCAGCAGAATTCATGCAGTAGCGGAGACCAGTAGGTGCTGGACCATCATTGAATACGTGACCGAGGTGGGCATTACACTCAGCACACATGACTTCTGTCCGTCGCATAAACAAGCTGTTGTCATCTTCAAGTTTGACATTCTCTTGGCTGATCGGTGCATAAAAACTGGGCCAACCCGTGCCTGAGTCATATTTAGTTTCAGAGCTAAATAGTTCCTTACCACAGCAGACACATCGATAAGTACCTGGCTCTTTGTTGTTGTAGTACTCTCCTGTAAAGGCTCTTTCTGTTCCCTTCTTCCTTGTCACCTGGAATTGCTCTGGCGTAAGTTGCTGTTTCCACTCTGACTCTGTTTTTTGAACTTTATTGCTCATGACTTGAATTTCCTTGTTGCCTATTGTTTCAACGGCCACTAATCACTTGCTAGGTAAAGTAGCTGACAAGTGAACTCAGCACTTAACAATTCGATCCTAAGATCACTCCAGGTGTTCCCACAGGTGTAGATTACCGAAGCCGAGATGAGATAACGGCTTGCAAGAGTGCCAAGCAACGAAGTAGCAACTACCTACTACTAGTACTACTACACACCTCGAAGTTTACGGGTGTTTTCGACTAGACTTTGAGCAAACTGATCGAGGCGTTGCGAGAGTTTTTCGTCCTGTATCTTCCCGCTTGAGTCAAAAGCTTTCCAGGCTTGACCAATCGCAATCTGTTCTGGAATTACCCAAGCATGTACCCAGCGCATAATCAGCCGTAGGTCATTGAGGGCATTACTATTAGGTTGACCACCAAGGACACTGATGAGACCCGTGACTTTGCCGTCAAGTTGTTCAAAGCCCATCAGATCTAAAGCATTTTTCAAGACTCCGCTAACACTGCCGTGATACTCTGGCGTCGTCAGGATTAGACCATCTGCCTGCTTAACTGTTTCGCGCAACCGCTCTACATCTGGGTAATCTGGGTAGTCATCTTCACCGTTGCAGAACGGTAGGTGCATCTGCCTTAGATCTAAAGTTTCTACCTCTGCTCCTAGTGCTTCTACCCGTTGGAGTGCCAGACTTAAAGCTATCTGACTATGAGAGGCGGGTCGTAGACTTCCACCAATTCCAGCAATTTTAATCATAGGAATGTATTTTTTGTGTGAGAACAATGCATTAGCCTGAACGATCGGCTTAAGCTGCTATTGATAAGCGGAATCATTATGACTAAGACCAGTATAACGATTTAGCAAGAGTACTGTCAAGAACAGGGCACCCACATCCTGTTCTCGTCAAATTGAAGTTTATAAGAACCAAAGAAAGCATCTGTCCGAGAACATATGCTTTGTCTTTCTCTATCTAGCGCCCGCTCTTCCCAACCCACGAGACCGACTTTGCTGCACCATCTTTTTAGCTGAGAAGGGAAGTTACACTAGGGATGGAAGTTTTTTCAACTCTTGACCGTTAGACCAAATCTCAAGGGGCTAACAAACTTAGGAGAGTTGGGCTAAGGCAGCAGACAAAGGGCAATAGAAGATGAGAGGCTCCGGAAAGAAGGCATCAATGAGGCAGCAACCAGCAAGCGGAAAGGTTTTTACCAAGGCGATCGCAGCAGGTTGGCTACTTGTGCAGTCATTGGCTGTAGTCACCCCAGCTCTGGCGGCAAAGAGCGACAATAAATCTTTAACCTATGGTGAATTGTTCCAGAAAATTAACAGTGGTCAAGTCGCCCAGGTGAAAATAGATGAAGCTCAAGGGATAGCTCAGGTACAACTTAAGGGGCAACCTAACGAGCCACAGCAAGTGACACTGCTAGATCAAAACCCGGAGCTGATTAGAGACTTACGCGACCACCACGTTGCATTTGAAGAGGTCAGGTCTTATGCTGAAAGCCAAGCTATTTTAGGGATTTTAATCAACTTACTCTGGATTTTGCCCTTAGTTTTTCTATTTCTATTGTTTATACGTCGCTCCAGCAACGCTTCCTCGCAAGCACTCAACTTCGGTAAATCCCGCGCTCGCTTCCAAATGGAAGCTAAAACTGGTGTGACCTTTAGTGATGTAGCGGGGATAGACGAAGCGAAAGAAGAACTGCAAGAAGTCGTCACCTTCCTTAAACAACCAGAACGCTTCACTGCTATCGGTGCCAAGATTCCTAAAGGTGTCCTCCTTGTCGGCTCCCCCGGTACTGGTAAAACACTGCTAGCTAGAGCAATTGCTGGTGAAGCAGGAGTTCCCTTTTTTAGCATCTCCGGTTCTGAGTTTGTTGAGATGTTCGTTGGCGTCGGTGCTTCTCGCGTGCGCGACCTATTCAGAAAAGCGAAAGAAAACGCTCCTTGTCTCATCTTCATTGATGAAATCGATGCTGTCGGTCGCCAGAGAGGTGCGGGCATTGGTGGTGGCAATGATGAAAGAGAACAAACCCTGAACCAGTTGCTAACCGAGATGGACGGGTTTGAAGGTAATAACGGCATCATTATCATTGCTGCTACCAACCGACCTGATGTCCTTGATTCTGCCTTACTGCGTCCAGGACGATTCGATCGGCAAGTGATTGTGGATGCTCCAGATCTCAAAGGGCGACTGGAAATTCTAAAAGTCCATGCTCGTAACAAGAAAATTGACCCCTCAATTTCACTGGAAGCAGTGGCGCGGCGTACTCCTGGGTTCAGTGGTGCAGACCTAGCTAATCTACTGAATGAAGCAGCAATTTTGACAGCAAGACGTCATAAAGACGCCATGACCATGCTAGAAATTGACGATGCGATAGACCGGGTGGTGGCGGGGATGGAAGGCACCCCATTAGTAGACAGTAAGAACAAGCGGTTGATTGCCTACCACGAAGTGGGACATGCTTTACTTGCTACTCTACTAAAAGGGCACGATCCGCTACAAAAAGTGACTCTAATACCACGGGGACAAGCAAGGGGTTTGACCTGGTTTACTCCTAATGAAGAGCAAGGGTTACTCTCCCGCTCTCAGCTCAAATCTCGGATCACCTCAACTTTGGGTGGTCGGGCAGCAGAGGATATTGTTTTTGGTAAAGGGGAAGTGACTACGGGTGCAGGCAACGATCTGCAACAGATAACAGGGCTAGCACGACAGATGGTAACTAAGTTTGGCATGTCTGAACTAGGACCAGTATCGTTGGAAAATCAGCAAGGAGAGGTGTTTTTAGGTCGGGATTGGATGGCGAAGTCAGAGTATTCAGAAGAAATTGCGGCGCAAGTTGATGCTCAGGTTAGAGAGATTATTAGCGAATGTTATCAGCAGGCAAAGCAGCTCCTGCAAGCAAATCGCATTTTGATGGACCGCCTAGTAGATCTGTTGTCAGAGCAAGAGACTATTGAGGGAGACCGATTCCGGCAGATCGTAGCTGAATATAGCCAGTTTCCTGAGCAACAGCTGGCAGCCTCGCGTTAGTCTCCCGAATCTCCGATGGTTCGGGATGCCTGAATTGTGACAGTCCTTTGGGCGTGACTCACTGCTGTACGCTGGCTGTTAGCGGTCTGTTGAGAATACATTGCTCGGAGAACTAAAGCTGGGTCTATGTAGTTACTGTCATACTTCAGTCCCCAATGGAGATGGGGACCAGTAGTGCGTCCAGTCATACCAACTCGACCAATCCGAGTACCAGCTACAACTTGCTGACCTTCCCATATTTGAATGCCGCCTTCTCGATCGATCAAATAGCGATGACCATCTGTCGTTTCGACATGCCCTTCCATATGGCAATAAATATGCTGCCAATTTCCGGATTGAATCGCAACATAGGTGCCGCAAGCACCGCCATCAGAGACTCTCTCTACTATACCTGTCCACCAATTTCGGATATAGCTACCTTCTGGGGCCGCTATATCTAAACCTGGGTGAAATTCCCATGTTGAGCCAAGGCGGCGGTAGCCAAAGGGGGAAGTGTAAGCTTGAAACTTCTCTACAGGGAACGATGCCTGACTCCAGCTGTTGCCTTGTGCTACTTTGATCTCAACTGCTAGAGCCTTGATTGTTTGTTGCTGCCATACGAAAGTTGGCACGCTTGCTAAGCCCAGCCCGACTAGAAATAGGGCTCGTTTAGCAAGGTGGCTAAATTTTTGTTTCAGCTGACTCTTGGGGATAGACGCTGGCTTCATACTCAATCCTTTTTACTCCTTCACCAAAATATAGGCAGCAATCTTGTTGCGAGACTCTAGCACCACCCAAGCTAGAGAGGGGTATCGTGCAACTTATTCAGTTTATTGCGGAGTATATTACTTCAGGTTGATGCCATGTCAAGAGTATGTTGTTAAAGTATCTTGCCTACATCTTTTTATTAAATTAACCTAGCTCAATAAAAGATATTAAGTCCCTGCTATGCTGAATGAAATTTTTCCGTTTAGATTGGCGCTGGATGCTACAACGGTCGCAGGAGCGAGTTTATGGTCTTTAGCCTTATATCTAGGTTTCACGCCAGTTACTGACTGGGTCATGCTGCAGCTCAATCGCTGGTTTCAATTTGCAGAGCGATCGCTCTATATCAGCAAAGAAGAGTTTGAAAGAACTCGTAAGGGCAGAGAAGCTCAGAATGCTTTTTATGCCTCGCTGTTCAGCATTGTGCCATTCCTGGCACTGGGATGCTTGTGCAACTATGGTGTCGAACTCAGCTTGGGCCGGAGCTGGGCAATTAGTATAGGCTTGCTTGCTTGTGTGGTTTGTGGGGTTTATGAACTGGGACGTCGGGATGGTCAGTCTTCAGAGTAGCAGTGAGCTGTTTCCTGATTTGTGAAGTTTTTGCAATAAATTGCTGAGCTAATACTTCTCATTTAGTCAACTAATGAAAAGAAATATTGCAACTTGTTTATCGAATTGTGTCAGATAAAAGACAAAGCTCGGATCTGGTAGGCATTTTCTGGTAGAAATACGCATACGTCTTATTGATAAGCGTGGGCACCTTCCTGAGTAGGCAGCCCACTTTAACATGGGAGTTTTACGTATGTTTACCCAAGTCAAGTCAACTATCAGACACATTGCCCCAAACGACTTGCAGGGTCGATCGCTCATCAAGGTAGTCTATGTTGTGCTGGAGTCCCAGTATCAGAGTGCCCTCTCTCAAGCTGTCAGCACGATTAACCATAACCACCCATCCTTGGCAATTGAAATCAATGGCTATCTTATTGAAGAACTCCGTGACCCAGAAAACTATGAGGACTTTAGACAAGATGTTGCTAATGCCAATATATTTATCGCCTCACTAATTTTTATTGAAGACTTGGCAGAAAAAGTTGTAGCAGCCGTAGAGCCGCATCGGGCTCACTTAGACGCGGCAGTGGTATTCCCCTCTATGCCCCAAGTCATGCGTTTAAACAAATTGGGTAGCTTCTCTATGGCGCAGCTGGGTCAATCCAAGAGTGCGCTTGCCCAGTTTATGCGTAAGCGTCGAGAGAAATCCGGGTCCTCCTTCCAGGATGGGATGCTAAAGCTGCTGCAAACGCTGCCTAAAGTGCTGAAGTACCTACCGATGGACAAAGCACAGGATGCTCGTAATTTTATGCTTAGCTTCCAGTATTGGCTGGGAGGTTCGCCGGAGAACCTAGAAAACTTTCTGCTGATGCTGGCAGATAAATACGTTCCTTCTCTACACCAGAAGCTCCAGTTCCGGGACCCTGTTACGTATCCTGACATGGGTATTTGGCACCCGTTAGCTCCTCACATGTTCGAGGATGTTAAGGAATACCTCAACTGGTACAGCAGCCGCAAGGATATCCCCACAGATTTAAAAGACCCACTAGCTCCTTGTGTTGGCTTGGTGTTGCAACGTACGCACCTGGTCACTGCTGATGATGCTCATTATGTCGCAATAGTACAGGAACTAGAAGCCAGGGGGGCACGGGTCATTCCCGTTTTTGCTGGGGGACTAGACTTCTCGAAGCCAGTGGAGGCTTATTTTTGGCTCAAGACGCCATCTCCCCATCTCCCCCTCAACCCATCTCCTCATCTCCCGATGCCCCTCGTTGATGTGGTCATTTCCCTTACTGGTTTCGCTCTAGTCGGTGGTCCAGCAAGACAAGACCATCCCAAAGCGATAGAAGCGCTTAAGCGCCTCAATCGTCCCTACATGGTAGCTCTACCTCTAGTGTTCCAAACAACAGAAGAATGGCAGAGTAGCGATCTAGGACTGCATCCGATTCAAGTCGCACTGCAAATTGCCATCCCGGAACTAGATGGAGCAATTGAGCCAATTATTCTATCAGGGCGGGATGGGGCAACGGGAAAAGCAATTGCCCTGCAAGACCGGATTGAAGCCGTTGCACAACGCGCTCTGAAGTGGGCAAACCTGCGTCATAAACCAAAATTTCAGAAGAAGATTGCAATTACAGTCTTTAGTTTTCCTCCCGATAAAGGCAACGTTGGTACTGCGGCATATCTAGATGTGTTTGGCTCCATATACGAGGTCATGCAAGCCCTACAGCGGAATGGTTACGAGGTCGAAGATTTACCAACCTCAGCTCTTGCACTGATGCAAGAAGTGATCCACGATGCGCAAGCCCAGTACAGCAGTCCCGAACTCAATATTGCCTACCGCATGTCGGTGCCGGAGTATGAAAGCTTAACACCCTACTCGGAACGGTTGGAGGAAAGTTGGGGACCACCACCTGGTCATCTCAATAGTGATGGACAAAATCTGCTGATTTATGGCAAACACTTCGGCAATGTGTTTATCGGCGTTCAGCCCACATTCGGCTACGAGGGTGACCCGATGCGGCTCTTGTTCTCTCGCTCTGCTAGCCCCCATCATGGTTTTGCTGCTTACTATACCTACTTAGAACGTATCTGGAAAGCCGATGCCGTACTGCACTTTGGCACCCATGGCTCACTAGAATTTATGCCAGGAAAGCAGATGGGTATGTCAGGGGAATGTTACCCAGATAATCTCATTGGTGCGATTCCTAATATTTACTACTACGCAGCAAATAACCCCAGTGAGGCGACGATTGCTAAGCGTCGCAGCTATGCTGAGACGATCAGTTATCTCACGCCTCCAGCAGAGAACGCTGGCTTGTATAAGGGTTTGAAGGAATTGAGTGAGTTGATTGCCTCATATCAAACCCTAAAAGATACTGGGCGGGGTATTCCCATCGTAAACACCATCATGGATAAATGCCGGATGGTGAATCTGGATAAGGATATCAGCTTACCAGAACAGAATGCCAAGGAACTGACAGGAACCGAGCGGGATACCATTGTTGGTCTGGTCTATCGCAAGCTGATGGAAATTGAGTCGCGGCTGCTGCCTTGTGGGCTACATGTGATTGGTAAGCCTCCGACAGCTGAAGAAGCGATCGCCACTCTGGTTAACATTGCCAGTCTTGACCGTGGGGAAGAGGAAATTTCGAGCTTACCGCGAATCATTGCCAATAGCATTGGACGGGATATTGACGAGGTTTATCAAGCAAGCGATCGCGGCATCCTAGAAGATGTCCAACTCTTGCAAGACATCACCCATGCTACCCAAGCAGCAGTTGCCAGCATGGTCAAGGAACAAACCGATGCCGATGGTCGTGTTTCTCTTGTCTCTAAACTAAGCTTCTTGAAGGGTAAGAAAGAACCATGGATTGAGGCTCTACAGCAAGCAGGCTATCCCAAAGTCGATCCAGCCGCCCTTAAACCTCTATTTGAGTATCTGGAATTCTGCTTACAGCAAATTGTGGCTGATAACGAGCTGGGTTCCTTACTCAAGGCTTTAGAAGGCGAGTACGTCCTGCCTGGTCCTGGAGGCGATCCTATCCGCAATCCTGATGTTCTACCTACTGGCAAAAACATCCACGCCCTCGACCCCCAATCTATCCCTACAGCCGCTGCTGTACTTGCCGCCAAAATCGTTGTTGACCGACTCTTAGCTCGCCAACGAGCCGAGAATAATGGCAAATGGCCTGAAACCATTGCCTGTGTTCTGTGGGGGACAGACAACATCAAGACCTATGGTGAGTCTCTAGCCCAGGTGCTATGGATGTTAGGCGTTCGCCCAGTGCCCGATAGCCTCGGTCGAGTCAACAAGCTGGAACTCATTCCGCTGCAAGAGTTAGGGCGACCCAGAATTGATGTCGTTGTCAATTGTTCTGGTGTCTTTCGGGATCTGTTCATCAACCAAATGAACCTACTCGATCAAGCAGTGAAGATGGCGGCTGAGGCAGACGAACCACCATCAATGAATTACGTGCGTCAGCATGCCCTACAGCAAGCTGAGGCAGTGGGAGTTAGCTTACGACAAGCAGCCACCCGTGTCTTTTCTAACGCTTCTGGTTCCTATTCCTCCAACATCAATCTGGCAGTAGAAAACAGCACTTGGGAAAGTGAAGCTGAGTTACAGGAAATGTACCTGACTCGTAAATCCTTTGCCTTCACCTCAGATAACCCAGGCACAATGGAGCAGTCTCGACAGATTTTTGAAACGACACTCAAAACTGTTGATGTCACTTTCCAGAATCTAGATTCTTCCGAGATCAGCCTCACAGATGTCAGCCATTACTTCGACTCTGACCCCACAAAAGTTGTTGCCAATCTGCGTGGGGATGGCAAAACACCAGCATCCTTTATTGCTGACACCACAACGGCAAATGCCCAAGTCCGCACTCTCTCAGAAACTGTACGTTTAGATGCCCGGACGAAGCTACTCAATCCCAAGTGGTATGAGGGAATGTTGAATCATGGCTACGAAGGCGTGCGAGAACTCTCAAAGCGGTTGGTTAATACAATGGGTTGGTCAGCAACAGCCGGAGCAGTAGATAACTGGGTTTATGAGGATACTAACGCTACCTTCATCCAAGATGAGGCGATGCGGCAGCGGTTGATGAACTTGAATCCCCATTCCTTCCGCAAGATAGTGGCAACTTTATTGGAAGTGAACGGGCGTGGCTACTGGGAAACGAGTGAAAACAACTTGCAGATGTTGCGGGAGTTGTATCAGGAGGTTGAGGATCGCATTGAGGGGATTGAATAATTTGTCTATCTAGTAGTCAATGCCCAAGTTCCTGTAGAACTTTATAAAAGCAACTCACCCCACCCTGCACTTCCAGGGTGGGTTTTTAGTTCGTCTCGCTCAACTCATGACCTCTTCCATCCTGCCCAGTCTCTAAATTCGTCTAGACAATATCCCTCTTTTATCACTCTGGCAAAGGTATAATCAGCGAAAAGGCTTGAAATTAAGGCAGTATCTATGGTAGAGCCCCGACTTGCCACTCCCACCGTAGCGTTTGTCGATGAATACTGTCAGTTTTATCAATCGCTGTTTCCTG
>JAFASY010000263.1 GCA_019244235.1 Chroococcidiopsidaceae cyanobacterium CP_BM_ER_R8_30
TCTGTGGGATTGGTTTAAACGCTACCCCAAAGCGGAAATCGCCTTAAGTGCTCCAGCCTATGAACGAGTTGGACGAGCCTCAACTCCTAGAGACAAAGTCAGAATCTTAGCCATTCTGGGTAATAGTACTGGAATTGACATTCAGGCAGATCGAGTTTTGCTAGAGCAATTGCCTGGTGCCGAAATTAGTTTTCTGGTGGAACCACAACGCCAGGAACTTACTCAAAAGCTTTGGAGCCAGGGCTGGGATGCGATCTTTTTTGCCGGACATAGTTCAAGTCAAACTCTTCTCCGACAGAACCGTGAGAATGAGGAAGCTCATCTGATTCATATCAATAAAACTGATAGCCTCACAATTGGCGATTTAGAATACGCCCTCAAAACAGCTGTTGAACAAGGGTTAAAGCTAGCAATTTTTAACTCTTGTGATGGGTTGGGATTAGCACGAGAGCTGACTAAATTGCAGATTCCGCAACTCATTGTCATGCGGGAGCCTATACCAGATCGGGTAGCACAAGAATTTTTGAAGTATTTTTTATCGGCTTTTGCACGCGGTGAGTCTTTGTATTTAGCAGTCCGGGAAGCACGGGAAAGGCTACAAGGTTTGGAGGAGCAATTTCCTTGTGCAACTTGGTTACCTGTCATTTGCCAAAATCCAGCCGAGGTGCCGCCAACTTGGCTCTCATTACGCGGTGTCTCGGCAACGAGCGAGCGCAAGATCTTGTCTACTAGGCGCAGTCTCCGCACACTGCTGATAGCGAGTATAGCAACCGCCTCTTTACTAATGGGAGTACGGCGGATGGGAATCCTTCAACCCCTGGAATTGCAGGCTTACGACCAATTACTCCAACTGCGCCCAATTGAAGGTCCAGATCCTCGCCTCCTTGTGGTTACCGTAACTGCAGCAGATGTTCAGTCCCAAACGCAGAAGCAGGGTTCACTGTCGGATCGCTCACTCGATCAACTTTTGCGGAAGCTCAAACAGTTCAAACCACGAGCCATTGGCTTAGATATCTATCGTCCTTTCCCTGTAGAGCCCAATTACGCAGATTTACGCAAGCAACTGCGGCAGAACGATAGGTTAATTGCTGTATGTAAAGAGAGTGACCCCATATCCGATCCTGACGGCGTTGGACCACCGCCTGAGGTGCCACCAGCTCACTATGGCTTTAGCGATGTTGTCGCTGATGACGATAATATCATTCGTCGCCAGCTTTTAAGTATGACCCCACCCCTCACGTCCAGCTGTGCCACAAAATATGCCTTTAGCCTCGATCTGGCACTTGCTTATCTAGATAGCAAGGGCATTCGAGCAAGAGTCACTCCAGAAGGATATTTACAGTTTGGTAGGGTTGTTTTTAAGGAACTGGTAGACCCAAGTAGCGGATATCAAACAGTGGATACGAAAGGTCACCAATTACTGCTCAATTACCGCCCCTTCCATGATCTTCAAGATATTGCCCCGCAAGTCACACTCTCAGATATCCTGCACAATCGGATTACCCCAACTCTAGAGCTACAAGGACGGGTTGTCCTAATTGGCGTGACTGACCCCAGTTTTGGTGACTACTGGTCTACACCTTACAGTGCTGTTCAAGAAAATTCGCCGCAGCAAATACCAGGAGTCTTTCTGCAAGCGCAGATGGTGAGTCAGCTTCTGAGTGCGGCATTGGATGGGCAAACATTGCTATGGGTTTGGCCTCAGTGGAGCGAAGCCTTTTGGATCTGGGGTTGGTCTTTGGTAGGCGGCTTACTTGCTTGGCGCTGCCGCTCACCCCTAAGCTTGGGAATAGCAGTCGGAGCTGCCCTTGGGACTTTGTATGGTTTGTGCTTCTTACTCTTACTCCAAGGTAGTTGGGTACCGCTAGTGCCATCAGTGATCGCAATAGTAGCAACAAGCGGTAGCGTCGTGGCATGTTTGCGTTCGGCATCTACTGAGAGTAGCAGTAAAGCTTTGGACTTGGCACGATTACTTAAATCAGGTTAGCTTCCCTATGCAGAAGGTCAAATTCATCTACGCTATCACTTTGGCACTTATTAGCTGCACAGGCTACGCTATGCCGACCTGGGCAGAGCCTGCGACGATCGCCAAGCATACACCCGGCAAGCAGGAGGTTCAATCGTTTGCACCACCACCCTTGCCAGACGAAGGGGCTCCAACTGGACGTTCCAGAGGAGCAGCAGGTCGAGGTAACAAATGTGTTGTTGAGCCACCTCTTACAGCTCTAGTGCCTGCTTCTGAGCAATCTTTAGGTAAGGAGCAACAAAAGGTCACATATGTTTGGGGAGAGACTGTTGCTGAACATCCCACCTTTTGGTTTTATGTTCCTTATTCGCGTGCAACCTTGCACTCTATAGAGTTCGTGCTGCAAGATGCAGAGGATAATGATGTCTACCGAACCTCGGTGAATATGGCTGACATACCTAGTGTTGTCGGCGTGCGATTGCCGTCTACAACAGCGCCACTCAAAATTGGCAAACTTTACCATTGGTTCTTTAAGACTAAAGCTAGTTGTAACGAGCAATCATCTGACATTGAAGATTACGTTGAAGGCTGGGTGCAGCGGGTGCAGTTGAGTTCTGTGTTAGCAAAGCAGTTAGAGGCAGCGACACCAACACAGCAGATCAATATTTATACTGCTAATGGCATCTGGTATGAAGCTCTAACAACAGTGGCTAAACTCCGCCTCGCCGCTCCCAAGGATGCCAATCTTAACGCAAGTTGGGCTAAATTGCTGCAATCTGCTGGTCTAGGCGACATTGCCTCAAAGCCAATCGAGCCATAGTTGGATTTCACAACCAGTTGCCCACGAGAACATAAGGAGCCCAATAGCCAGGACGCTTGTAGTTAGGATATTTCTGCAAGAGACTTAGTTGAGCTATACGCAAGGCTTCAGCTTTAGTCACCTTGTTCTTGGCTAACTCTCGATAAAACTCACCGATAAAGATAGCAGTGGCCTCATCATCTATATGCCATAAAGAAGCCAGTGTACTGCGTGCCCCAGCCTGCACGGCTACTCCAGCTAATCCTAAGGCAGCTCGTTTATCCCCAGTAGCTGTTTCGCAAGCACTAAGGACAAGTAATTCGAGAGCTTCTGACTGGCTTTGTTCTCTGGTTCGGAGTAGGATATCTAACTCATTGACATTAATTGGGCGATCCCATGCCAGGATAAATGTATCCTGAGCGCGGGAACTAAACTGACCGTGAGTCGCCAGATGGACAATATTGAAAGTAGATAAATTTAGGTTTTGCTTCAGGTTCTGACTTGTAAATTGTTGATTGAGTAGTTCCTTTGTAGACACACCAGCTTGGTCGATTAGATTGAATTCCAGCTTAACTTCAGGTAACGCTGGAAAGTTTAGGCTTTGCGGTGGCTGGCTCAATCCGGCAGCTAGAGCTTTTAGCCGTCCTGTTGATACGGGTTTGGGGTTCAAGAGTTGTAACCCTAGATTCAAAGCTACAGCATATTTCTCTACTAGATACTGCTTGCCATCGTAAAGAGCTGCCAATGGAATATTTCGTAGGGCACCATCCAGCACAAACACGAGTGTTTTGACATTGCTCTTGACTAGCTCTGCCTCAGCTGGCTGAACCAACCAACCATGTACCTGTTGAGCTAAAGACTTAACTTCTTTAATCGTGTCGGGTTCTGTAATCTTTTGCACTAATTGCCCTAGGGTCTGTTCCACCTGGCTTTGAGGTACAGGAATCCTATAGTGGTGTAATTGCGACTGCTGCGGCAGCTTGTAGATCACCTCTAAACGATCTGGCAGCAGAATTGGGTAAATCACTGCCGCTGTTAGATTATCTTGGTCAACAACCTGGTCAATGAGCACTGACTTTGCCTCTAAACAAGCTGAGCGAAAGAAATTATCTAATTCGGCTAACTGTAGAGATTGGATTGCCGCCCGCGCTTGTATTAAATTTTGCTGACCGGGTTCATTGCCCTGGGCTGGTAGGAGCAAATCGACTAACTGCCGATAAACGGGTTCCACCTGATCTCGAAAAGAAAATTGGGCTTCTATATTGATAGTAACGAGATCGCGGCGGACGGATTGGAGGGTTTGAACTGCTTCATCATAAGCAGCAATCGCTGCCTGAGTATTCCTTTGAGCTTTCAGTAAGCGTCCTAGCTGCCACTGCCAGCGATAGGCAATATCTGAGGCATTGAGTGATTGTGCAATCAGGAGGGCTTGCTGGGTCAAATTTTGGGCAATCGACCACTGATGAGTTTGTTCATAAACTCCACCAAGGTTCCCCAAAGCATAAGCTTCAGCTCGTCGATCTCCTAGACTTTGTGCTTGTTGGACGGCTGTAGCCAATAACTGTGCTGAAGTTTGGAGGTCCCCTTCTCTCCCAATCTTCATCAAACTCACAGCCAAATCAATTCGGGCGTAGACCGCAGTCTGGTTCAGGGGTAAGGTGGCGATTTGAGATTGAATTTGAGGTAACAATGCCTGTGCCGGGCTGAATTGCTCAGTTTCTACTAATAAGCTGAGTTGATTCAATTGGGCTTGTAGCCTGATTAAAGAAGATACAGATGCAGCCTGTTGATAGAATGCCAGCGCTACTTGAGTATTTTGCTGGGCACGGGCTGTATTGCCTAAACCAAACAGGGACTCCCCGATATCTAAGGGAGATTTTAAGTGTTCAGCCACAGTTAAACTTTGTTGCAATATCTGCTGTGACTGATCTAAATTACCCACTAGCCGCAGTGCATTGCCGAGACGGCGCAATCCAGCCGCTTTAATTGGGGAATCTGGCTGTTTTTTCAGGGTTTGGTTTACCTGATTCAATGTTTCTGATGCTCGGACGTAAAGTCCTAATGTCTGCAACGCTTGGGCTTCATTAATCAGGCTCCGACTCACTCCAACCTCATCTCCTGCTTGAACATAGGCGGCAGTAGCCCTCTGCCAGGTAGCTAGGGCTGCTTCTGTTTGTCCTAGTGATAGTTGCAGGCTACCTTGTGTATTCAGGACTTGGGCAAGGATTTGCGCTCGTCTCTTTGAGTCACCCACAGATGGAGATATCTGTAGCAGCTTTAGGCTATCTGTAATGGTTGCAGTTGCTTGGGTCCACTGTCCGAGTTGTTGATAAGCTAATGAGAGATTGCTTAACACCATGGCTTGGTTTAGCACGTCTTTTTCAGCTTTGAAGGATGTGTCTGCTTGTTGCCAAACTGTTATTGCTTGGGGGAATTGCCCTGCTTCGTATAGTTCTCTTCCTTGCTGAACTAGTTGTGAGGCATTAGTAGGTATTTGGACGATGGAACTTACAGCAGGAAGACGAGCGGCAACGGGCAATCCTTCTATGCCTAGACACAAAACTAAAAAAGCTGTACTGAGAAAGGCTAGAACAGTCAGTCTTGCACGGGTAGATTTCAATCTGCTTAGAAGGGATTGGCGATGATGGAAAAATACAGCCCGTTTTCTTGCCATGTTCTTTTCGTGGAGGGGACATCAATCAAAGGAATGCCGTAATCGAGGCGGGCTGTGAGATTGTCGCTTAGCTGCAACCGTAGCCCTAGCCCGATAGATGCCAGAGTGTTGGTATTCGGGGTGCTTGGTTCGGTGTTGGCTGAATTGTTCCAACCAGTACCAACATCAAAAAATGGAGCAAGTTGTAAAACTGTTTGCCTCAGAGGTCTGCGGTAAATTGGTAGCCGAAATTCAACAGAAGCTAACGCAGCATTATCAGTTAACAGGAAATCCTGACGGTATCCCCGGACAGTATAATCACCTCCTAAACCAAACTGCTCTAAAGGTACGAGGGGTCTGTCTGCAAGTTGGAGATCGGCACGGATTAATAGTAAGGTGTCTGGAGCCAAAAGACGTGCCCACTGTCCCTGTCCCAGCCAAGCAAAGAAGCGACCATCAGGAGGGTTTCCATGAATAGTAGCATTGAGTGCATTGAGTCCAACACTGAACTGAGAGCGGGCGGCAAAAACTTCTTGACTATTCCTTGAAGTCCATTCCTGAAAAAACCTCAATGCTGAGATGCGGGTGCGTCCCTGGCTGTCAGCTCCTGGTGAGAGTAAGCGTCCTAGGGAGTTACTGCCTAAAAGGGAAATATCGCTTTCCCGGCGCGAGGCAGTTAGACCAAGGGCAAGTTCTTTTTGGGGAGTTAGAAGCACTGGCTGGCGTAGCGTTATATCGTAGTAGCGAAAATTAGCATTGATATTGAGTTGGTTGAAGGGAGGCTCGACTACATGACTGAGTGTAGTGCCGTAGCTTAAGTTCAGAGTGCCATTTCGGGAATTGATTGGTAAGGTATAGCCAGCAGTTACATCGTTGCTACCATCGGTATTGGCGTAGCCTACACTCAAGCCATCTCCTAGACCAAATAAATTGGCTTCGTTGAGCTGGAATCCGCGCTCAAAGCTGCCGATGCTAGGGGGGCGGTTATTATCTAGTATGATTTGAGGGATGAAGGTCTTAGCCTCTGTTATCTGAACTGTTAGCACACTCGTACCTGGACGCGACCCAGCAGACAGTTCAGCAGAGATATTTCTAATGAGGAGATTAAGCTGTAGCAGTTGCAACGCTTCGAGCAGGCGATTGCGATTCAACGGCTTTGACGTAGCTCGGCGCAGGCGACTACGCACATAACGGGGGGAAAGCCGCCTAGTACCTGTGACATCAATCTCTTCCACTCTACCTTCGACGACTTGGATTCTGACAACACCTCCTCGAAACGTTTGGGGAGGAATCAAGGCTCCAGAGGTAATATACCCATTATCAATATAGAGCTGGGTTACTGCCGAACGAGCCTGGAGCAATTCAGCAAACGAGATAGGTCGATTCGTGAAGGGAGCAGTGACTTTGGTTAGGGTTTGCTGACTAAATACGGTGCTACCAACAACCTCAAACCTTTTGACAGTTATAGTACCAGGACCCAGATTAGGGACTTGCGGAGTTGTCGGAGCTTGAGGAGGCGGTATGAGATTTGGCGGTAGAGGGAGCGCCGGAGGAGGTGGGGGAGTTGTGCGAGGAGGCGGTATGAGGTTCGGTGGCGGTACTTGAGAGGTTGGGTTGGTGGGGTAAGGAACCAGATTTGGGTCGATGGTCTGCGCTTTGAGTGGCTCAGCGATCACGCTACTGGTCAAGACCGAGAAACCAAGTAGGAACCAGGGTTGGCACTTTAGATGAATAATATTTAAGAAGTGTAATTTTAGGTCACTACTCCATCAGTATTTACACTAAGTAGCCCTCCATTTCTTTAAAAAAGATTAAATTTTTGCACCGAAAGATGTAAAGTCTTGATGAAGAACCGTAAAAGTACTGAAATGGTGTTAAAGAGCAGGCTGAATGTCTAATATGCACATACTCAACTAGATTGGCAATCGGGCATCAATGTATTGGCACAAACTAGAAGGCTTAGGAATAGACTCACCGTGTAGTAGCATCCCTTCTAGATGAAACTCAATAGCCTCCTGTATCTGCTCTAAAACTTCCTCTACTGTTTGACCAGTAGCTACACATCCAGGCAGATCAGGAATATAGGCACCATAGTTACCCGCTGCTTTCTCAATCACAACCGTGTATTTCATAGCTTCATTCCCTCAATCCAGCTTGTCCTGTGAATGCTGTACAGCAACCCAGGTGGCAGGTCATCAGATAGGTTTCCAGGGACAGTAACTGTGCCTGGCTTTTCTGGATGGTGATACTGGCGGTGGCTACCTCTAGTTCAAGCAAGATACCAGCCATCGTCTTGCAGTATTCCGATCACCTGACGCACTTCATAAAGTCAATAGTACTAGGGTCTGCTCAACTAACTAGTACTGCCTCGGACTCCGCGAAACTAATTGGTCTTTATTTCCCCAGACTAGCGGTTCTGGAGATGTAGAGAAGCAGCAGTTGCAACGCTTCGAGTAGGCAGTTGCGATTCAACGGTTTTGACGTAGCTCGGCGCAGGCGACTACGCACATAACGGCGGGAAAGCCGCCTAGTACCTGTTACACCAATCACCTCCACTCTACCTTCGACCACTTGGATTCTGACCACACCTCCTCGGAACGTTTGAGGAGGGATCAAGGCTCCAGAGGTAATATACCCTTGATCAATATAGAGCTGGGCCACTGCCGAACGAGCCTGGAGCAATTCAGCAAATGAGATAGATCGATTCGTGAAGGGAGCAGTGACTTTGGCTAGGGTTTGCTGACTAAATACGGTGCGGTGCTACCAACAACCTCAAACCTTTTGACAGTTATAGTACCAGGACCCAGGTTAGGGACTGGCGGATTTATCGGAGCTTGAGGAGGCGGTATGAGGTTTGGTGGCGGTACTTGGGCAATTGGGTTGGTGAAGTAGGGAACCAGATTTGAGTCAACAGTCTGCGCTTTAAGCGGCTGAGCTATTGCGTTACTGGTCAAGACCGAGAAACCAAGTAGGAATCAGGGATGGCGTTTTAGATGAATAATGTTTGAGAGCTGTAATTTCAAGTCATTACTTTATCCGTGCTTACACTAAGTAGTTTCTTAGATTGATTAATAAATGTTAAAATTTGAACCAAAAGCTGTAAAGTTCTGATAAAAAACCGTGAAAATACTGAAAGGGTTACCGCTGTCTTTGTTTGAATTGCCTTTTCCCCTTTCTAGAAGGGTTTAAGTCGCTTTAAGTCGTGGAGAAATAGAGGAGGTGTTGCATAAATAGTCTGGAGTCAGTTGATAAATAGGTAGGAGGTGTTCAACTAGCGGTAGTTAACTATTCGTCTCAAACTAAAAATTTACTTCAACGACTCTTTAGAAGAGTTCAATTAGCGTCCAGAGTTATGCTCTAGGGAACCCTTTAAATAAAGGTGACAACCCATCCTACAAAAAAGCTGACACAGACTCAGTAGGAGCGTTGAACCATGGTCCAGCAAGAACAATCCCACAAGAGCAGCAAGCTAATAGGTTTAGCTTTGCTCAACTCTATAATAGTAGTCATTTAAGGAGGATGTATGAGATAAATGCCTAGTCTTTAAAGTAACTCTAAAATTTTTTCAGATAGGCAGATAGTTTAACGATGCTTGCTGTCCTCTAGATTTATGTCCTGGCGAATATTTGAATCCTGACAAAAATATGAATAGATCAAGATCATGTGACATTGGAAACAAAAGTGAATTTACTAAGTAGGAATTTCATCTGACTTTCTTAAAAAGATAATTGCTTTATGTTGAGAACTTATCTGTGATGCTAAGCTTGCATCAAGAAAACTCTTCTATAAAGCCAACGAAGACAGTAAAAATATTACTAACTGTGGGCATAAAGATATTGACATTAACAGCTGTTCCATATAAGCTAATAATGAAAATACCATTGTATATTAATAATGGTAAGGTAATTTAAAAATACGTCTATTTCAACTAAAGGAGAAAAAGATGAGTTCTGATCCCAAGGTATGTGCAAGAAATATTGAAAGGGTTCTAAACGAAAAAAAACTAACGGACCTAGATGCTTGCGGTATCACAGAAGTTGTCTTTAAAAAGACTAAGATGAGAAATGCGATATCTTCTCAACCTACTGAATCTTGGCTTGAAGAAGAATCAGAAGACGAGGAATCATTATCATCATCAGATGATAATGAAGTGACTCGTCTTTCACCGTTTTGGACTTGTTCTTGGGATGATGCTAGCCAATCAGTGATCTGCTCCTTCCAGTAGATAATTTCTACCCCTATAGGCTATTTTGATAGAAGAAAATGTTACTTGAATCATTTTTTAGCTATCATTACAGCCTTTTTTATCTATTTTTCTAAACTACTAACTTGTAGCAGCTTACTAATTACTAAGCAGGAGTTGGTAAATTGGCAATTCCTTTAACCATTCCATACTGGGTATTATGGTTAGTAAGTATATTGGCAATACCTGGAACAATTTCTGTCTCTGGGAACTGTGCCTTGGCTCAGGTTATACCTGACAGTACTCTAGGCATTGAAAGTTCTATCGTAAAATTCTCTGGTAACACTTATGCCATTGAGGGTGGGGTCAAGCGTGGTCCAAGTTTATTTCATAGCTTTGAACAGTTTTCAGTACCTAAAGATGGCTTAGCCATCTTCAACAACACCCTGGATATTCAGAACATCATTAGCAGGGTGACAGGTCCATCTATGTCTCACATTAATGGTACGCTTAAAGCCGAAGGCACAGCTAATTTATTTCTCATCAATCCTAATGGGATTATTTTTGGTACTAATGCCTCACTCAAGATCGGCGGTTCATTTTTGGCTAGTACAGCTAGTAGTCTGAAATTTGCTGATGGTACTCAGTTCAGTGCGACAGCTTCCCAGACTGCGCCATTGCTAACTACAAGTGTGCCTATTGGTTTGCAGTTTGCGGGGACTGTAGGAAGGATCTCAAATCGCTCTATGTATTCCATCATTAGCTCTAGTGGAAAGCCAGTTGTAGTCGGTCTACAGGTGATACCCGGTGGGACTTTGGCGCTAGTTGGCGGTGATGTATCTTTTGATGGAGGAAGGTTGCAGGCTCAGGGAGGTCAAGTGGAGTTGGGAGCAGTAGATAGCTTCGGAACCGTAGGGCTAAGTGTCGATGCTAACGACTTGCATCTAAGTTTTCCTGAAGGCTTAGCACGAGCAGACATTTCACTAGCAAATGCTTCTCAAGTCAACGTCAATAGTGAGAAAGGCATTGGTAATGTCGAGATCCAAGGCAAGAACGTGGTACTCACTAGTGGCTCACAAATAATTGCTGCTAATGGTTCGGGAGGCCAATTTACTATAAACGCCTCAGATTCTGTGAAACTCACAGGTAGCAACAGTGGCTTGTTTAGTGTGGGCGATATAAAGGTCACTGCCAGGAGGTTGGTTGTTCAGGATGGAGCAGGAATATCTACTGGGGTAATTGGAATTGGAAATCCAGCAGTGACGGGTCCATATGGGGATTTAACAGTGAACGCCTCTGAATCTGTAGAGCTAACAGGTGGTTTTCTAACAACAAGTACTCGGAGTGTAAGAAATGCTGGAAATTTAACGATAAGCACAGGGCAGTTGTATGTCCAGGGTAAAAATTCTCAATTAACCGTAAGTAGTGGAGGATTAGGGGCAGCAGGTAACCTAGAAATCACGGCTCTCTCTATCATCCTCCTGAACAGTCAATCCGCTCTCAGTGCTGAAAATTCAGTAGGTGAACGTGGCAATATCATACTGCACACGCAGGACTTGCAGTTAAGGAACAGTAGCATAACCACTCAGGCCAGCAATAACGCGAATAGCGGCAATATTAATATCGACACAGGTACATTGGTTGCCCTGCAAAGTAGCAAAATCACTGCCGATGCCCAAGGGGGCCAGGGAGGCAATATTCATATCAAGACCCAAGGTCTAATCCGTTCTCCAGATAGCAGCATCACTGCTATGTCTGAACGTAGCCCTCAGTTAAACGGTGTAGTAGAAATCAACACACTGGTTAACAACCCCAGCCAAGGATTAGTCACCTTACCAATAGAGCCAGTCAATATCACTGGGCAAATTGCCCAAGGCTGTCCAGCTGGTGTGGGACCACGCGCCAGCAAATTTGTTGTTACTGGTCACGGTGGATTGCCACCCGATCCTACAGAAGCACTCAGAAGTGAGCCAACTTTGGCAGATTTAGGCACGACAGTTCAAAGCCAAGAGAGGCGCACTAGTGCTACTACTTCTAGCAACTTGAGTAGTTCTGACTCAGCACCACTTGTGGAAGCCCAAGGATGGGTGACTAATGCAAAAGGCGAGGTGGAACTTGTAGCTCAGCTACCCACTGTCACTTTGCACATTCCTTGGCTAGCACCTACTATCTGTCAGGCAACCTACACTGCTTCTTGAACTACTAAGTAAGCGCCCGCGAGTAGAAATGGAACAGAAAACCGCGCTAAGGCTAAAACCTAGTCTGCATAAACCTTTTGATTTAGCAGAGCAATTTCTAGGACGCAGTAGCCTTCCTGCAAAGGCGGATATTGTGCGATTCATATCGCCGCCGCAACAGTTCATGGTCTGGATTACCTGCTGACATGGAACTGCAAGCACATTGCCAATGCTCAAATTCAGAGGAAATTGGCAGAAATCAGTCTTGATTTTGGATATGAATTGCCAATTCTTTGTACACCCAATGAACTGCTTGGAGGTTAATCATGTATCAGGATGAAATTGTCGAAGAAATCCACAGAATTCGTGAAGAGTACTCTCGTTCATTCAATTATGATTTAAAAGCTATCTTTGCTGATTTACAAAAGCAGCAAGCGGAAAGCGGTAAAGAAGTTGTAAACTTATCGCGAAAGCGCGGTCTAACAACACGTTGGAGCGGACGGGCAAGAGATCTTGATGAGGATGCAAAGGACACTAGTTGCGGCTCAACTTAGCCGTTATGCAAAAATCAACACAAACATGATTGCAAATTTCTAACCACCAAGGAGAAAGCTCATGAGTTCTACGTCAGCTAGCACGTCAGTTGGGTCAAGTTCCCCTAGAAGTGCGTTCGCGAAGCGTGGGCTTTGCCCAATCGCAGATTCAGCAGCTTCGTGTTACGCAACTGGAGGAGTTAGCAGAGGCTTTGCTAGATTTCGCCTCAGTACAAGATTTCACAGACTGGCTACAGGCTCATCAGAGTTGACTTAAAAATAGAGCAGTGGAATATCAGCCCATGTATCAAACACCTGGGTTGGGTAACCAGGGAGTTATTTCACTTATTCGTGGATAGTGCTGCTCAATCAGCTAGCAGTGGCAGGCGGTTGATTGAGCAGATAGGGCATGGGATAGCAGCTAGGTGGGACTAGTACAAGTTGTTAAACAAACCAGCCGCCGCAACGAACTCTATGTATAGGGGTGATGCTGCTCCAAATTTTACATTTATGGAAATACCTACAGGTCCATACGCAGTACTCCGGGGCGTTGGTAATGTTATACTAGCCACACTATTACTGCCATATACGTTCAGACTATCATTAGCGGCAATCTTTTCACTAAACACATACAAGTGCATATTTGTCACGGCAACATTATTTGAACCCGTATTAAAGAAGACTATACCTCCTTGGACTTGTTCATTATTAGTTGTAGCTAGTGTGGGAATAGAGAAGTGGAACCAGTTGGAAGTATTAGGTTTACCTTCGATATACGTGAAGTAGCCCTGCCAGAGAATTGTATTGGTTAGCTCTGGACGCTCTACCTGAACACTCGTTCCATGTACCCACATATATGGAACTCCCTCTGCTTTAGCCTTTTGTTTCGATAAAAGACCAATCCCACCGGCTAAAGTAGTTGCACCTAGCATATATTTCAAAAAGCTGCGTTTCTTTAGATTTTTATTCATTCCTTCGACAGGAGATTCTGCAAGCCTTCTGATTAGCTCTTGTGACATACATGGTACCTCAACAGTAATCTTTTGAAAGAAGCGATTCTATACTACTTATCAACACTTTCTCTAATTTTTACGCGCAATTGTAAGCAGAAAATATTAATATTCTCGCGTTTCACAAACTATTAGTTAGGTTGTGTAATACCATCGATTCAAAAGCCTGCACTGCTTAGAAGCCTAGAAACTATACTGCGCTTGCAGTCATATAGTGCAAGTCCAGTTGGAAATGGTATAAGTAATCCGTACTCCCGGTACCTGACTGCGTATAGCCCAGGCATCACCGGCAGATCGTAAAACTCACGGGTAATCAATTTCAGCTCCTCAGTATCCATAAAGAGTTGTGGAGTTTAGACTATGAGCCTGAACCAGATGATATCAAGTTTTGTAATAGCGGCATAATTACTTGCTCTAAGTCTGAGAGTTAAATGTAAGTTTATATTTCCATTTCGGTACATGCCTACTGGAAATAGGTCGTAATTTTCCATATCGTTAAAGGGAAATTTACAGACAGGAAAATTTTATTCATTCAAGGAAATCACAATGTCTCGTTTAACCACTGCGATTCTTAAGGGTTCACCCACTGATGCCAAACTCTTCTCACGTAATCCGCATCAGCGACCTCACTACCACATCCTTGTCAAAACAGACGATAAGCCGTTTGACATTGCCGTCAATATTGCTTCAGAAGACCCGAATACAGCTGATGTCAGAGTTTTGTATGCGATTAAGTCAAATATCACGCCACCCCAGGTAGACAAATTATTGAGCCTGAACAACGGCATGTTTAATCTGCCCTACGAAGAAATTAAGGGAATTGACTATGTGAGTGATGGATTAGTAACAAGAAATGAGATGCAGCCTCTTCCTCTATTTAATCGCTCCGAGCCCATTGAACAGCAGGGGCAACCAGAGATCAAGCAATTAGTCGAAGAAGTCATTGCCGAAGCAGATGCTGTATTGTATGCGTTTGGGCATCGATACGATCAGCGCTCATCTGGGAATGCTGCATGGGGATTTCAGCCAGACGACGGGATTCATAATATCCACATGAATCAGGGTAACGCTAGGGGCAACCACGACGATGAAAATGGACGAGGAGAGGATGGTGCGTTGTTCTTATATTTTCCTAGTCGCCAAACCTGGTACGGGGTCTATATCGCCTTCCAGACGCAATCGTTTGATAACGATGCTAATGGTTACCCAAAACTGGATTCTCAGTCTACATCTGGTGAGAATACTCCGCATAGCGCCGGAAGTCGCGGTCGTCACCCTCATCACCACCATTAAATCTTAGCTTTATATGGATTCCATTCTTTGCTACTAATTAACTATCTAATAGACGATCGCAACCATTGCTTTAAAAAGAGAGTAGGGGAATATCTGCCCAAGTATCTATCGCCTGGGTTGATTTGACAACATGCATCCCTGCATCAGTGAAGCGCTGGAATGCGGCATCAGCTTGATCGGTGAAATCAACGACGCCGGGAACGACAACAGGGGAGGTGCAATCTTCTAGCAGATACACTTTCTTAACCAAGTTGGGGTCTTGCGCCATAATCTCAGTTAGGAGGTCATCAATTGTCCAAGCAACGCAGTGACTTTTAGCTTGACCAGCAATAATCACTATGTCAAAATCCAGCAGTTTCTCGATAAAGTTAGTGTTTTTCTGAGCAATCGGACGACCTTCAGAATCATCCAAGACTTCGGGACGTAGTACTGAATAATTCTCTGTTAGGGGATTACTGCCTTTAACCTCAAATAGAGTTTGGCTACTGCGGGCAATATTGTGGAAGAATATAGCTTCTTCTACAGCTGAAACGAGGGCATGACCAATACCACCTAGCATCGAGTGATAGGGCCATACTGTTAGCGGATATTTGCCGTCATCACTCAACTTCTGAACATAGTGCAGAGCGTGCTTTTGCAGGGCAAGATAGTTACCACCATTAAGACTGTGGGCAATAACTGGGTTAACTTTCCATACTCCCTTCTGGACATCTTCAAGAGTGATGTTGGTCGCAGCTGGGGTGGGGTGTTCTCCGGCATCATTGGTCCAGAAAATGGGATGGAAGATCTGCATAGCCGTATGTGTATCCACCGTAGGCGCGATCACACTAATTACACCTAAGTTGCGATAGATAAACTCGCACAACCGCACGTTGTCATCAACTGCCCCCATACCAGAACGCCCCCCAACGAAGAGTTCAAATTCGGGAATGCAAAATGTGTTCTGAACATCAATCGCCATTAGGCAAATGCGGGTTTTATCTTCGGCGGCTGGTTGAATACCATGCTGCTTTGCCCAGGCTTCAGCTGCTGCTGCCCGTTCTTGGTAAGGCACTCGCCAAACTTCTCCGACTTTGTGGGGGTTGAAGTGAGGGGGAATGGGTAGTTGCTTTGTAGTTTGTATTGTCATATCTGAATTCTAGAATTTACAACTAGAATCGCCAACTGGTAGGGCTTCTAGCCTTGTCTCCCTGAATCGTGTTGACATTGAGGACAGAAGTGAGCCGATCGCCCTGCTAATTTGAGTCGCTGAATCGGCGTACCACAGATCCGGCATGGTTCGCCAGTGCGATTGTAAACCCAAGCTACACCGCCATAATTCCCGTTAATGCCCTGCACATTGAGAAAGTTGCTAAAAGTCGTTCCACCAGCTGCGATACTAGTCTGGAGAACCTGAACGATTGCATTTCGCAGGCTTTCTATCTGCTCAAGCTGCAAATCTGTGCAGAGTGTTACTGGTCGTACGCCACAAAGAAACAGGGCTTCATCAGCATAGATATTGCCTAATCCCGCCACCACCATCTGATCTAACAATGCACTCTTAATTGGACGACGGCGATTATGCAATTTTCTCGCTATGTGTTCAACCGAAAACTCAGCGGAAAACGGCTCTAGCCCTAGTCTCCCTAATCCAGTCATTACGCTTTCAACCGCCACTCCTGGCGGAACCCACCATATTTGACCAAAGGTTCGCTGGTCAACAAAGCGCAACTCGCGTTCCTGAGCAAAGAATAATCTCACCCGCGTATGTTTCTGTAGAGCATCGCCTGGTTGCAGCCATAACAACTGACCAGTCATCCGCAAATGGACACCTAACCAACCAGCAGCTTCTTCTGTTCCTACAAGCTCTGCTAGTAAGTACTTACCACGGCGATGCCACTGGGTGATCGCCGTTCCCTTAATACCAGCTAAAAACTCGTTTAGAGAAAGCGGGTAGGCGATCGTGCGAGCTAGCAACACATCCCCACCCGTAATCTTATAACCAAGGGTGACTTGATTCAGTCCCTGTCGAACTGTTTCAACTTCAGGCAGTTCAGGCACAGCTTACCGTGACTCAGTTCCCTGATTACCAGCACCTTCTACAGTTGGTTCACCGCCCTGAGTCTCTTGCTTGTCTTGTCCGCTGCCCGTCTTACGAATGCCTTCCTCAATAGGAGTTTGCTTACCACCAGAAGCTGTAGGCGTAGTTCTTTTCGCTTTCGCCGTTGGTTTTGCAATCTCTATCAATTCAGCCTCAGCAAAGTTATTGGTGTTGACGCCAGCGTAGTTTACCTTGTCAAACCGGACAATCACTGGATAGCGGATGCCACTTTGGTCAATAGAAGCAACAGTTCCTACATCTTGAAACCAGTAGGATTCAGAACGGAGAATTCGTACTTTTGAACCACGATCAACCATAAGTCTCTTTCCTTCTTCGTTATCAATTTGCCAACTGATACACCTAATCAGTTTTCACTCTACAACTCGATGGGACACCTAAATCCGTTTGTTAAGTTATTTCTCTAACTCTCTCTCCTCTCCTTGTCTCCTTGTCCCCGACGTTCTCCCGGAGGTTTCCTCCGAGATCTGCGTCAGCTTCGCCTTGTCCTCTGCCATCAAGTCCCCGACTGAGAAATTGTCTGCTCCTGAGAAGCAGGTAGGGCACAGCAGTTGACATCATTGATGCAAACTTTTCCCCATCGTAAAGCCCAACGCACAAGTGCTACGCGGTTTTCTGTCTCTGTTTTAGTCAAGATGTTACTTATGTGATTGTCGACGGTTCGCTTGCTAATTTCTAAGGTTTGGGCTATTTCCTGATTGGTTAAGCCAGTGGCCACTAGGTCAATAATTTGTAGTTCCCTCTCCGAGAGGTTTGCATGGCTCCGAGACTCGCCACCAGCCATAATTACTTTCCTTAGTATATCTACTTACCTGCTCTCTTCAATTCTATAGGATTCCTGTAGGGTCAGGAAGAGGACAAGGGGAGTAGAGGAATACTACATATTATTCTCATTCTATGAAACACAGTTCGATTTAAAATTTGGGGTATGGGTGTAGGGAATTCCCAAAGATGAGTAATCCTCGTGTTTTGTGTCTCGGTGAAATTTTGTTTGATCTCCTAGCCGATCAGATAGGAAAATCGATTGAGGAAGTTGAATCTTGGACACCCTATCCAGGCGGAGCACCAGCAAATGTGGCATGTGCTTTAACAAAACTAGGCACTCCATCTGGGTTTATCGGTTGTGTGGGGCAAGATGAAACAGGAGATGCCCTAGTACAACTATTGCAAGAAGTCGGTGTAGATGCAACTGGAGTACAACGCCATCTCCTAGCACCGACACGGCAAGTTTATGTTGTCCGTTCCACAGCAGGCGATCGCACGTTTGCTGGGTTTGGAGATCGCAATACGACAGAATTTGCCGATACGCATATCCAGGCAGCTCAATTGCCTGTGCATTTGTTTGAAACCGCAGATTTTCTTGTTCTAGGCACGCTAGAACTTGCCTACCCCGACAGCCGAGCAGCAATCGAACGGGCAATTGCTCTAGCTGAGCAGCACTATGTTAAGATTTTGCTCGACGTGAATTGGCGACCAGTTTTTTGGCTCAATCCGGATGCAGCGTTGTCAGTAATTCAAGCTTTGGTCAAGCGAGTCGATTTCCTCAAGCTGTCTGTTGAAGAAGCTGAGTGGTTGTTTGACACGACTGATCCTGGGGCAATTGCCCACCGCGTGGGTGAGGTGGAGGGTGTATTGGTGAGCGCGGGAGAGCAGGGATGTGCCTACTGCTTAGGAGAAAACGAAGACAAGTTACCTAGTTTTTCCGTTCCGGTTGTAGATACCACTGGTGCAGGGGATAGCTTCGTGGCAGGATTTCTACACCAAGTGAGCTGTCTGGGTATTCAACAATTGACTGAGCCAGAAACTGCCAAAAGGGTTGTTACCTATGCCAGCGCTGTGGGGGCATTAACCACCATTAAGCCAGGAGCGATCGCTGCCCAACCAACAGCGACAGAAGTCCAAGCCTTCCTCGACTCTCACCCCAACTAACAATTCGCAATTGAAGAAGATTTCTCAATCTCATTATTACGAATTATCAATTACGAATCATGTTGACACCATGTTTTAAGGCACAAGGAGAGCCTAGGGAAAACTCCATACCTGAGTGGCTATCAGTTGAAGTCTCACTGGATGCCGAACTTCGCTGCTGTCGTATTTGGGTTGTACCTTGGATTGCTGAACCAGCACGGGCATTGGGAACACTAGAGCTAGATGGGAGTGTCGAGGGGTGGATAGCCCATCTTGAGGAGCTAGGCTTTTACGATGTGGTACAGGTATCTTGCCGGGAATTCTTTGGACCTAGAGCAGATCGAGATCGATAGCCTGGAGTGAATCATCAGAACTCCTGGGTTTGAAACCTCGTGTTTAAGCACGGCTTTACAAAATCAAGTGTGAAACGATACAGTATAGTTGGTCGTTGACCCACCCGCGACGATGGAGACAGAAAGCCTAACATCAAAACTACATAAGCTTGTAGTGGCGCAGAAAAATCGGTTGATCGGGAAAAGCACTAGGGACAATGGTATAGAGTCTATCCCTGAGTGACGAAAGTGCATTGCTGAAGCATTTGCTTGTTTGTTTAGTTTGTGGCGGCAGGGCTTGCCGTGTCAGTCTGTGGAGCGAACATAAGACCAAATCCTGATCGCGGTGGAGGCAGTTGCTATAAAGCAGAAACCTAAATCGTGAGGTTTAGGAATCACCGCCCTTCTAAGGCGCTGAGGATGTCAAAAGTGTTTCTTAGACCTGGCTTAACCTTAGCCTCCTATGATACCCGCAGTTGCCTATCAAAGGCGAAGCTGTATTCTTTAGGAGCAGACAAAAGTGAAAATTCCTCGTCATCTATTTTTAGTAAGTTTGGTTGTAAGTTTGGGCTTGAGCTTACTTTTATTAGTCACGCCATCGGGAGCCCAGGAGGACCAGAAGGGAGCGGGAGCAAATAATCCTCCTGTTATCAACCAGACTGTGCCTGGAGCTGGCAATACCACTGCCACTAACCTTGCTCAAAAATCACCACTAGTACAGTCTGCCCTAGACTTCCTGGTGAAACAAACCAGCCAAATTCAAACTGACAATCTTAGAAATGCCACACTCGATGCGATTAACAACCCTAAAACATGCATTCAGCATAGAGCTGGCGTGACGGACACCCAGAAGCAAGCAATCTTGCAGAAATTGCTTGCTTCTGGCTTAGTGAATCAGGCTGACGATAATACCTTTCCTGGTGGGCTTATAGCTGGAATATTCCCGCCAGTTCTAGGGGATGGCAGCAACTGCCCTCAACTTCCACAACCATTTTACTCCGCCCCTGGTAGTGGTGTTAATAGTCACCATTCCTACCCAGGTGGACTAGTTGTGCATGAATCATTTAACGATCTTAGTTTCTTGAGCTTTGCTAGTAACTACCGAGTGATGTACGGTCAAACTCGCAAAAATGGGCTACCGGCAATTAATCCGTATGTTAACCAGAACTCGGCAGATATCTACATCAGCGATGACATTGTTATCGGTGCTCCCATTTGGCATGACTGGGCTAAACCCATCGTTTTCCAGTGGAATGCTGACGGCTCTGAGTTCCAGGAATTAAACTTCGGTGGTAATGGTACAACAGATAATTATGGGGCATCAGGCAATTCTCAGACTGGTGGTCATCACATCCTCAGTTTGGCAGAATCCATGAAGCGCGGGTTGGCTCCTGACTTTGTGATTGCTCAAGCCTCCGCCCACTCTGCACCAACGTTGGGTAATGAATATAAAGTGGTTAACTGGTTGAATGCCGCAGCAATCATGGCTCAAATTGACCCTGTTGCGCAAGGATACTTGTTCCTAGACAACCAAAACCACCTACGTCTACCTCCCTTGCGCAAACTTGGTAGCATTGACCTTACAGCAGCTAATCCATCGCAAACCAACTTATTAGCTGAATATTCCTTGCATAACCTCTCGGATGCTGACTTTGTCCTAACAATTCCAGCAATCACCATTGACCAAGTCATCCTACAGGCAGCTACTCAATTTGGCTATAGCACTGCTGATACAGCCACTTACAACACCCAGTTTCGTAACCCCGTGTTTAGTTACCTTTCAGCAGAACGCTTGTTGATTATATACGGTAACAGTGGGCTCGATGGCGTAGTCGCTGAAATTGGTAAATTAAGACAAAAGAGGATTATCTAAATAAGCGCCCTTCGGGCGCAGGGTGTGGGGAAGAACCTTATGGATCAATCCGCTCTTATTAGACTACTAGGAGTGTACCCTTGCGAATCTATCCCTACAACGGCGGATGAAGGGGCGAATGCCATTCGCCCCTTCATCACGTCTCACGGATCGACTTGCGTGGCGAGGAGACCTCGCCACAACGTCCTCCCCTACACCCTGTTCTTTGTTAAACCCGCTGCTAAGGGTCTAAGCTGGTAAATAGAGGGCAAACCTGCTAACTAAATCACCATCGCCTTAGTATTCGACCAATTATGTTCGATGCACTTTCTGACCGTTTAGAATCTGCCTGGAAAAAGCTACGGGGTCAAGATAAAATTTCCCAATCCAATATCCAAGATGCCCTGAGGGAAGTGCGGCGTGCCCTCTTGGAAGCCGATGTCAATCTCCAGGTGGTCAAAGATTTTGTGACTGAGGTCGAAGCCAAAGCCCAAGGAGCTGAGGTGATTGCCGGAGTGCGACCCGACCAACAGTTTATCAAGATCGTCCACGACGAGTTGGTGCAGGTGATGGGGGAAACTAATGTCCCCCTCGCTGAAGCTGGGCAACCGCCAACCATTGTGCTGATGGCTGGGTTACAAGGAACTGGGAAAACGACTGCCACTGCTAAGTTAGCTTTGTACCTACGTAAGCAAAATCGTAGCTGTTTAATGGTGGCAACAGACGTATATCGTCCCGCAGCTATTGAGCAGTTGGTAACGTTGGGTAAGCAGATTGAGGTGCCAGTATTTGAGCTAGGGAGTGATGCCAATCCGGTAGAGATTGCCCGTCTTGGAGTAGAACGGGGTAGGGCAGAGGGCGTTAGCACAGTCATTATTGATACAGCTGGTCGTCTACAGATTGACCAGGACATGATGGCAGAGTTAGCCCAGATCAAGCAGACTGTACAACCCCAGGAAACGCTACTGGTAGTGGATGCGATGACTGGTCAGGAAGCAGCAAATCTGACCCGCACGTTCCACGAACAGATCGGCATTACTGGTGCCATTCTCACTAAGATGGATGGTGATAGTCGTGGCGGGGCAGCGCTTTCAGTACGGCGGATTTCGGGTCAGCCGATCAAATTCGTTGGGGTAGGGGAAAAGGTAGAAGCACTGCAACCGTTTTACCCAGACCGAGTTGCTTCGCGGATTCTCGGCATGGGAGATGTCCTGACGCTAGTAGAGAAAGCTCAGGAGGAAATTGACTTAGCTGATGCTGAGAAGATGCAGGAGAAAATCCTGACAGCTAAGTTCGACTTTACCGACTTCTTGAAGCAGATGCGGCTGCTAAAGAATATGGGGTCGTTGGGGGGCATCATGAAGCTGCTTCCAGGTATGAATAAGCTGTCAGATGACCAACTCAAACAGGGAGAAATCCAACTCAAGCGCTCTGAGGCAATGATTAACTCAATGACACCTAGCGAGCGCCGCGATCCAGATTTATTGGCAAGTTCGCCCAGTCGGAGAAGGCGGATTGCTCGTGGGGCTGGCTATAAAGAAGTGGATGTTAGCAAGCTAGTCAGCGACTTTCAGAGAATGCGCTCGATGATGCAGCAGATGGGGCAAGGTGGCTTTCCTGGAATGCCAGGAATGTTTGGAGGGATGGGAAACCCGTTCGCTGGCGGTGGGAATCATCCCCCACAATCGGGTTGGCGAAATGCCCCTGGTAGTAGTAAGAAATCTAAAAAGAAGGACAAGAAAAAGAAAGGCTTTGGTAACCTCTAGCGAAAACATCCTCTCACAAATGTGTGGAAACTGCTTTCACCAGCTGCTCCGGGTCGATTGGTTTGGTGAGATGTTGCTGAAACCCGGCTTGAAGCGCTTGCTGTTCGTTAAAGTCACCTGCATAGGCAGTCAACGCGATCACCTTTACTTGTCCGCCCTGTTCCGGTGGCAACGATCGGATCTGCTGCATCAGCATATAACCGTCCATATCAGGCATTCCAATATCACTCAGCAAGACATCGGGCAGCAATCGCGTCAACATTAAAAACCCTTCCGATGCAGTTGAGGCAGTCGTAACGCTGGCTCCCGCCTCCTCCAATACAAACGCCACAAACTCGCGGGAGTCGGGTTCGTCATCAATGATCAAGACTCGTATCCCCTCTAAGTTCAGCGATCGTTCAGCAGAGGACTGCTCGCGCTTGATCGCGGGTTGAATCGGCATCAATGGCAATCTCACAGTAAACGTTGCACCCAGACCTTCACCTCTACTCTCGACTTGAATCATGCCGCCGTGCAGTTCCACGATTTGCTTGACGATCGCAAGTCCTAATCCCAATCCCCCAAATTTCCGCGTCGTGGCTCCGTCCTCTTGGCGGAAGTAGTCAAAGACATGCGGCAGAAAATCGGCTGAAATGCCTTTACCATTATCGCTCACTGCGATTTGGGCTTGACCGTCAATCTGCTGTAATCGCACCAACACTCGACCCTCCGCAGGCGTGAACTTCACCGCATTCGAGAGCAAATTCCAGACCACCTGATGTAACCGAGTGGAATCGCCAGAGACTTGCCCAACTTTGGGATCGAGGTCGGTTTCTACGGTGATCGACTTGGCTTCTGCGGCAAGGCGCACGGTTTCGAGCGCACCTCGAATCGTAGTGGTTAAATTAGTGGGACTAACATTCAATCTGAGCTTGCCTTGCAGAATTCGAGAGACATCAAGTAAGTCTTCGATCAGTTCGGATTGCAGATTGGCGTTGCGTTCAATGGTGGTGATCGCTTGTGCCGTTTTAGTGGGATTGAGATTGCCCGTTCTCAAGAGTTTTGACCAACCCAGAATCGGATTGAGAGGAGATCGCAGTTCATGAGACAGCACTGCCAAGAATTCATCCTTGATTCTGTTCGCGGATTGGGCTGCTTCCCGTGCCGCTTGCTCACGCACAAGCAGTTGCTCCCGTTCTGCTTCGACACGGGCACGTTCTACCGCTGCCCAGGTGCGATCGGCAGTTTCTTCGATCAGCGCGATTTCCTCATTTGTCCACGCTCGCGCTGTGGTCTGGTAAACGCCCAGAACAGCAACGTTACGACCATTTTTGACCAACGGTACACCAACATAGGCGCGAATGTCGAGGGCAACGTATCTCACTCGTTCAGCCTCGCTGAGTCTGGGTTCAGTTTCGATGTTGGTAACTGCAAGGGTGCGTCCAGCGCGGAGTTCACTAAAGATCGTTTCTCCAAAATCGTCCCTGCGAAACCGTCCGGCATGACTGAGAATGTTGGGGGCGCAGTAATCCTGTTTGACAATGTAGTAGTCGCCATCCGCTTCGCGCTCAACTTCGACATAAAAGGCACGGCTGACCGCGAGATGTTCGCCCAACACACGGGCGGCTGCTGCCTGAATCTCAATTGGATTAGTCAGTGATCGCATCGCGTCGTTTAGAGCGACGAGGAACGCATCGCGATTGGCATTCCGGCGGATGATCTCCTCAGCACGTTTGATTTCGGAGAGATCGTAGAAATAACAGACCACGCCATAGCTGCCATCAGGCAAGGTGACGCGGTGGATTTGCCAATCGTAAGACTGAATTTCTTCAATATCTGCTCGTGGTTCAACGATCAGCGTTGAGTAGTAAGATTCGCCCGTCGCAAGCGTGTGGCGGAAGCGATCGATGGCTTCCGTCGCAAATGGCTCCTGCCAGGTGATCCGCAGTACCTCAGCAAGATCACGCCCGATCAGCGGTTGAACCTTAAATGCCGCGATCACGCTTTTGTTGATCTGTTGGAAGCGAAACTCGGCATCAATCACGTACACCCCAAAGGGTGCATCCGCGACCAAAGCGGAAAACATTTCCTGGCTGCGGCGCAGGGCGACTTCAGCCTGTTTGCGCTCGGTCACGTCGCTCGCCGCTCCAAACCATTCAATGATTTCATTTTCTGCATCGAGCAGCGGGATTGCACGAGAAAATGTCCAGCCTACTGTTCCGTCCAATTGAATGACGCGGTGTTCTAACTCAAAGACACTCTTCGTGCGGATGGCTTCTTGAATGGCAGCGAGTACCTGTGGATGATCCGTTTGGGGAATATACTGTTCCAGCCAGCTACGGTTTGGGTTCTCTGTACTGGCAAGAGAATCCTTGCCTTCGAGGTTGAGCATCACGCTCCAATCCGCGCTCATGCGATACACCATATCCGAGCTAGCGGTGACAAATAAGCGGAACTGCTCTTCCGATCTGTGCAATGCTGCGTTCGCCTCTCGCCGCAGTCGCGCCAGCTTCAACGTCGCCTCCACTCGTGCGAGTAGCTCACGAGCAGAAAACGGTTTAATCAAATAGTCATCGGCTCCGGCGGACAATCCTTCGGCTCGCGCTTCTTCCCCAGATCGTGCCGACAGTAAAATAATCGGGATTCCCCTGGTATCTGGATGAGATCTCAGTTCTTGCAGCAAGCCAAATCCATCAAGGTTGGGCATCATCACATCGGTCAAGACTAAATCGGGAACCTGTTGACGAATGGCAGACAAAGCGGCTAACCCGTCTGATACGGCTTCAACCTCGTACTGTTGACTCAGCAACCGTCGGACATAATCGCGCATATCCGCGTTGTCGTCGGCTACAAGAATCTTGGCAGAGGAAAGGTCACTTCGGAGGGATGGAGAGCAAAGCTCTCCATCCCCGAAGACAATTCCTCCGTCCTGTTGACTTTCCGGGAGCCAGCGAAGGGCTTCTTCTAGATAAGCATCTGTGCTCAGTGCCGTTGAAGTTAAAGTGCGAGGGGCACTGATGCGGTCTTGAGGGAGATGAGCCGTTCCGGTGGGTATGGAAACCGTGAAGCAAGTCCCTGCTCCTGCTACGCTGGCAACTTCAATCGTGCCCCCGTGCAGCTTCACCAATTCCTGCACGAGCGATAGCCCAATTCCAGACCCTTCAAAGCTGCGTCCCTGTGCCCCTTTGACGCGGTGGAATCGCTCAAACAACTGCGGTAGTTCACTCGCGGGAATGCCAATTCCGGTATCTTGCACGGCTAATTCAACGTGGTCATTCTGCCACCGCAAGCGAACTGAGATTTCTCCTGCAAAGGTGAACTTAAAAGCATTCGAGAGCAGGTTGAGGACAATCTTCTCCCACATTTCGCGATCGATATACACTGCTTCAGGTAAGGGCGGACAGTCGATCGCAAGACGCATTTTTGCTTGCTCAATCAGCGATCGAAACACGCTGGCAAGTTCAGCCGTATAGCAGGCTAGATCGGTAGCTTCGTAGGATGCCTGCACTCGTCCGGCTTCAATGCACGAAAAGTCCAACAGTGTATTGACTAATTTTTGTAAGCGTAACCCGTTGCGCTGCACGAGTTGTAGCTGTTCTCGCTCTTCCGACTGTAAGCGATCATACAATTGATTCGACAGTTCCTTTAGAGGATTCAGCATCAGCGTTAATGGAGTCCGAAATTCGTGGCTGACATTACTGAAGAAAACCGTTTTCGCACGATCCAGTTCGAAGAGTGCTTCCGCCCGCTTGCGCTCTTCTTCGTAGGACTGGGCGTTGGCAATCGCCGTGGCAATCTGGGTTGTCATGAGTTCCAGAAAACTGCGATAGGACTCATCGAATCTGAGTCGAGAGCTGATGCCAATGATGAGCAATCCTGCGCAACGATGCGCTTTGCTGGAGAAAATCGGTAATACTACGGCGGTGTGGGGTGGGTCTTTCCACGGGCCAAGCGGCACCCAGGGAAAGCGTGAACCCAGATACTCGACTACCTGCATGGTTCCAGTCTGCATCGCACGAGTCAGTGGCCAACTTTCTGGGTGAATGTCATCCTCATCCAGGTTCACAACCTGTGGGCTAATCTGCTCACCGAGGCTGATTCCCGCAACACCTGACAACTGTGCCTGTTTACCGTCTGAACCTACGAGATAGAAGAGGGCAAATGGAACATCCTGAGGATGCTTTAGCAGGGTTTCAGCAGCAATGGTGCAGGACTCCTCCTTCGTCTTTGCCTCAAACCCACGCGCACTCAGCTCGTGCAAGATCATCAGCCGACGTTCGCCAATGACCTTCTCCGTGATCTCATGCACTGTACCCAGGACCCCACCAATACCTCGCGGAGCCGTCTCGTCCGGCACGGGGCTGTAGGCAATGGTGAAGTGGGTTTCCTCGACGAAGCCATGTCGATTGACTTCAAGAAAAATGTCCTCCATCCAGGTTGCCGGACCACCTTGGAAGGGACGATCGATCAGTGGACCAATGATATGCCAGATTTCTGACCAGCACTCGCTAGCAGGTTGCCCAATCGACTTAGGGTGCTTTGTTCCTGGAATGGGGCAGTAGGGATCGTTATAAAACTGGATGTAATGAGGTCCCCACCACAGGATCAACGGGAACCGATTGACTAGGAGAAAGCGGACCATCATACATAAGGTAGGCGACCAGGTTTCAACCCGACCCAGTGGCGTTTGTGACCAGTCGAAAGCGCGCATCCGCATCGCCATCTCGCTATTGCCTGTAAAAAGCTGTTCAGCCACCTGATTGTCCTGCACCATCTTGTTTCTCTACGTTCCTTACCAAGTTGAGTGATCGTCTATAGCTAGCTGACTTCTGGTGCATTTGACCGGAGCGTGAAATGCAAAGGTTCGCTACCTAAAACGACTTGATTACCACTGTGGTACAGCATGACAAAATCTCGATAAAACAAGCATTTAGACAAGCTTTTAGGTATAATTTGCCACTTTATCAAGCATTACTTCTGGCTGCTTTATAACTTTTGCGAGTTTTAACAAAATGACTATCTTCCTAAAGATAGAATCTCAGAGGATGTTTGAAAAGTATAAACAATTACGCTAATCATCTAACCATGAGCCGTACCATGGCAGCATAGATGAAGGCTTCAGAACTGGTAGGTAAGACTTCGCGGATCAATAGTTAAGCGTCTGTAACGCAGCAACAAGCGCGGCTAGTTCTTTCTACTATCCAACGCGCTCGTCAAGACTTTGAATCCCTTTTCCGGCTTGCGTTTGACGAAGTCACGGTTCTCAAGGGAGGAAGCCTCCCTTGAGAACCGTGACCACTTTCCACTCCAACTGATAGTCCTGTTTGACTCCTGCCTGTTTTCAGGCTCGATAAGTAACGGCAAGGACGATTTGACTCTGTATGTCCTTTGTGCAGAATGGGAGGTAAGTGGTAAGATTATATATTTGGGATTCAAAATCTCAAAGTCAATAGCTGACAGCCGAAATTAGGAGAATCAATCTTCAAAATGATCAAACTTCGATTAAAGCGATACGGTAAAAAGCGGGAAGCAAGCTACCGGATCGTTGCTATGAACAGCAGTGCCCGTCGTGATGGTCGCCCTCTAGAAGAACTAGGCTTCTACAATCCGAGAACCGATGAAACGAACCTAGATGTTCCCGGACTACTCAAGCGACTCCAACAGGGAGCCCAACCCACCGATACTGTGCGTCGCATCCTCGAAAAAGCCAATGTCTTCGAACAGCTCAGTGCCCCAGCCAATCCAGAGTAAGGTCTCTCATCCTCAAATAGCCACGGGACCAGACTATGGTCAACTGGTTCGGTTTTTACTGCAACCATTCCTAGAGTCACCAGACTCCTTGAGTGTGGATTGCGAAATCTCTCCTAACACAGCACGAGTATGGATTCGCGTTGCCTTTGAAGGTGAAGATAAAGGACGGGTCTTTGGTCGAGGTGGACGCAATATTCAGGCGATTCGGACTGTGATTGCTGCTGCTGCCACTGCTGCTGGGCATTCAGCATATCTTGACATCTATGGTAGCCAAGCTTCTACTACTATGTCAGAAGAATTTGAGGCAAAACAAATTGAGCCAACACCAGCGAAGGAACGACGTGGAATTAACCCTAAACCCGTAGTTAAGCCCCGTTCCTCCTCAAGCTTGGAATAGAAGAGACAAATAGGAAGAGAACCATATATCCAACTTACTGCACCTCCCTGCCAACTGATAGGTAAGGTCTATAGCTAAACTACTATGGCAGAGGTATCAACAATTGAACTACCGAGTCCAGAGAGCGCGATCGCGCTTTCTGGAGAACAAGAAGAAAATCTCAAAAATCTGTCTCGGCAAACAGGAGCTACCCTCGCGTTGCGGGGGCAGGAATTGTATATCTCTGGAACCCAGAAGCAAATTGATCTGTGTCATCGATTAGTGCGATCGCTGGAAGACCTCTGGGTTCACGGCAAAAGTATCTCTAGTGCTGATATTCTCACAGCCCGTCAAGCCTTGGATACTCAACGGCAAGATGAACTGCTTTCTCTACAGCGTGATATTCTTGCCCGCACCCGTCGAGGTGAAGAAATTCGTGCTAAAACCTTTCGGCAGCGGCAGTACATCGAAGCGATCCGTAGCCATGACCTAACTTTTTGCACTGGACCAGCTGGTACTGGTAAGACATTTCTCGCAGTTGTCATTGCTGCTCAAGCACTATTAGCTGGTCAGTATGAACGGTTGATTCTGACTCGTCCGGCTGTGGAGGCAGGCGAAAAGCTGGGCTTTTTGCCTGGAGACTTGCAGCAAAAGGTCAATCCTTTTCTCCGTCCTCTCTATGATGCTCTCCATGAATTCATTGACCAGGAAAAAATGGCAGGGCTGATGGAACGAGGGGTGATTGAAGTCGCTCCCCTAGCATATATGCGGGGACGCACTCTAAATAATGCCTTTATCATCGTTGATGAAGCCCAGAATACCACCCCTGCTCAGATGAAAATGGTTTTGACCCGTCTTGGTTTTCGCTCTCGGATGGTTGTGACTGGGGACATGACTCAGAATGATTTGCCGCCGAACCAGCAGTCAGGGTTGGCAATGGCGCTGAAAATCTTGCAATATGTTGAAGGTATTGCGGTGTGCGAATTCTCGCAAAAAGATGTAGTGCGCCATCCCTTGGTGCAGCGGATTGTAGCTGCATACGAACAATATGAAAAATAGACATAAGTTATGAGTGCTACATTGAAAGAATTTTTAGAAGCTTGCTATACTCTCTCGACACTGCGGCTAATTGTGACGAGTAGTGCGGCAGTTTTGGAGGCTCGCGGTCCACTCCAAAAGCTGTTTTATGCAGAGTTACCTAAGGGTAAGTATGCCAATATGCATACCGAAGGCTTTGAGTTTCACTTGAATATGGACGCAATCAAGCAGGTGAAATTTGAGACTGCGGAATCGAAGCGGGGTAATTTTGCGACTTACGCTGTTCGGTTTTTGGATGAGCAGCAGCAGCCAGCTCTGAGTCTATTTTTGCAATGGGGTAAGCCGGGGGAGTATGAGCCTGGGCAGGTGGAAGCTTGGCAGGCTCTGCGGGAGCAGTATGGGGAGGTTTGGGAGCCTGCGCCTGTGGAGGGTTTGTAGTTGATACGAACAGCCAAGGCGCCCCCAGTGAAGCGAAGCGCGAAGCGCGTTAGAGCGCCAAGAGAGGAGTTAGTGAGGGCGCTTTGGGGCTTCTGTCTGGTTTTGGCTTTGCTTTTTTGGGGTGGGGAGGCGGTTGCGGGACCGTTGGCTGAGCGGTTGGCGAGTTTTCCTCATTGGGAGGGTAAGCCTTTGGTGCAGTCAGCGGCAGGAGATTTGGTCTACCCTGACTGGATGGCTAATAGTTGGGAGGTTAGGAGTACGCTGGTAGATTTGGTTGCACCTTTGGCACCTGATGTTGTCACGCCTGGGTTTGAAGGTAATTGTCGGTATCTTAATCAGCCAATCACTTTTCAAGTTCGATTTGCTCATGCTCGGTTGCCGCTGCCGTCTTTAAGGCTCGTTCCTCGTCCCATTCAGCGGGCAGTGGTAGCGGATCGAGCGTTTAATGGGTTGAATCTGGCTAGGGCATATTTGGGCGATCGCGCAGTGCTGGCGGTCAAGGTCGATCCTAGTTCCCCTAATCGCCAAATTACTTTGCTCCGTGACAACCGCCAGTTGGTTTCTGTTATTACTGGTCGATCTACTGAAACTCCAGCAGCAGGTCAGTTCATCACTACAGAGGTGTTTCAACAGCTATTTCGAGGTAGTGGTGTTGCTCGTCCACAGGCAAAGACTGCTAGTGGAGCTAGCCCCTATTTCAATCAAGTAGAAACGACGACTGCATATCGGCAATTACCAACTTCTGATCCTGCTATTGAAGCAGATCAAGTTACTGCTGTCTATCTGTCACCCCAAGACCCTAGTTACTTTGCGGCAGGCTCTCGACCAGTGGCTCTTTACCGCTATCGGCTGGAGTTTTTCAAGGGAATAGAGGAAAAAGCGCTCACTCCTCCTTAAGCAAAGGATTTTTCCTTGGCTATTGTCTTGTAGTATTAATGTAGTATATTAGAATGCGATCGCGGCTGTGCTCAAAATCCTGATTTGGGAGCATTATGGCAAAGTTCCGGGATATCCTCAACTACTACCGCCCCTATCGAGAGGCGGCTGTTTTTAGTATTACGGCATCAAGCATCTTTGAAATCATCGATCTGATTACTCCCTACGCTATTGGGCAAATTCTGAATGTTTTGTCTGGGCAACCGCTAGACCCGCTAATGCGTAACTTAGTTGCAGCAGTAGCTGGACTAACCCATGCGCCACAGAACCAACTCATGTCTTTGGCTGTGCTACTAGGCATAATCTTTTTAGTAAATGTGGCGAGAGCACCGATTCAACCTTGGGTGAGCTGGTGGTTTCACTGGGATATTGCCTTGCGTTCCCGTCGAGATTATTCTCAAAAAGCGTTGGAACAAATCCTGACTCTGCCCTTAGAGTTTTACGACGAAAATAATCCTGGACGTATTGCCGGACGTATTGGCAAAGGCATTTCTAACCACACTTGGACTTACCCTGAGATCGCGGGACAACTCATTCCCAAACTGTGTCGGGTATTGGGCATCTTTATTATTATCTGGTTGATTGAGTGGCGGATTGCCATCCTGTTTCTCATTTCGTTTATCTTTATTCTGATCAACGATCTCAAAAATTTGCAGCAGTTAATTGCGTATGAACAGCGGCTGGACAAACATATAGAAAATACTGAAAGCCGTAACTCAGAGATTATCACTAACATCAAAACGGTCAAAGCTTTTGCTACTGAAGCATTAGAACTAAAGCGGCAACGGCAGCGTTTAGACCGCGAGTTTAAAGAGGTTATCTACCGTATCCATTTGGGTTACGTCAAGTTAGGCACTTTGCAAAGGACAGTGATTCAGTTTTGTGTCTTTTTGGTGTTAGGATTAACTCTCTATGCCACAGTTAAAGGTCAGATTTCTCTAGGACACTTTATCACTACCTTAACTATCTCTAGCATGGCTTATGCGGAGTTAGAACCAATTAGCCATCTAACAGAAGTTTTTGCGCGTCGCTATGCCTCAATGATCGGCTTTCATGAGTTTATGCAGCAGCCAGTTGGGGTCGATGCCGCTAGTCTTAGAGAAAAGCCTCAAGCTACCGCTGTCGCAAGTCTTGAACGTTTCACTGGCAAGGTGGAATTCTCCCATTTAACTTTTGGCTATGAACCCACACGTCCTGTCTTACAAGACATCAATCTATTGATTGAGCCATATCAAACGGTGGCTTTGGTAGGTCGCTCTGGTTCTGGTAAATCTACATTAGTAAAGCTGCTGTTTCGATATTTTGAACCAAATCAGGGGCAGATTCTCATTGACGGTCAAGATATTCGGACGCTGGATGTTGCAGATTACCGAAGACGGCTGGCAATTGTGCATCAGGAAGTGGATGTTTTTAACGGCACTTTGCTAGATAACCTGACATACGGTAACCGCCAAGCTAGCTTTGAACAGGTTGAGGCAGCTTGCAAGATTGCCAGAGTAGATGAAGTGATTCAGCAACTGCCCCAGGGCTACTACACAGTGGTGGGTGAGCGGGGTGTGCGGTTATCTGGGGGACAGCGTCAGCGATTGGGCATTGCACGAGCGCTCCTGGTTGATCCAGATGTCCTTGTATTTGATGAAGCAACCTCCAGTCTAGATTATGAGTCCGAGCGCACAATCCAGTTAGCGATGCGCTCAATTCTTGGTACTCGCACTACGATTATCATTGCTCACCGACTCAGTACGGTGCGGGAAGCAGATAAGATTGTCGTTCTTGACCAAGGACGGATTGTGGAAGTCGGCAGTCATGCTGAACTACTCCGCCGTGAGGGGATCTATCGACGCTTGCATTCTTTACAAGAAACAGGTGAACTCCTAGATTAGCTGTGCTATTATGATAAATCGTGGATCAAATGGGTCGGTGTCCGAGTGGTTAATGGAGGCGGACTGTAAATCCGCTGGCTATGCCTACGCTAGTTCGAATCTAGCCCGGCCCACCACTTTTTTAAGTGTTGATTTTTGATTTTAGATTGACCCAAAATTTGAAATTAAAAACTCTTTCGCCCGTGTAGCTCAGTGGTAGAGCACTTCATTGGTAATGAAGAGGTCACGAGTTCAATCCTCGTCATGGGCTTCCTTTGAAACTCTCTTCTATGGAGATCCATAACTGCACTTTTGAAGAATTGATCCAGGCTGAGGCTGAGTTAGAGGCTGATAGTAAAACGCAAGTACCAAGTGTAGAACACAGTCTCACTGCTGGTGGTGCGCGATGACCAATAACGGTAGCAGTAGTCGGCTTGATCGAATAGAGGCTTTGATTAAGAGTAACGCTCGTGCGATTCAAGCGTTAACAGAAGACTTAGCCACCTTCAAGTTAACTGTGGAGCAAGACCACGCCGAAGCCAAGGCAGAGATCGGGAAGAAGCCAAGGCAGAGCGCCAAGAGCTACGTCAAGCCACGATTGGGATTGCCAACCTGCTTTCATCCCTTGACAGCGATAGACCACTCAGGAAATTGAGCAACATTGAAAACAAGCTCGATGAGCTATTGGAAGCAGACGATGACTGAAGCCAGAAACTACAGAGGTTGAACAGGCTGCATCATGACAGACAAAAATTAGACCCAGGAACCTTGTGAGGGAAGATGCGGCAAAATCAACCGATTGGTGAACAAGCATCATCAAGTCATGCACAGTCGAATTGGCAAGAACTCGAAATTTTCCAAGCTCACAATGTTGCGCCTCAAGAGCTTGTGGTTGAATCACTTCCCAAGCATCTAAATTGTTATCCATACGACTTTGCAACCTGTCTAAGTTATGGAGCGTGCTGACAATCTGCGATTTAAAGGTCTAGCTCAACCGGGCAGTATTAACATCAATTCAGCAGGCAGTATGTCTGCTTGTCAAATGCTAAGTTACTCTACAACTCTTGATAGAGCTGGTTTAAGTCGTTTCAGTTGAGGACAGTTTTAAGGCTAACAGTATGAAAGCTAATGAGGTTTTAAAGCAATATAAAGAAGGAAAAAGAAAATTTCATAATGTAAACCTTCGAGGAGAATCCTTCAGAGGTACAAATCTATCTGAAGCAGATTTTAGTAACGCCGATTTTAGTAACGCCAATATCCAAGGAGCAGATTTTACCAAAGCTATCCTCACAGGTGCAAATTTTAGCCATGCCAAGGCTGGGCTGCAAAGGCGCTGGGCAATTGCTATAATTACAGCTACATTGCTTCTATCAATACTATTAGGGTGGATTGCAGCATTTCCTGGTCTCATCACAGAAGCTGCATTAGTTAATAAAGACCCTAGTATTGTCTTTGCTAGTATAATCATTCTAATAACATTAGTAATCTTCTTTCTTGCAACTATCTATCAAGGTTTAGTAACCGCTTTAGGAGCTGTGATGGTCGCTGCGGCTGTAGCTGTGGTTGCGACTATAGGCATTGCTACAGTTACGACCGGAAATCTGACTTCAACTGGAACAATAGCTGGGGTTCTGGCTATGGCTGTGACTGCAACAGTAGTTGCAGCTACGACTGTAACTATTGCTGGGAATATAGCTGACACCGTGGCTATGGTTATGACTATGGTTGTGCTTGCAGTTGTATCTGGAAATGTGACCGTAGCAACAAATGAGAGTGTGACTGATACGGCAGCTATAGTCGGAGATGTAATTGTGACTTTGGCTGTGGTTGGGACATCTGCTTATATTGGCTGGCGCGCATTAGCTGGAGACGAGAAGTACGCCTTTATTCGGGGTATTGCCATTGCTTTGACTGCTACGCGTGGCACAAGTTTTCACGGGGCTAACTTGACAGGTGCCGACTTCACATCTGCCACACTTCAAAACACTGACTTCAGAGATGCTACTCTTACCCGTACCTGTTGGAAACAAGCCGAAAAGCTTAGCCTTGCTCGTCTGGATGCGACTTATCTTAAGAAGCCACAAATAAGAAACTTGGTTACAGGAAAAGAACTGGGTGAAATTAATTTTGATAACCAAGACTTACAGCGTCTCAATTTGGGCACAGCTAGTTTAATAAATGCTAGTTTTATTGGGGCAGATTTTTACCAAGCAAGTTTAAGAAAAGCAAATTTGACTGGAGCAATTCTTGTGCGAACTCAGCTTGACCAAGCAGACTTAACTGGAGCTACTCTTACAGAAGCCTGTATCGAGAAATGGGGCGCTACAAACAGCACTAAGTTAGATGGAGTTATATGTGAGTACGTTTACATGAAGTTTGTAAATGGGAGTAAACAGGAGCGGATGCCACCCAAACGCGAATTTAAGGATGGAGAATTTATTGCTTTTGCAAGATCTATCTCAGACACTCTTGACTTGTATCACGAGCAATATATTAATCCTATAGCTGCTGTAATTGTTCTCAAAAGCTTATCTGAAGACTATAATGAATTTTTTCAAGTAGTTGGTTTCGAGAAACGAGGCAATGGAAGTGTTCTTAAGCTAAAGACTCCTGAATGGACTAATCAGGAGAAACTTACAGAAGAATACTACACCCGATATAGTCAAACTCTAAGTTTATCTATTCAAGATCCGGAAAAGTTACTATCTCCATATGATGAACTTGTAAAGACCTTACTAGAAAAAATAATGGAAGAATTTAACAAATATCCAACCATCAACACAAAATACCTTTATAATGAGGGACTATTTGTAACAGCAGGAAGCGTCAGTATGAATATTGACCGGAGGCGTAAAATTGAAATCACAGGTGGGACTGTTAATGCTAGTGGTGCCAATGCATTCGGATTAGGAGATGTCAGTGGTACAATCGTCAATCTAAACAATCAGTCACAAGTCTCTTCCGAGCTGGGTGAACCTCGGATTAAAGAACTATTAGAACAACTTAAAATAGTAATTGAGTCCGATGATAAATTGACACCGGATGTTAAAGACGAGGCTCTAGAGGAGGTGGAGGTTTTAGAAAAAGCAAGCCAAGACCTTAAGGAAGGTTCAATGCATAAGGAGGCAAGAAGGGCAATTAGGGTATTGGAAGGAATAATTTTAAATTACCTGACATAGCCAAACTAGCTGAAGCGGGTAAAATACTGCTGCCTATGATTGCTCATTTATTTGGTTTGTAATGCTCAGCATTAGCAAATACTCTCCGTTACGGAGAGAGTTGACTTCACTCAAATCTGTATCAGAGGGATTAGCTAGGTTAGCGTTAATTAGACTACGCTCAACTTGCCAGCAAGAAGCGATAATGGATAGGATACTATTGTTGTTCTAAGAGTGCGATACCCATGACTGAGTTGCTTGAGCGTGTGATCGCCCAGTTAAAAACTCTACCCGCTGATGAGCAAGACGCAATTGCTTCAATAATTTTGGAAGAAATCGAAGATGAAATTCTGTGGGATAAAGCATTTGCGAATTCTAAAGATGCCCTTGCTAAACTTGCAGCCGAAGCAATGGCAGAGTATTGGGCAGGCAAAACACAAGAATTAGACCCAGAAACCTTGTGAAGTCATACACAACTGCTCAGTTTCGTAAAGCCTTTGCCAATCTACCTGAAGAGGTTCAAGAACAGATACGTAGGGCATATCGTCAATTCAAGCAAGACCCTAGCCATCCAAGTCTGCGCTTCAAAAAGGTACATCCAGAATTGCCAATCTATTCTGCTCGGATTAGCAAAAGTTATCGGGCAGTTGGGCAGGTAGACCGAGATACAATCATTTGGTTCTGGGTTGGCTCACACTCAGAGTATGATCAGTTACTCTCTCAGTTGTAATTGTGAGGGAAGATGCGGCAAAATCAACCAATTGGTGAACAAGCATCATCAAGTCATGCACAGTTGAATTGGCAAGAACTCGAAATTTTCCAAGCTCACAATGTTGCGCCTCAAGAGCTTGTGGTTGAATCACTTCCCAAGCATCTAATTGTTATCCATACGACTTTGCAACCTGTTGAAGTTATAGAGCGTGCTGACAGTCTGCGATACAAAGGTTTGGCTCAAGCAGGCAGTATGAACATCAACTCAGCCGGAAGTATGTCTGCTTGCCAATGGAGCGAAGCAATTTCATTCATTCGACTTGATGTACCGCCTAAATTGATTGAACAAGTTGCACAGGCAGACACTGATTCCCGTAGCTGCTGTGAACTGATCAATACCGCTCATACTCACGACGCCAAAATCCTTCAAATTAGTCAATGGCTTTTAGATGAACAAAATAATGGTGGTGCTGGTGGTCAACTCTACGTTGACTCGCTGCTCAACTTGTTGACTGTCCACTTGCTGAGAACCTACACGACTCAGTTTTGGGAAGCGCGATCGCCGAATCGCTTAACTCAACAGCAAGTTACGCGTGCGATTGACTACATGCACTCCCACCTGGATCAGGACATTTCTCTAGAGGTGCTAGCTCAGATCGTTAATATTAGTCCATCTCATTTGCGTCGTCTGTTTAAGCAAGCAACAGGGATGGCTCCTCATCAGTACTTGCTCAACTTACGCGTGCATCGAGCAAAGGAACTTCTGCTCACTCGCGGCTTTTCTGTAAATGAAGTCGCGGCTGAAGTTGGTTTTGCCGATCAAAGCCATCTACATCGTCACTTTAAGCGGCTCTTTGGGGTGACGCCAAAGACAATCCTTTCAAGTTAGATAAATGGTCATTTTCTCCAAAAACCTGCTCAGATCGTTCAAGTTTTCCAGTGTTCCCCCGATTTATTGTGGTGAATGTGAACCCTTGATGTAAGTCAAAGCGAAAGGAGCAACATTCATGTCTCTTAACTCATATTACACATTAGGTCGTTCTGGGCTACGAGTCAGTCGGCTGGCATTGGGTGCTATGACTTTTGGAACTGAGTGGGGGTGGGGAGCTGATGAGGACACGGCGCGTCAATTATTCAACACATACATTGATGCGAGTGGCAATTTCATTGACACAGCAGATTTGTACACAAACGGTACAAGTGAGTCTTGGATTGGAAAATTTGTTGCAGAGCGTGGATTACGCGATCGGGTTGTCATTGCAACCAAGTTTAGCTACAACGCTGAACCAGGAAACCCAAATGCTGGTGGTAACGGACGCAAGAATATTCTACGGGCTGTAGAAGGTTCACTGAAACGGCTGGGAACTGACTACATCGATCTCTACATTCTTCATACCTGGGATCAAATCACACCTGCCCAAGAAGTGGTGCGAACGCTTGACGATCTGGTGCGAGCGGGTAAAGTGCGTCATGTGGGGTTGAGCGACACACCCGCTTGGTATGCAGCACGGGCACAGACGCTTGCCGAGTGGCGCGGTTATGAGCCCTTGAGTACTCTGCAACTGGAGTATTCCTTGGTTGAGCGGAACATTGAACGTGAGTTTATCTCCCTAGGTTTGGAACTTGGGATGGGGGTGATGGTGTGGAGTCCACTGGCAAGCGGTCTTCTAAGCGGTAAATATAAGCCGAGTGAGGGTGCATTTACTGGAGAAGGACGACTCGACACCCTTAAAGACAGCCAAAATCCAGCATTTCAAAAATTCACAGAGCGGAACTGGAAAATCATAGCAGAACTGGAAAATGTGGCTAAAGAACTGGACCGTAGCATGGCCCAAGTTGCTGTCAACTGGACAGCCAACCGACCTGGTATAGCAAGTGTAATTGTGGGAGCTACTAAGCTATTGCAACTGGAGGACAATCTCAAAGCATTAGATTTTGAAATCCCAGCCGAATTGAACAACCGTCTAGAAGCAATTAGCCGCCCTGAGCGTCAATTTCCCTACAGTTTCTTTGAGCCAGAAATCCAAGGAATGCTGCATGGAGGAAAGTCAATCGGTTTGAAGCCAGTGGGATATTACCCTAACGTACTTATCCAATCGGCTGGTGCTGGGGTGTCCTAGAGCAGAAATCAAAGCATCCTCTGTCCAATGAGAATGCATTAATTTAACTTTTGGCAGAGGAAGCACTAGCAGAATTTTTAGCAAAGTTAAAGTCAACTTTTGATTTCCAGACTTTACTAGCTCTGATTGCTCAAAGGAGACATGATTTGGACTTCAACAGACGAGATTTCCTGAAGACAGCTTCGATTTCAGGTTTGGTAGCAGCAGGGCTGGCAGCGTCAGAGGGTTTCATCAAACCACTCCTAGCTGAGAACGAACCTGCTCAGGCAAAACTGTCTGCGACGACACCTCCAACGGAGACCAGAAGTGGCGACATGCTCTACCGGACGTTAGGCAGCACCAATGAGAAAGTTTCCGCACTTGGTGTGGGTGGCTCCCACATCGGCACGCAGAATCTTTCGGAGCAGGAGAGCATCAGAATCATCCGCAGCGCTATCGACGGCGGCATCAACTTCATGGACAACAGCTGGGACTATAACAAGGGGAACAGCGAAATTCGGATGGGCAAGGCGCTTCAGGGTGGCTACCGCCAAAAAGCCTTCCTGATGACCAAGATCGATGGTCGTACAAAAGAGGCTGCTGCAAAGCAGATCGACGAATCTCTGCAACGCCTACAGACAGATCACGTAGATCTGCTGCAATTTCATGAAGTTATTCGCATGGAAGACCCAGATCGCATCTTTGCTCCTGGTGGTGCAATGGATGCTTTTCTGGCAGCGAAACAAGCAGGCAAACTTCGCTATATCGGCTTTACGGGACATAAAGATCCCCTGGTTCACCTGAGGATGTTGGAAGTCGCAGCTCAACACAATTTCCGGTTCGACACCGTGCAGATGCCGCTGAATGTCATGGATGCCCATTTCCGGAGTTTCCAGCACTTAGTGCTGCCAGTGCTGGTTAAAAACCATATTGGCGTACTGGGGATGAAATCAATGGGTGATCGCTTCATCTTGAAAAGTAACACCGTCACTCCAATAGAGTGCCTGCACTACTCGATGAATCTGCCAACTTCAACGGTGATTACAGGGATTGATAGCATGACAATCCTGAACCAGGCGTTTGAGGTCATCCGTACGTTTAAGCCGATGAGTCAAGAACAAGTGGCAGCGCTGCTGGAACGAACTGCAGATGCGGCATCTACAGGTCATTACGAACTCTTCAAGACCACTAGCCACTTTGATAGTACGGCTCACAATCCCCAGTGGCTAGATGGTGCTTCAAATCCACCTGCCGTTTAGACAAAAGTTGTTCAGAGAAAAAAACAAAGAGATACCAAAATGATTAGACACAATCAAAAAAATTTGCTTTTTCAGATCGCTGGCCTTATTGGGGTTGCCAGTGCTAGTGCTTTACTGAGTCTTCCCGCAATGGCTTTGACAAACTTCAACCCTAAGAGCTTTGCACAGCCTTTTAACAATAGCTTTCGTACAGCTCAATCTAAGTCTGGAAGTGGAGAACTCCTATTAGCTAAGGAAGAATCTAACAATCCTGCTACTAACACAGGTAGCAAACCTACTACAATCCAGACAGAAAGAGGAACTTGTGAAATTCCCCCAAGCAGACCGACTGGAGGAAATACCAGGAAAAGACTCCAAGCTACGAGAAATTGCAACCCAGGCTCTAGCACAGTACCCTCTAACACCAATAACCAGCAGACAACTCCGTCAAATGCAAGGTAAACGTATAGTAGTTCATCCCAGCTAATAACAAGTAGTAGCCCGGAGGCTTCTAGTCATCTGGTGGGGTTCGAATCCCCACCACTGTTAGTCCCCTTGTCCTTCTTCAGTAAGGACGCCATAAATCGCCCAGATCGCCATAGCTCGGAGGTAGTGACTGGCACGGAAGGTATTGACGGCTGTGATAGCTTCTGGTGTACGGAACTGTAGTCCGTTGTCGTAAATTTGCCTGATTACGACTTCTGTTAATTGAAACGCATCGGACTCCATACCCATTTGAAGAAGAAAAGCTGCTAGTCCAAAGTTAATTCCGATCCAGACTTCTAAAGGATGGGTGGCATTAGGATTTTCTGGGGAACCGTCAGGTCTGACACCATTGGCGGCACCTAGTTGACCGTTGTAAAACCTTAAAAAGCAAGCATTGTAGACAGTTTTGAGGGTAGAGAGGACACAATCGCTTGGTACAATATCAGGCAGTCCCAGCAACCGAGCATAGAACTGTCCACACAGTTGGTCTGCCATAACGACATCTGAACCACTGCCACTATCAAGCCGATAGTATTGACCGTTCCAGAGTTTTTCCTGATAGATTGGTCGAGCTTGCTCTAGCCAGGATTGATAGACAGCTATCGTTTCTTGGATGGGCGGTGTGTTCAAGACAGAATTAAGAATTCCCCCTAACGGATGTTCGGCTGGGAAACTGCTTAAGGTTTGACCGATGGCGATCGCTACTTCCAATGCTGCCAGCCACAAGCCCCCACAGTAGGCACTGACCCCCTGTAATCGCCAATCATCAAACGTTTGATCGGGTGCACCAGAATTTTCTGGAATGCCATCTTCATCAAGATCGAACGTCTTCAGATAAGTGAGTGTATAGCAAATTGCAGGCCAACAGTCCCATAACAACTCCCAGTCAATTTTGCCTGTCAACACAAAATCACGATAAACCTGCAAGACAAAGTCGCAGGGTAAATCCTTCCACAGGTTGCAATCTTGATAACTGGTATAGTTTGTCTGTTCCCAAGGATGCTCATTAGGTGCGCCTAGATCGTGTGGTGTAGCATTAGCAACTTTGCGCAGGGCAGATGCTCGATTGTAGCCAATCTGCCGCAGGGTGCGATCACTTTTGGGAATCGCTCTGGCATAGGCGCGTAATACGGCTTTATCTAACTGTGGCCATAACATTAGTAGGGCAAATGAACCATAAAGCCGTACATCGAGGCTCTCGTACCAGCGATAATCCAAGCACTCCAGGACAGCAAACTGACCAACCGGATCGCGTTCATCAGCAGCACTCCAAAGAGTGCCGCCACTAGTCAAGTCGTAAAGCTCGTTAAACAGCGCCATCTTGAACGTGCTAGATAAATCTGTCCGCTCTAAAATCGGCTGTTGCCAGACTTGAATTTGCTGTTGCCAGTTTTGATATTGCTGTAAAGCAGTACAGGCAATTGTCCAGGCATTCTTCCCCGTAGTACCAAAGAAATCAGTATAGCGACGGTAATACTTGACTCCAGCGGCAAATTCTGTCACTGGGAAATCCCAAGCAAGTGCAAAGGGGATGGAGCGGGTTTCACCAGGTTGCAGCGTAAAACGGACAGTGATCGCGCTGCCTAATTGTTCGCCAGTAACTGCTGGTGTCTTACTAGCGTAGTTGGACAAGGAACCATCTTGAGCAAAGGTATGCCAGATATCCTCACCTGTACCCTCTGGGTTCCAACGGGTATGGTAGAAGACTTCCCAATCAGGATTTGTCAGAGTGGCAATTGACCATTGACCTTTCCCTTCCTCAACTACGTCACCAACTCGATCCATGACACAACCTATACAGTCAGTATCCAGCTTCAACTGATTAAAATTTCCCTCACTATCTCCTAGGCGCGGTTGATACTGGTAGACTGGACTCCCATCATCCCTTACGCGGACTTGAGGAGATTTAATGGCATTCGTAAACCAGCCCACCATATTCTGCCAGGTCAGCATAATGCTAAGGGTTAAAGGAATAGTTTTAGGATTGTGAGCTTTCCAGCCAAAGAAGGCAACTGGGTAGCTTGTTTCCTGATAGTTTCCCGCCCAAATTGGGGAAAACTGCTCACAAGTCAGTTGAGATTGAAATACCCCCTCATATACGAACCAACTGCGGGGATAGAGGGCGTGGTAAGTTCCAGTTGAACCCGTCGGGTAATATCTCCACTGAGATATTGATGACGGTTCTGTACATAAAGCGTAGGCTTGAGCTGACAAACCATCTGACTGCTCAAAGACGCTAAATTGGCAAGCGGGAATACTCTTAAAGGTATGCTCTCCGCCATCTATGTGCCACAGATTGAAATCGCCTCGTGATGAGCGACCAATACAACCTGCACCAAAACCACCTAAAGGCATGCCGTGCCAGGGACCATCATCAAGGTTGCTGGGAGTACGCACTGTATATGGTTTGTCCCAGCCTTGACCAATGGGACGCTGCCAGGTGCAAGAAGGAATGTCGATTGTCACTTATAGTTACTTGCCTTTAGCTCAAAGAAGTTGCTTATGACAGTAAAATGTACCATTGTGCGTTTGCTCACAACCAACACTGCTTTACTTCACCCAACCCTTGTCTGAATCTGGGTTGACTGTGACCGTCAACTGATTATGCACGAAGACGCTGACGGCGTAACAATAGCCCTCCTACCATCAACCCCATAAGTCCAACGCTTGTCGGCTCCAAATCTGGTTCCGGTACTATCACCAGCGTTGGTGCCACTCGAAAATTCGTCGCTTGCTCAAATGCAAAGGCATCGTCAAGCAAACTCGACTCGCTGAACTGATCCCCCAAAAACGCCACGCTGAAGGGTGCCCCATCCGCATAATACCCACCAGGCAAATCCACTAGGGGTGTTCCCAGCAAATTTACCTCTGACACAGTTGTATTGGCATAGATCCCGCCAAATAACGGTCCTGGCTCCTGATACTCCTGTGGGAAGAACAGTCCGTCCAGGTTGTAATCCTTCAGCACCTGTTCAAACTCTCCTAGCATCGTTGCTCGTCCCTCCAAGAACTTTTGTACCAAAGCATCCTGCGACACGGTTGGCTCTGTCACTGCCGCAGAGAGCCCTGGTGTATTCGCATATGTTCCCAGCAGCGGCCCATTTTCAGCGAGTAAATTAATCCCAGTCTTAGCTTTGAAATCTGCTACTGATGTTGGCGACTTCGTTGGATCGAGCGTCTGTAGCCACTGCGTCAAATCATATGGCTCGTTCACACCACTGTACTGGCTGAAAGTCCCCGCCAGCTGGAATCATGTCCACACCACCATTCTCACTCGTGAAACCCGAATAGCCTCCTGTTGTGCGCACCTCCGCAATGTTCATTGAATCCTTCACCACGATTGGTACACCTAGCAGCGGCTCATTTGATGGGATTACGCCGCCGTCAGCGTTGAGTGTGGCATCTACTGTGGCTGCCTCCTGTAAAGCATTGGGATTAATATAGGTAAACGCGTTGTAAGTCGGGTTGTAGGTGTTGATCCGATCTAGGTAAGAACTAACCAAATTCTGATCCGTATATGTCTTAGCCGCGAGATCCTTCTCGATCTGAGTAGCTGTTAGTTCTACCACGTTGACTGGAGTTGCCCGTGCTACCAGTGGCGCTACAAAAGTGCTAATTACAACTGCCATTCCATACGTAGCTACTACCCTCTTGCCTACCATCGTGCCTGACCCTTTCGTAAGTTTTCTGGTCAGCTAATCCTCTATGTTTTTTCTTTCATTGTCTGTATCAAATTGTTCTTTTTACCTGAACTCAACTTTATGCCTCAGTGATCGCTCGCCCCTTCGCTACACCTTTTCCAACAAATTCCATAGATGTAAAGCTATTTAGTAATTTGTAATTTTAACAACATTATTTTCTATAAACTTCCAATAATCTTTGGTGAAACCTTACCAAGTACCCATACGTTTTCACTGTTTTAATGGAGTTGATTTTGGGCTCATGTCAGAATTTGGTGATCTGGGTTGGGGTAAGGCAGAGGGCAGAGGGCAGAAGGCAGAAGGGAAGAGAAGGCAGAGAGTAAAAGACAAACACGCTACAATAATAATACTTCAAACTTCTGACTTCAAACTTATGAAGAACCTAGCTAATTTGGGCTATGAGGTGATATATCACCTGTTACCCAATTCAAATCTACTTCAACTTGAGAATTGGCAATTTGACGCAGCAACTCTTCACATAAAGCTGATTGTCTCTTCGGTACAAACTGTTGTTAGATGCCCAGTCTGCGCTCAACCAACTCAGCGAATCCATAGCCGCTACGAGAGGAAGTTAACTGATCTGCCGTGGGCTGATTACAGCATTACCTTACAGTTGCGTGTGCGGAAGTTTTTTTGCCTCAACGCTTTATGCAAACGGCGCATTTTTACCGAAAGACTGAGCCATGTGACTACACCTTGGGCACGACGAACTCTACGTTTGACTCACAAACTCAGCGCCATTGGTTTAGCTAATGGCGGTGCATCTGGAGCCAGACTTTCTCAAAAATTGGGGATAGCTGCTTGTCGCAACACACTACTACAATTAGTGCGCTCAATTCCACTTCCACTCTTTGTCACACCATTAATTCTAGGGGTAGACGACTTCTGTTTTCGCAAATGCAAAACCTACGGTACAGCACTAATTGACTTAGAACGCCGCCGACCAATTGCGCTATTAAAGGATGCCAAAGCTGAGACCTTAGCCGAATGGTTAAAAGCCCACCCTGGTGTGAAAGTTGTCTCACGAGACCGCTCAAAAACTTATGAAAGTGGTATTCGTCTTGGAGCGCCTGAAGCCATCCAAGTTGCCGACCGTTTTCACTTGTTGCAAAACCTGGCAGAAACCCTCACTCAAGTATTTAGTACACACAATCAAGCTCTGAAAGCCGTCGATGAAGCATTTAGTCTGGCATCAGTCACCCAAACTGACGGTACCAGAGTCGTGCGAGTCCCACGACCGAGCCGTGAGGAGGAAGCACTGCGGGCAGCAGAACAAAGCCGTGCGAGGAAGTTGGCTGTTTATCAGCAGGTTTGGGACTTACACCGCTCGGGTCACAAAGCCAAAGCTATAGCCCGTCAACTTGGTATTGGTGTGACGAGTGTGTTTCGCTATCTCAGGAGTTCCACCTTTCCAGAAACTCAACAACGAAGAAGCCGAGGTCAAAGCCTTGTCTCTCCGTATCAGAAATACATTCTCCAGCGATGGAATGAAGGTTGCCACGAAGCCTTGGTGCTGTTTGAGGAAATTCAACGCCAAGGTTACAACGGTAGTTATGATACTGTAGCTCGTTACGCCCGTCGTATTCGTCAAGCCCAGGGGCTTAAACCTCGTCAACGGTATTCGATTCAAGTTTTACCAAAAGTCACTCAACCCAAAAGACTTTGTCTGACACCTCGTCGCGCTACCTGGCTGATTCTGCGCCGACAGAATTCTCAACAACCCGATGACGAACAACTAATTGCACTGCTAATAGCGCAGCATCCAGATTTAGCCACAGCAATTGAGTTAGCCCAAGGCTTTGCTCAAATTGTACGCACTCTTACGCCATCACAACTTGAAGGGTGGTTAGTCCAAGCAGACAGTAGCAATCTTTCAGCTTTTCGTCGCTTCGCTCTTCGTCTGCGTGAAGACTACGATGCTGTGAAGGCGGGTGTCACAATGTCAGTCAGCAATGGTCCGGTTGAAGGGCAGATTAACCGACTGAAGATGTTAAAGCGGCAAATGTATGGTCGCGCCAAAATAGATTTGCTTGAGCGCAGATTCTTGTTAGCAATCTAAAGGATATAATTTTTGATTTCAATTTTCACTTATGAGTTACAAAGAGCAATTTATTTGGAAGAGAGCCGTTCAACTGGCAGTTAATTGTTATAAAGCCACTCGCTTATTTCCGCCAGCAGAATTGTATAGTTTGACCAGTCAAATCCGATGTTCATCTGTATCTGTAGCCTCCAACATAGCTGAAGGTTATGGCAGACGTTCAAAGCAAGAATATATACAATTTTTGCATGTGGCTTTAGGTTCTTTAAGAGAACTTGATACACAATTAATCATTGCCAAAGAAGTAGATTTAGTTCAGCAAGACGTTTTGACTCCACTACTGAGTGAAGTTGAGGAAATGCAAAGTATATTAGTTGCTACCTTAAATAAGCTTAAAGCTTGATATTCTCCCTTCTGCCTTCTGCCCTCTGCCTTCTGCCTTACCCCAACCCAGATCACCAAATTCTGACATGAGCC
>JAFASY010000265.1 GCA_019244235.1 Chroococcidiopsidaceae cyanobacterium CP_BM_ER_R8_30
TGCGACTATGCAATTTGCCCGTAACGGCAATATAAATTAGTAATGCTTGTGCCTTACGACTAATGAAGTGGTTGAGTGGTTGCCCATCTATGCTGATTTGAGGGGAACCCAGTAACTTTAAGGTTAATTTTTTCTGATTCACGAACACGTTACTTTCTGTTAAAGGAACTAATAAAAACTTTTGTGAGGGCAAAACCAAAGGGCTTTACCCGATCGATGGACAAAACCCTACTCCTGGTTAAGATGCAGGTAGAATTAATGGAGAATACAGTTTCTTCAGGTTAAAATCAATACAAAATTAGTTTGCATCCTACAGAGATACTTTTTGGTGAAATGCAATAAAAAGTTGAATTTTCAATGCTGTCTTACCAAATAGGAACGCTCTACTGGATAAGAAGAAAGCTGGCACGAGCAATGTAGTAGAGTCGCTTGAGGAGTAGAGTAGGCACTGTCCACACCTTTGCAAAAGCTATCACAAAGGTTTTGAAGACAGTACCCGCCCTACCAAGAACTGTTGTCATTTAAAGCATAAAGATTAAGGCTTGTTAAGAACAGAATATTAAGATTTTCTACAAACGATTGTCCTCTTCTTGGTGTTTGGCTAATCCCTGAAGCTTGCGCCGAGTGAACACTGTAGGGATCGCAGTGACAGGGAAGTGGCAATCGCACGAATATTTTTCCCTAGAATTTTTTGATTTTAGCGTTTTATTGCCGATTTTCTAGCGTTTGTTTTCTATATAGATGCCGATTTTCTAGCGTTTGTTTTCTATATAGATGCAGTAGTTAGTTTGCATCAATGCACTAACTAGCAGGAGGGCTGAACTGTGGCGAAACATTTAACCCTCTATCGAACCTACATTATTCGCTGTTGGCAAGAACACTGTGACCAACCGGAGACCCAGATCTACCGTTTCTCGCTGGGGATTCCTGCAACTGGAGAACGATTTGGGTTCACTACTTCAGAGGACTTGATCCGTGCGTTAGAGCTTGCTCTCGCTCAAATTCAGACTCAGGTAGTGGCAGATGTGACGCCGCAGGATGAGCCTGATTGACCTTTGTTCAATCTTGTTTACCTAGTAAGGAGTAATTTCCATGACTCGTATCACGGATGTAGAATCACAACTAATTCAACAGGCAGCTCAGGATCCGGCGTTCCGCGAGCGTCTGCTGAGCAATCCCAAAGCGGTGCTGAACGAGAAGGGGTTAGCGATTCCCGACTCGGTGCAGATCCAGGTGCTGCAAGAAACCCCAAATCAGTTCTACCTTGTGCTGCCGCTGGAACAAAGCGCTCCGGCATCAGGCACAAACGTCCTTGCTGATCAAGAGCTAGAGAGAGTGTCAGGGGGAGCTGGCACAGGTCAAACTGGCTGGACGGGCTGTGCTTCTGGGCAAAGTGGTTGTGCATACACTGGCTTACCTCCGTGTGGTATGGGATAACACAATAGGAGGTAGAAGCGTAACTGATTCAACAGACAACAGCAGGATCGGGCGTTCCGCGAGCGTCTGCTGAGCAATCCCAAAGCGGTGCTGAACGAGAAGGGGTTAGCGATTCCCGACTCAGTGCAGATCCAGGTACTGCAAGAAACCCCGAATCAGTTCTACCTTGTGTTGCCACTGGAACAAAGTGCTCCGGTATCGGGCACAACCGTCATTTCTGATCAAGAGCTAGAGAAAGTGTCAGGGGGAGCCGCTCTCACAGGAGTTACCCAATCAGTACGTTGTTCTGTCAGTCGTAGAAGGGTGTTTAACTCAGGATAGGTAGACCAGTTCATCATTATCTTCAGGTTAAACACCCTCTCGATGCCATCATAATCCCTGATGAGTATTGTCCCTCACTCTCATTCTTGAAGTCATTCATCAATTTCTCAAAATCGTTATGATGCAGAGCGTACTTTCACCTTCTCCAATCTTGCCAGACCTCAATGATTCCTATCCTTTGACCACCGCCCAGATCCAAGCCTTTCAACAGGAGGGACACCTGCGGCTCAATGGTATTGTCTCTAGCACTGAAATCGCAGCCTATCGTCCAGGTTTGGTCGAAGCTGTTGATCGGTTCGATCTGGAGCGTAAAGCGATGGAGAAATCCGTTGCAGGGCAAAGTCAAGGCTGGAAATTTGTCGAAAATCTTTGGCAGATGGATGCAACAGCTCGCCAGTTTGTGCTGGCAAAACGATTTGGCAAAATTGCGGCTGATTTGTTGGGCGTGGATACCGTTCGCCTATTCCGCGATCAGTCTTACTTCAAGGAACAGGGTGGCGGCAACACCCCCTGGCATCAGGATGGCTACTTCATGCCCCTCGATACCCAGCAGATTGTGACGATGTGGATTGCCATCTCGGATGTATCGGTGAATATGGCTCCAATGACGTTTGTCACAGGGTCGCATCGCAAAGGTTACCTGGGAACCTCGACACCGACAGATGCCTCGCTCGACGAGTTTGAACGCACGATCGCGCAACAAGGCTTCCAGTTCTGCAACTACGGCGCAATGGCAGCAGGAGATGCCAGCTTCCACTCAGGTTGGACATCGCACAGTTCTCGCCACAATGCCGATCGACGTACCCGCCAAGCCCTGGTCATTGTTTACTATGCCGATGGTGCGAAGGTTTTAATGCCATCGGTCCCAGCGAACGCCCTGCCTCAGGAACACTTTGCAGCGGTCATTCGCCAGCACAATCTCAATACCTGTCTTCCTGGCTTGCAGAACGGAGATCTGGCAGTCACCGATATGAATCCGATTGTCTATCAGCGATCGTAGGAGCCTGGTGCAATGTGGTTATATTCTCTAGAACATTCACTCAATCAAATTGAACCCAACCTGGCGCCGCTTATTGAGCCTAATGTCCTGGAACAGTTGAAAGCGATCAGCCGTTTCTTCCCCGATGCGCTGACGAACACCTATGGTTTTGAGTATCGGCTTGCTTCCGCCTCATCGAAAGTCGATTTTGCCATTCACGTTAATAAGTCTGAAGCCGCCATTGTGGCTGGATGTCATCCCACGCAGCGACTCCCAGAAATCTTCGATCACCATCCGGCATGGCAACAAATTCAGCAGTTTTCTGCTGTCTGGGCTGACCCATCCTCTTTGCTGCACTATCACATTAACAATTTGTGGCTGGAGTTTGACCTGGAAAACGCTGCCGATCTGCCCATACCCGGCATGTTGTTTAGACCCAGCAATATTTACACCAGTCCCAGCATTCCCCCGAAATATGAATGGATCTGGAAACAGGCACTGCCGCTGCTGTTGGGTAACACCCTACCTACTCGTGTGGAAACGAAATTAATTCAATGTCTCACCTGCCTTCCTATTCCCTGTACCGTTTTTCAGGTCGGCGTGATGTTAAGCCGAAACATTCAGGCAGTGCGTCTTTGCCTGATGGGAGCCCCGTCTCAACTCATCCCTTACCTAGCTGCAATGGGCTGGCAGGGCAATACGCAGGAACTGGAAGCGAGCGTCAATGCCCTGACTCCCTATGTCGACGGTATCATCCTGTCGATTGATGTGGGAGAACAAATTTATCGACGAATTGGCATCGAAGGCATCTACCTGTCTCGCTATCTGCCCTGTGTGAATGGACAATGGCAGTCTCTCCTGAACTATCTTGTGCAGACAGGATTATGTGAGGCGCAAACACGAGACGCCCTATTACAGTATTCCGGCTATAGTCTGGCTAAAGCGGTGCATGAGCGAATCTATGTGCGGGGACTCAACCACATCAAATTGCTCTATCACCCCAGTTTGCCAGTTGCTGCGAAAATTTATTTCGGGGTGATGCACCAGCCGGTCAGCTTACTGTCAAGCTCTCTATCAAATAAAATCCAGTCCTCAACCGTTACGCCCAACCTTGAACCCAGTACACTGTTGCTAGCACAGGCACGATCACTTGATTCAGCCCTGTCAGACGCAGTTACCTTTTTGCTTGCAGCTCGCAATTCAGAAGGGTGGTGGACAGATTTTCACTTAGCCGCAGGAATTAGCGATGAATGGGTGACGGGCTATGTCGGCACAATGTTGTCTGGTGTATCTGATGATCGTGCCTCCGACGATCGCATCCAGACAGCCATGAAACAGAGCTGGAAACTGCTGCAAACTCGCAATCACCGTGCCAATCAGACTTGGGGATATAATCGCTTCCCACCTGGAGATGCGGACAGTACAGGCTGGGCAATTCAGCTAGCCGCCGTCATGGGAGAAACCGATTCCAGCCGAGCTCAGCAGGCGATCCGATCGCTGCTCGCGCATCAACGTTCAGAGGGTGGCTTCTCTACCTACGAGCGTCCCGAAGCGATTCGAGCTTTTATCCAGGGAGCACCCGAACAGGACTTAACAGGCTGGTGCGGTTCCCATCCCTGCGTCAGTGCCGCGATTGCCACTATTCCCAGCGGTATTCTACCTCCCGACTGTCGCGCAGCATTACAGACCTATTTGCAATCCACCCAATCCGCAGCGGGAGGCTGGTCTGCTTACTGGTGGCAAGATCCGGAATACAGTACGGCACTGGCAGCAGAGGCGATCACCGTCGATCAACCCGGTTCAACGCGCATCACGCAAGCCGTCGAGTGGGGACTGAGTCGCCTGACAACTGAGGGCTATATTGCAACGTCTGACCATCCTGCGGGTTCTCCCTTTGCAACCGCCTGGTGTCTGAGATTGCTGCTGTTGCAGCCCGAAAATCCCCAGGTTCAATCGGCGATCCATTCTATCGTTCGCTGGCTTTTAGACCAACAACGGTCCAATGGCTCCTGGACTGCTTCCGCTCGATTGCGGGTTCCCTTCCCCGATGATCAAGATCCCGATCGGTTTGATCAGTGGGTTTATCACGGCACGATTCAAGGCAGCCTTGTATTTGATTGCGCCTGTATCTTTACGACTGCAACCGTTCTCCAGGCACTCGCGAAGTTTCAGCGGTATTCGTCGCAGCAAACAGACCAGGGATTTCGGGACGCGGTCTTGGCATAACACAGTTTTGATTACAGGGAACACAGATGAGCATGACAACGAACAGCACGAAACCGGGAATGACAACCGCCCAGTTACGGCATTTGGTTGCTCAGGCAAGCACACTTTACGAACGACTCGACACTTCAACCTTCTTGCCAGCTTCAGAACCGATCAATGAATCCCTCTTACAATCCCGGTTGGATGCCTGGTGTGACGCTGTTACCAAAGGTGATCGCGCTCGTTTTCATCAAACCTTGAGTTGGGATGGGTTAAGCCTGGAGCAAGCCAAGCAAGCCCTGATGCCCGTTAAACTGCGCGCAGATGTACCTTTACCTGACTGGGCAGTGTTGCTGCGAGACGTGCTGGAGCTTGCTCCGTCTACTTTCCCTGTTTTGCCAGGAACGTACCGCTTTTTGCCTGCCGATGAGCCTATGCCCTTTGAGGAAATTTTTATGCCCTTTGTGCTGGTGGCTCAGCAAAGACTGGTAGCCCAGGTAGGCGATTGTCTCCAGCGGCTTACCGATCGCTCCCAGGCTCTCTTAGAGCGATCACTGTTAGGTCATTTGGTTGACATCGCTTCCGATACCATCGACCTGACCTTCAGAACCTGGCGAACTCACCAGCAATCCTCTTTTTCCCGACTGCTAAGCAGTTTGCAAAGACAACCCGGCAACAGCCTTTACCTGCAATTTGTCCAGGAAATGCTGCAAGACGAGCTGATCGCGTTCTTCCAAGCATATCCTGTCCTGGGTCGCCTGTTAGCCACGCAAACGTTGCATTGGATTGAGGCAAACGCTGAGTTCCTTCAGTACCTTGATGCAGACTGGGAAGCGATCACCACAACGTTTGCAGCCGGACAGGAACTTGGACAGGTGGTTGAAGTTAAGCCCGCATTATCCGATCCGCATCGGGGTGGACGAACCGTTCTGTCACTGAAGATCGAACCCCACTTGTGGCTGATTTACAAACCCAAACCGCTGGGTATTGAAGCTGCCTATAATCAACTGCTGAGCTGGTTAAACGATCGCGGTTGTCCGCTGCCGCTCAAAGTCCTGAAAGTTCTGCATCGGGAACATTATGCCTGGGTGGAATGTGCCGAGCTGCTTCCCTGTCAGGATACAGGTCAGCTTGAGCGATTCTATCAACGGGCTGGAATGCTGCTCTGCTTGTTGTATGTGCTGCAAGCTACAGATTGCTATTATGAGAATGTGCTTGCCAGCGGTGAACATCTCGTTTTTATTGATACCGAAACTCTGATGCAGCCGTGCTTGGCAGCTGAGTCTGGAGAGCAGGTGCAAACGGCTCAGGGAATGGCACTCCAACAAATGGGAAACTCTGTGCTGCGGACGGCGCTCCTGCCTGCCTGGGACAAGATCGACCAAAGCAGTAATGCTTTTGACTTTAGTGGCTTGGGAAGCTATGAAAACTGGAACCTAATCTACAAAGGATTGCAATGGTATCAGATCAATACCGACCAGATGACCTTGCAGCTCCAGGAGATTACAATTCCTTGCCCCAAGAGCAACGCTCCAACTTTGAATGGGAAGACGGCTTATCTCGGCGAGTGGATTAACACCATAATTGCTGGATTTGAGCAAATGTATCAATTCTTGCTGGAGCAGCGGGAGGCATTGTTAACCGCAGATAGCCCCCTGTGGCAGATGGAACATCAACCCACCCGGATTGTCTTCCGACGCACGAATACCTACGTCAAACTGACGAAAAGACTTAGATTACCAGAGTTTCTGAGGGATGGAATCGATCGCAGTATCGGGTTAGAACTGCTGAAGCGATGGATCATAGCTGAAGAAAACAAACCGCCGTTTTGGTCGATAATTCGAGCAGAGCGGCAGCAGATGGAACAGTTGGATGTGCCCTGCTTTACAGTCGCTGCCAATAGTTCTGTTGTGAAGCTGCCCGATTGTCAGGTCGAAGGTTTTTTAAGCAAGCCTGGATTTCAGGCAATGCTGGATTGCATTCGTCTGTTAGGCGAGGCGGATCTGAAATTCCAGTCCCAATTGATTCGCGCCAGTTTGGGATTAAGAACCATTTCTGGACATGGTACAACGAATACTGAATCAGCAGGGGAACAAGGCGTTGCTGAGCAGCAAGACAAGCGTGAATTCAACCATCTTGAACTGAATCAAGAGGTGCTGATGCAAGAAGCGATCGCAATTGCCCAACGGCTTCAGGATCAGGCGACCGATGCTCCCGATGGCAGTGTCACCTGGATTGCGCCTCAATTTTCGGTTCAGGATGAGCGATTTTATCTGCAACCGACTGGCAATGGATTATATGACGGCAGATTGGGCATTGCCCTGTTTCTGGCAGCCCTAGAGCAGGTGACGCAAGCAGGCACCTATCGGGATCTGTGTTTGCGATCACTCCAGGAATCTCGTCAGCGGTTAGAACAGCCCGCAACTTACCAGGACGCGCAGATCGGTATGGCTATGGGGGTCGGTGGCATGATTTACAGCCTGACTCAGATTGGTCAGTTTTTAGACGATGACACCCTGATTGCAGACGCTTTGAAAGCGGTAAAATTTTTTCCGGCAGACTTGATTCGACAGGATCGCCAATTCGACATTATCAGTGGGGCTGCGGGTTATCTGCTGGGATTGTTGAAGCTGTATCGGGTGAGCCAGGATGCTGGAGTGTTGCAGTCAGCGATCATGTGCGGTCAGCATTTATTGAGCGAAAGTACGCCGATGGTACAGGGAATTGCCTGGAAAACGCTGAATGGGCGACCCCTCACGGGCTTGTCTCATGGCACTGCTGGAATTGCCTATGCGTTACTGTACCTGGCGCAGGTTTCCGGGCAGTCTGAATTTCGCACAGCAGCTCTAGATGCGATCGCCTATGAACAAAGCCTCTTTATTCCAGTGGCGGGCAACTGGCCCGATTTACGCGACTTCTCTAATATTATCCAAAGAAGTAATCTCCAGGATACCGATCCCATCGAAATGCCGCTCATGTCGAGCTGGTGTCATGGCGCAATGGGAATCGGTTTATCTCGTTTGGGGGGACTGGAATGGTTTGCCAACGATAACGTTCATCATGATATTCAAGTTGCAATCCAAACCACAAAACGTTTTCTCAGCCTCACGGGTGCGGTTGAACAGCTCTGCTGCGGCAAGATGGGGCAGATTGAGTTGCTAATTACAGCGAGCGCTCGGCTTCAGCAACCTGAACTACTCACCGATGCCTGGTTCCATGCGTCACAGGTGCTTCTCCAGTCCCAACAACGCGGCGGATATAAACTAGAACATGCTCTGCCTGCGAGCATCTATGCTCCGGGTTTCTTCCGAGGTGAGGCTGGAATTGGCTACACACTGCTGCGTTTGGTCACACTAGAGGGTTTGCCTTCGGTTCTCTTGTTTGATTAATGTTGAGGAGTAAGATTAATCAAACTGTAGGGATGGCATCAAGCCCTAGCAACAGGGGGCGTCAGCCATTTTAATAAAATACCTATTCCACGAGAATTGCAGCTTGTTTAATTCACTTTCCTTAATAGAATATTACGGATCTGGCAGGAAATTTTTCGCTTATTCTTATATATATGTGATTCAAAGCAAATGTACAAAGTTTTTCGAAAAAAATCTCTCGATCGGCTATCCTCTCCCGAAAGACTAGATCAACTGATTCAGATTGTCCGTCCTAAGGGCTGGTGGTGGCTGGGTACTCAAGGTATCTTGGTCTCCTCAGTTGTTGCCTGGAGTATTTTCGGACGAATTCCTATTACGGTAACAGGGCAGGGAATTTTGGTGATTCCACGGGATGTAGTTCAGGAACAATCCCTTGCAAATGCACGCTTAGTCAGCCTTAAAGTTCAGTTGGGGGAATCGGTTAAAAAAGGACAAGTTCTTGCAATCCTCGATCAGTCTGATATCGAACAAAAATTGCAGCAGGAACGTCAAAAGCTAGCAGACTTACTTGCACAGTTTCAGGCCGAGAACACGGTTCAAGCTCAGCAAAATCAGATTGATAGAGAACAGATTGAGCAGCAGCGACAGAGCCTTCAGGAGCAGAAGCAACAGGCTATATTATTTGCCGATCTGCTTAAGAATAGAAATTTAGCATCAATCAAACGACAGCAACAAAGTAGTGAGGTACAGATCCAACAGCTTCAGCCTTTGAGTCAGAGCCTACAGAGAAGTTTACAGTCTGAGCAACAGTTACAGCAGCAAGGCATTATCGCGGTTGCTCAAGTCTTGCAGACACAGCAGAATTATCTGCAAAACCTTGAAAAAATTGCTAGCCTGAACACACAGCTCAGTCAGTTAGATGTTCAGAAAGCTCAGATTGAGCAACAGTATCAAGAGAACCTGAGTAAGCTCCAAGATCTCCAGACAAAGTTGTTAGGACTCAATAGCAAGGAAAGGAGCTTAGCACTTAAACAGCGACAAACTCAAGATAATCAGCAACAACAACTGCGGGAGAGTCAGCAGACGATAGCCCGTCTGGAGCAATCCTTGAAGGAACAAGGTCAAATTGTTAGCACCGGCACAGGCAAGGTGCTTGAAATCAATGTTGTCCCTGGACAAGTCATTAATGCTGGACAGAGCATTTTGACTCTGCATCTGAAGCATGGGAGTATAAATTTGTCCCAAGTGGGGCTGGCTTACTTCTCGATTGGGGATGGCAAAAAGATCCAACCCGGAATGGAGATGCAAATTACCCCCGATACGGTAAAGCGAGAAGACTATGGGGGGATACTAGCAACGGTTAAACAGGTTTATACCTTTCCAGTTACGGCTGATACTGTGGGTGTGATCACCGGCTCTCCGGATTTAGGACATAAGTTGACCTCTAACGGACGAGTAATTCAGGTTAGCGCGGCTTTGCATCTGAATCCAGATAATTTCAGTGGCTATGCATGGTCGTCAGGAAAAGGACCGAAATTGCGGGTTCTTCCTAACACGACGACAACCACATTGGTCACAGTGGATCGGCGTGCCCCTATTACCTTCGCGATGCCGTTGCTAAGGTCAATTACCGGACTAGGGAATTAGATTTGACTGGAGCAGTCCTGTTATGTGGAAACCGATCATCAAACGGCTCAAGCCCCAAAGCAAACGTGTTATCGCCCCGACCATCCTTCAGATGGAAGCTGTAGAGTGTGGCGCGGCGGCGCTAGCAATTATCCTGAGCTATTACGGAAGGTTTGTGCCCTTAACGGAATTACGCCAAGCTTGTGGGGTTTCCCGGGATGGAAGTAAGGCTAGCAAGATGGTGCGAGCAGCCCGAAGATACGGCATGGAAGCCCAAGGGTATAAGTATGAACTGGAAGACCTCATAACCGTAGAGCCACCATACATTGTGTTCTGGAACTTTAATCACTTTGTAGTTGTTGAGGGGTTTCATAACAACAAAGTCTATATTTCTGACCCGGCTGTCGGTCGTCGCCACATTTCTCTTCAAGAATTTGACGAAGGCTTCACCGGTGTCGTGCTGATGATTAGACCGGGCGCAACCTTCCGTAAAGGAGGGAGTAAACGCCGCCTCATTCCATCGCTTTACAAGCGTTTACAAAGCTCGCAAGCAGCTTTGCTGGGCTGTTTACTTGCAGGATTGTATCTATCAATTCCCAAACTGGCATTGCCTGTGTTTACAGGGCAATTTGTTGATCAAGTGTTGGGGCAACAGCGGGAAGACTGGTTACGTCCGCTGCTATTGGGAATTGGGCTTGCCGGATTGCTAATTTTTGCAATCCAAGAAACGCAACTGCGCTACCTGCGTCGCCTCAAGATCAAACTAGGAATTAGCATGTCTGAGCAGTTTTTCTGGCACGCGCTACGCCTACCAATGGAGTTTTATGCCCAGCGGTTTGCTGGAGAAATCAGTAATCGGCTCAATCTCAATGACGACGTTGCAAGTACACTCTCTGGTCAATTAGCCACAACGACCATTGATATCATTATGATGATCGTCTTTGGGATTGTGATGGCGGCTTATAGCCCTGCGCTAACCCTGATCGCCTTTCTCTTTGCTGCGATGAGTTTTCTCGCTCTGCAATGGGTATCGCGCCAGCGGATCGATGCCAACATGAGCTTAGTTCAGGATCAGGGCAAGGTGGCGGCAGTTGCAATTTCCGGACTTCAAAGTATCGAATCGCTGAAAGCCTCTGGGCTAGAGTCGGACTTCTTTAGTCGCTGGGCAGGATATTACACAAAAGCAACGAATAGCCAGCAGGAACTCAGTGTACAAACGCAGGCTTTAGGGGTGTTGCCCAGCTTACTCACCAACCTGGCAAATATGGCAGTGCTGGTTCTGGGGGGGTTAAGTGTGATGGAGGGACAACTCAGTCTGGGGGGGTTGGTTGCCTTTCAGCTTTTGCTGGGGCAATTTCTCAGTCCGATTAGCAGTCTGGTCACGCTGGGACAACAGTTACAAGAATTGGTCGGGAATATTGACCGCCTTGATGATGTCCTGGAAAACCCTGTAGATAGGAACCTACAAGACTTCCAGGAGCAACTACCTATCCAGCAAATAAAAGTATCTCGCGACTCTACCAGGTTTAACTTGCAGGGCTATGTGGATCTAAATCAAGTTACATTTGGCTACAGCCCGCTTGATCCGCCTTTGATTGAGAACTTCAGTCTCTCTATTGAACCCGGACAGCGGGTTGCCCTCGTTGGCAGTAGCGGTTCTGGTAAATCCACAATTGCCAACATAGTTGCGGGGCTTTATCAGCCGTTCTCTGGAGAGATTTTGTTCGATGGTAAACCTCGCCATCAGATCCCACGTTCCGTCCTGACTGGTTCTCTAGCGATGGTAGCACAGGACATTTTTCTGTTTTCAGGAACGGTGCGGGATAACTTAACCCTTTGGGATACTACCGTGAGTGATCGCAATCTTGTGCGAGCCTGTAAAGACGCAGCCATTCACGACATCATTGTTGCCCTGCCCAGAGGCTATGATGCTGAACTGCTGGAAGGCGGCACCAACCTCAGTGGCGGTCAGCGACAACGACTAGAGATTGCTCGCGCGCTCGTGAACAACCCTACCATCCTGATTATGGATGAAGCGACCAGTGCGCTCGATGCGGAAACGGAACAAATTATTTTCCAGAATCTGAACCAACGCAGTTGCACCTGCATCATTGTTGCCCACCGCTTAAGTACGATTCGAGATTGTAACGAAATTATTGTGTTAGAGCGAGGCAAAGTGGTGCAGCGCGGAACACACGAGGAGCTATGGCAGCAACAAGGACTGTACGCAGACTTGATTCGGTCTGAAGGAGAGGCATTGAATGAGTCTCAATAGCTTACCAGGTATACGCTACAAACTTCGGAGTAGACAGCCGCTACTCTTAGATGAGCCGTTGTCCGCCTGGGTCGTGAATGGCAATATCTCTGTGTTTCTCATCCACACGATCGCAGGCACTCCGGATGGACCCCGGCGCTACCTGTTCAGCGCCAGTTCAGGAGAAATTCTATTCGGCAAATTCTTCCAGGACGACCATAATCCTTGCCAGTTGATAGCAGTTGCTGATGGAGAGGCAGAACTATTAAAGGTATCGGCAACAGACTTGCGTCAGGCGATCGATGGAGACAACCCTCTTGGCTCAACCCTTCAGCAACAATCTCTGCTGGCTGCAATCGACCAGTGGGTGAATAAACTCGGCTCGGTGTTTTTGCAGGAACTCGATCCACCCTCTATCATTCAACCCGCCGCTCCTAAGAAGTTGAAGGAAAGCAAATTGGTTTATCTAACCGAAGGGCAGCTATTGCAGCCTGAGGCTGAGCAGGTCTACTGGGTAACGCTGACTCAGGGTAAGGCTGTATGGATGGACCTCGATCAGATCGTGCTTGACGCATCATCGGGGCTTGTACCACTCAGTTCCCAAATGTGGTTGCGATCACTGGGTAGCACTAACTTGACCTTGCAACCCATTTCAGCGATCCAGCATCCCGATGCCTTGCTGCATGGGATCGAGATGACACAGAACCTATTGCTGGAGTACGTTGATTATGTCGAGCAGGAAGCCCTCCAGAAGGCAGAACAGCGGGTGCAGGAGCGGCAACGCCTAGATCAGCAAGCTACAGAGTCAACGTTTGAGGCATTAGCATCCATTCTGCAACCGGAAGAACCCGTTGCTCTGGTCCGGCAGAAAGATCCGCTACTAACCGCGATGGGGGTACTGGGAAAAGCATTGGGAGTGACCATTTATCCGCCCGCTAAGTCAGAGGACATCGCGCGGGTGAAAGATCCGTTAGAAGCCATTGTGCGAGCCTCTGGGATACGGATGCGGCGAATTCGGCTATCAGACCAATGGTGGCTTCAAGATTCCGGTCCCTTACTCGGCTACACACACGATGATGCTCCCGTGGCACTCTTGCCGATCAAGGGGAATCGCTACAAGCTGTTTGATCCGGTCGCCATGACTTACACCCCAGTGGATAGCACGATCGCCGCTACCCTGTCTGCTGAAGCCTGCACGTTCTATCGCTCCCTGCCCAATCAACCTCTCAAACCCGTAGATATATTACGGTTTGCTTTTAGAGGACAATCTAGAAATCTATTATTAGTTGGCTTGACTGCCATTTCCGCCACGCTGCTGACCATGCTCACCCCAATCTTGATGGGTCAGATTGTGAGCCAGGTAATCCCCAACGCCAATAAAGGATTACTGCTGCAAATGGGATTAGCGTTACTGGGGGCTGCTTTTGGAGTTGCTATGTTTCAGTTAACCCAGGCGTTCACGCTGCTACGGTTAGAAATTGCCACGGATGCGCCTACTCAGGCAGCAGTCTGGGATCGCACGCTTAAGCTGAAACCCGCTTTTTTTCGGTACTACTCTACAGGAGATCTCCAATCTCGCATTTCTGGAATCACTCAGATCCGCCGTATCTTAAGTGGTTCTACACTCACTACAATTCTCACCAGTCTTTTTGCCCTCCTGAATTTAGGATTAATGTTCTACTACAGTCAGGAACTGGCATTGATAGCAGGTCTTTTAGCATTGGTGTCCATCATCGTGACGACCATTCACGGGCTGCTCACGTTCAAAAAAAATCGAGCGCTACTCACCCTTCAGGGAAATCTCTTTGGGAACTCAGTGCAGTTGATCAACGGGATCTCGAAACTTCGGGTCAGTGGAGCAGAAAAACGTGCCTTTGCCTATTGGGGCAGACAGTATAGCCAGCGAGAAAAGCTGACGTTGGAAGTGCAGCAAATTGCGGATAGCCTCAATCTGTTCAACGTGGTACTCTCACCGATTAGCTCAATCTTGCTGTTTTGGATTGCGGTATTGTCGATTCATCAAGCTCAGAAAGCCGGTACAACAACCCTAACAACAGGTAACTTTATCGCATTTAATGTTGCCTTTGGGACTTTTCTAACCAGCGCCACCGCCTTCAGCAATACCCTTGTGAACTCGCTGCAAGTTCTAAACCTATGGCAGCGTGCCCAGCCAATTCTACGGGCTGAGTTAGAGGTTGAGGATAGCAAAACTGATCCTGATAGGCTGTCCGGTCGGTTGTCCCTGGATCATGTAAGCTTTCGCTATCAAGCAGATGGACCCTTAATTCTGGACGATGTGAGTCTGCGTGCGGAACCCGGAGAATTTATTGCCTTAGTCGGAGCCTCCGGTAGCGGTAAGTCTACGATATTGCGCCTTCTATTGGGATTTGAAACACCTGAAGCAGGCGTTATTTACTACGATTTTCAGGATTTAGCAAAGCTAGATCTTCAGGCAGTTCGGCGACAACTCGGTGTCGTCCTCCAGAGTGGCAGGTTACTATCCGGTAGTATCTTCACGAACATTGCTGGAGGAGCTTTAATTACTCAAGCTGAAGCCTGGGAAGCAGCGAGAATGGCTGGCTTTGCAGATGACATTACGGCTATGCCAATGCGGATGGAAACGGTTGTGAGTGAGGGCGGCGGCAACCTATCTGGAGGACAGCGACAGCGACTCCTGATTGCTAGAGCTTTAGTCCTTAAGCCGAAAATCTTGTTATTTGACGAAGCCACCAGCGCTTTAGATAATAAAACCCAGGCAATTATTAGTGATAGTCTGGCAAGATTGCAGGTCACGCGAGTTGTCATCGCTCACCGTCTGAGTACTATCCAGAATGCAGATCGGATATACGTGATTGAAAAGGGTCAAGTTGTGCAGCAGGGTAAATTTGAGGAATTGAGTCAGCAAGAGGGATTGTTTGCCAGATTAATGGCTCGACAGAGGATAAGCTGAAAGGATGTCTCTTGAAGTATAAATGGCTACGCTAATCGTTTCACCATAAGTCGAACCATAGCAGCATAGATAAAGGCTTCGGAAGTAGCAGGCAAAGCTTCATAATCAATGGTCAGTCGTCGATGTCGCACTATCCATGCTAGAGACCGCTCAAATATCCAGCGCCAAGGTAATACTTGATTTTCTGAGTCAAGTCTTTACCCTCATAAATCTTCACTTTGGTAAAGTGTGAATATAGCTCAAGTGGTACTTTGAGCGGGTGGTGTTTCCCAGACAACATCTGTCCCGGTTAGACGATCAAATTGAGGTCGCCAAACTCATGCCAAAGATATTCCTGCTGCACAGCTTCGCCATAAGCCGATTGAATCACGTTAGCCGGAAGAAACGCGGTGAGCAGATCAAGATGGCTGGCTTCTGGCTCATGCAATCCGGTTAACAACCCCTCCACAGCTTTCAACTGGTGGTATTCGGTAATCCGCAAGCGCGTGTAGTCGTGCTTGGCCTGCACTTTGCCTGTTGCATCCACTGCCGACTCTAACGCTCGAACGACGGTCGTTCCAACCGCAATGATTCGTCCACCTGCCTGATGCGTTTGATGAATTTTTGCAGCCGTCGCCTCACTAATGAAGTACTCCTCTTCCGAAGCAAGATGCTGGGCATCAAGATCGTCATCCATGTAAGAGGACAACCCCGTATGCAGAACAATATGGGCTGTCTGGATGCCTTGTCGTTGTAGCTCAAACAATAACTTCCAGGTGAAGGCTCGACCAGCAGAGGGCATTTCGGCTGACCCCGGTTCTTTAGCATAAACGGTCTGGTAATAGTCTAAATCCCAAGGAGCAGAGACATACTCGTAACGAATCGGCTGCCCTAGATAGTAGAGCGTGTTGATTAATTCGGTGCCGGATTGAGAGAATCGCAGTTTCCAAAGTCGGGGAATGTTGCGATCGCGCCCCTCGACAATCGCACTTAGTCGTGGACTGAAGTGAATCTGCATTCCGATTTGCAACCCACAGGTAAACGGCTCGCCCTGCTGACACAGCAGCAACGCTAGCCAAGCATCATCGGGAAGATGCTCGGCTAACCGCACCTGCATGCAGGTTCCTCTAAGCGCTTCGCTTCCTTCCAGGGCGGCAGGAAGGGTGCGACTGGAATTGAAGACAAGTAAATCACCAGGACGGAGAAAGTTACCTAATTGATTAAAGCGGCTATGTTCGACATGGGAGGTTTGGCGATCGATAATCATCAATCGCACGCGATCACGAGCAATACCTCTACGCTCTGGTGGCGCTTTGGCAGAAAGCTCTGAGGGAAGCGTGAAGGAAAAGGGGGCAGACATGAATAATTCCTGTTTACTTAAAAATGTGCCAACGCTTAAGCTGCTACGTGAGTGGCATCCTCATCCTGTGCCTCAAATCGTTGCCCATGTACAGCTTTGGATTCATCCGATGCCAAATAGACGAAAATATCTGTGACGGTTTTGGGGTCAGCCCATTGGCTTGGATCTTCTTCGGGTTCAGCCGCCCGGTGCATTGCGGTATTCATATTCCCAGGATCGACCCAATTGACGCGAACTTGGCTGTCTTCGAGTTCGGCTGCCCAGGTTTGCGACAGTCCTTCGAGTCCAAACTTAGAAATGCCATACGCCCCCCAACCCGGATACCCCGTGATACCTGCATCACTCGTCACGTTGACGATCGAGCCGCCGCTCTCAATCATGGCGGGCAGGACTTTCTTGATCAGCAGAAACGGTGCGATCAAGTTGGTATTGAGAACTGTACGGAAATCTTCTAATGGATAATCGAGCAAAAAGGGCATTGGTGAGGGTCCGATCGCTGATGCATTATTGATCAAAATGTCGAGATGTCCTTGAAACTCATTGAGCGTCGTTGCCACGACTCGTTCAATATCTTGCGGTTGGCTGACATCCGCGGCGATCACCAACACAGTTGTTTCAGGCGCGGTGGCTTGAATCAAACGGCGAGCGTCTTCGAGTCGCTCAGCCCCACGCGCAACAATGGCAAGCCCTGCCGCTCCTTCACGTGCGAAGGCAATTGCCATCTGCAAGCCCAACCCCTGTGAAGCGCCAGTGATCAGGGCGTATTTCCCTTGTAGTCTGCCCATACGTTGATTCCTATTTGGCTTAATTGTCGATGACCTATACTTAAATCATACTCGTAATGAGTATGAGTTGCAATTCCGCTCTCATCAGCACTCCATCATTCGGACTGCTACCGGGCTAGCTCGAAGATGGTAAAGTTACAATCGGTCCAAGAAACGCTGCTCACACAGCCTTAAATCTTTACCTGAGTTCGCATGAGGTGATAAACATATCAACCTCCTAGCGTCCCTTAGAACAATTAAGAGTAACCATAAAAATCTCATCGAACACTGCTACCTGGTGGTACATCGCGCTCAGGATGTAAAAGAACTGGATGACCGTCAACGTCTATGGCTAAAAGCATTCCCTGACTCTCAATACCTCTGAGTTTTCGAGGTGCAAGATTGACAACTATAGGGACTTGCTTACCAATAAAATATTCAGGCTCAAGAAACTCAGCCAGTCCAGTAACAATGCTTCTTGTCTCGCTCCCTACATCGATCTCAAGATGTAAAAGTTTATCTGTTCCTGTAACTTTAGTCGCAGATAAAACTGTTCCTATCCTAATGTCTAATTTTTTAAACTCATCGAATGTAATCATTATTGTTAGCCGCACACTACATAACATTTAAATGGGACGTTCCAAGATTCACTATACTGCCTATACCCAACCCGTCGAAAAATAGAAATCATCGGCACATTATTTACAGCCGTATCACAAAACACTCGCCAAACTCCTAGTTCTTGTAATACCCGTGTTCCTTGTGACAGCAAGTCGTTTCCGTACCCAAGACCTCTATACTTTGGCAAGACCCCTATATCGTAAATTGTTCCTTCTTCTAAACCATCTTTCGTGCAACCTTTAAAAATCACTGGAAGCACAAACCCGACTATCTCTCCCTCTTCATTGACCCCGAATTGCCACCATTCATCTTTATATGAATATCCTTCTCTTGCCGACTTGAGAAACATATCAGCTGCTTGCTGAGGATCTCGTTCTAAGATTTTCTTCTGATGATTTGCATCGAGTGACGAAGCCATCACACTTGCCACAGATGAAATTAATATGTCATCACCTACAGCTGAAACAGGTTTAAATTTCAATCGAGATGGAACGTCGATCAGCGGCTTAGGCTCTTCCCAAACAAAGGGCACTTTTAAGTAAGTTTTCTGATTCATACACCTTTTGCCAACTAAGCAACTGCTCGATGCGCTACATTTTTACTATTTATACTACATTATAATACAAATCGAGTTCCAGGTATTTTGACATTGAATAATAACTAGTATTTTTCAAACCGCTGCCATCGCCTATATCTGGAGCAGCGTAATGGCTTATCAGCGGCTACTATCCCCAAAGACGCGCGAAGAGTCTTCACGCCCGTTATAACGACTTTTTATACTACCGAGAACCTACTGCTGCAAACCACAGTTATCTAAGCCTATACTGAAGAGAAGTGCCGAAGAACTTCATTTTATTAAGAGCGCTAAGAAAATCATGTTAGATGAAGCAACTCTCGAACATCGCTTAGCAACTCTTGAGCAAGAGGTTGCAGAGCTTAAACGCAAATCTGATAATAACTCTACTTCCAGCAGCTGGCTTGACAAACTCATTGGCTCAATCTCTGATGAATCTACTTTTCTTAAAGTATTAGAGTATGGACGTTCTTTTCGCCAAGCTGACAAACCAATTGACGAGCGTGATGAGCAGGCGTGAGATATTTGCTCGACACTGACCACATCAGTTTTCTACAACGACGTTCAGGTTCAAAGTTTGCAAATTTAGTTGCCCGAATTGCTCAACACTCATCAACAGATTTTGCTTTATGCATTATCAGTTTTCATGAGCAGGTTCTTGGTACCCATAACTTCATCAATCGTGCCCGCACAACTGCGGATGTGATGCGTGGATATATGCTATTGTCAGAAATTCTTCAAGGCTTTTCAGCGGCTCCGGTTCTGCCGTTTGACGCTGGAGCAGTCACGATTTTTGATGAATTACGAGTACTAAAGATTCGTGTATCCACGATGGATCTACGAATAGCTGCAATTGCTCTATCGCGAAACTTGGTATTGTTAACCCGGAATACTAGCGACTTCAGCAAAGTGCCAGGATTAGTGATAGAGGATTGGACAGTTGATTAATTAGCTATGAATCCTTCCTCCACGACTAAGGACTGTCCAGTCATATAGCTGGCAGCATCAGAAACAGAAAAACCACTGTTTGGGCGATTTCTTCTGGTTGACAAAGAAGGAACTAGGAGCTAGGGTATGAAAGAACCTTTAAAAACGCTCGTCAAGGGGAATACAAGCCCCCTCATAGACTAACAATTAAACCGAGACTGCTTAGCAAGGTTTAATAAGTCATTCGATTAAGTGTTCTTCTAACTGCTTATCTATTGATCTTCAACATCTGGTTGCCACCTTTTTGAAACTCGTAAGCAACTGACCGAACCTCTACATTACAACCTCTACTAGAAAACTCCTGAACAACAGGCTCAACATAGGGTGATAGTTCACAATCAAGTTTTAGCAAGGGAAAAATCCGAACTTCTGGAGATATCCGTAGGAGTTCGTGAATGGATGCAAGGTGAAAATCGAGTGATAGCTGTTCAGAGTATAGAAAGAGTAAATGGGAACACACGCATAGCTCGAATTGATCGTCGAACAGTTCTAAACTCGGTAAAGATTGAGGTAAATAGCGTCCTGCTGCAGCACCCGTTTCATAGTCCAATAAAAATTTGTCCATTGCAGCAAGACGAGCAAGACCAAGTTCATCTGCATTGCTAAAGTTCTTCCAATAGTAGCGATTTACATTCTGCTTAACTTGCGAGATAACTGGCTCATAAGTTTCTTGAACCCTCTGTTTGATTTGTTCAGCAGAAAACTGATAAACGGGATCGATAGACACAACAGAGTATCCAAGTTCTGTCATCTCGGCATTGAAGCTAGCTGGACCATCACCACATCCAACAATTTTTTTGCTTAAGTCTGCATCTGACAGAGCAAACATCAGCTTATATTCTTCTAGTGTTCTTCCCCAGGGCACAACCCCATTTAATTTCATGGTTACTCACTGTAAGTTAGCAATTAGGAACCAAGAGGTAGGTTTCGTAGTCATCCTGAATGCTCCGCTGACGGTTGTGAGGTAAAAGAGGAAGAGTGTAGGGTATTGATATAGAAAGCTTTCCTAACACCTGAGAATGATCAAAGTCCTGCATTTATCTGATATCCATCTCGGCAGTGGCTTTTCCCACGGACGCATTAATCCAGAAACTGGGTTAAATACACGGCTGGAGGATTTTGTCAGCACACTATCGCGCTGTATTGACCAAGCGATCGCTTCCTCAGTCGATCTTGTCTTATTTGGCGGCGATGCCTTCCCTGATGCTACACCACCGCCATTTGTACAAGAAGCCTTCGCTAGTCAGTTCCGCCGCTTAGTAGATGCCCAAATTCCCACTGTTCTACTGGTAGGCAACCACGATCAGCATTCTCAAGGGCAAGGGGGTGCAAGTTTATGTATCTATCGCACCCTAGGAGTACCGGGGTTTGTTGTGGGCGATCGCTTGATGACCCACCACATTCAAACCCGTAGTGGTCCAGTCCAGGTTATCACCCTCCCTTGGCTAACTCGCTCTAGTTTGCTGACTCGCCCAGAAACTGAAGGGTTGTCGTTGGCAGAAGTTAACCAGTTGTTGATCGAACGTCTTCGAGTTGCCCTAGAAGGCGAAATCCGCCGTCTCAAACCTGATGTACCAACTGTCCTACTCGGTCACTTGATGACTGACAACGCCAATTTGGGGGCTGAGCGCTTCTTAGCAGTGGGAAAAGGCTTTACAATTCCCCTCTCATTGTTAACGCGCCCTTGCTTTGACTATGTTGCCTTGGGTCATGTCCATCGGCACCAAAACCTCAACAAGTCCAACGATCCTCCCATTATCTATCCAGGCAGTATCGAGCGAGTTGATTTCAGCGAAGAGAAAGAAGAAAAAGGCTTTGTGATCGTACAACTAGAGCGAGGCAGCGCTCAGTGGGAATTTTGTCCCTTGCCAGTTCGACCCTTCCATACTATAGAAGTTGATGTGTCTAGCGCGGATGACTCGCAAGCAAGCTTGCACAAAGCAATAGAGAAAAAGCGTATCCAGGATGCTGTAGTGCGGTTGATTTACAAACTCCGCTCTGAACAGTTGGATCAAATCGATCCAGTGTTACTGCACCAGGCTTTGAGCGCTGCCCATAGCTACACAATTCACCCAGAACTCGTCAGCCAGCTAGCTCGACCTCGCCTGCCAGAACTAGGAGCTAGTAACAGCCTCGATCCCATGGACGCTCTAAAAGCCTACTTGAATAATCGAGCAGACTTGAAGGATATTGCTGATGAGATGCTGGAAGCAGCGCATTACCTGCTAGCAGCCGAGCCGCAAGAGGCGCCTGACTTAACTCGCTTTGAAGCAGAACTGACTACAGTCACAGGGCAGTCGAGCCATTCGCAGATGGCGAGTTTAGATAATCAGTTGCGTCTACTATGACAAATACAACTAGTACGTGTTAGTTGTTCGCACCTTCTACCAGGAAAAGTCATAGAGAGTAGACAAAGAAATTACCATCAATTGGTCCTGAATCTGCCAAAATTTCAATATTGATTGCGTGATGACTGGCATATCAACCAGTCAGGCGGCAGCACAAGCAAGTCTAAGGTGTACTTTGGTATGTCTTCCTTTACTCGACTCAAGGAAATCTTAATCGGTAAAACGTTACCTACGAGTGCTAGTAGTCACGAACGGTTGAATAAGGCTGCCGCCTTGGCGGTGCTTTCCTCAGATGCGCTCTCCTCCGTCGCGTACGCAACAGAGGAAATTCTCAAGGTACTGGTACTCACTGGGAGCGCTCCGATTCTTGGTGATTCTGTGTGGATTTCAGTGGCGATCGCGCTACTGCTACTAATAATTACCCTATCCTATCAACAAACTATCCGTGCCTATCCTAGTGGTGGTGGAGCATACATCGTAGCCAGTGATAACCTGGGGGTCTTTCCAGGGCTAGTCGCTGGTGCTTCACTGATGATCGACTATGTTCTAACAGTGACAGTGAGTGTTGCGTCTGGGATAGATGCACTTAACTCAGTGTATCCAGCCCTACTGCCGTTCAAGATTGAAGTTTGCTTGGCAGTCATTTTTTTGATCATGCTAGCTAATCTGAGAGGAGTGCGGGAATCGGGCAAGATATTTATGGTCCCGACATATGCCTTTATCCTCAGTGTTGTTATCCTGATTGCTGTTGGTGTGTTTAAGATAGCCACTGGTAACATTAACGCTGCTACACCTACATTCGCAACCGAGGTTCTACGTCACCCAGAACCTTTGGGGATATTTCTAATTTTGCGGGCATTTTCTCAAGGGTGTACAGCGCTCACAGGGGTAGAAGCAATATCTAACGGTGTACCAGCCTTTAAGCCGCCAGAGTGGAAAAATGCCCGCATCACAATGCTCTATATGGGTTCAATTCTGGGCTCGATGTTTTTAGGCATTACTTTCCTCGCCAACGCTTACCACATCACCCCCGATCCCACAGGCGCTCAAACTGTACTGTCCCTATTAGCACGTAGAGTCATTGGGGATGTGGGACCCAGAATCTTTGGAGATAGTCTGCTTTACCTATTTCTCCAATATGCTACGCTATTTATTCTAGTTTTAGCCGCTAATACCAGCTATGCAGATTTTCCTAGGCTGTCTTCTCTGTTAGCTCGTGACGGCTTTATGCCCCGACAATTAGCATTGTTAGGCGAACGTTTAGTTTACTCCAATGGCGTTATTTTACTCAGCATCTTTGGCGCTATCTTGATCGTTATCTTCAATGGCAGTGTTAACGCGCTGATTTCTCTTTATGCCTTAGGCGTATTTACATCCTTTACCCTCTCCCAAGGTGGAATGGTCCGCCATTGGTACAAAGAGCAGAGCCCAGGTTGGCAACCTAGAGCACTGATGAATGGCTTGGGAGCTGTAACTACAGCAGTGGTTCTGGTTGTGATTTTAATCTCAAAGTTTGGGGAGGGAGCTTGGATAGTTGTAGTGGCAGTTCCGATCTTGGTGAGCATATTCATGGCGATTAAACGCCACTATCAATTTGTAGCTGAGGAGGTCAGTATTAAGGACATGGGACCTAGAGGTTACATTCCCAGACCAAAAGTGGAAGTCGTAACCCACCCGGCAGTAGTGATTGTTGGTCAACTCAATAAAGGAACAGTAGAAGCACTTGATTATGCCCGCAGCATTGCCGATGAGATTGTTGGTATCCATGTTGATATTGGTTTAACAGATCACGAAAAATTGCAACAACAATGGCAAGAGTTAGA
>JAFASY010000059.1 GCA_019244235.1 Chroococcidiopsidaceae cyanobacterium CP_BM_ER_R8_30
GTTCTTATGCTCCGAATCAGTTGTCGGGTAGGCCAAGGGTAGTGGTTGAGAAATCGGCTGATAGCACCTGGGGATTTGACTTGACAATGCTCTGGTAACGGGCGACCGATTGGTTTTAAGAACAATCCCAGCAAGGCTTTGAGTGTGTCTTGTTGGTAAGCCGAAGGCATGAGGGTTAAAAGAGCGCTCATCAAGGTTTGGCAGGCAATCGTCAGGCTATCCATGCAGGGTGGGGGAAAGACAGCTTTATGAATATCTCATCCTTGGAAGGCAAGGTGAAAGATTTCAGCTAGGAAACACCTCGGAAAGCCGCTCCAAGGCTCGCTTCTCCGATTTTCAGCAACGGAATTGGTATTCTTTTGGAAGAAAGGACACAACGACTTGGGGACATTGCAGCGCTATCTGGAGGTGACGCTCCTTGCAGCGGCGATTGGCAGTAGCAGCAATTGGGTTTTGAGGGGTGAGCGAACTAGGCAAATCTTCATGGCTTTTCACCACCTCTTTATTATTCCTAAATTCCACCATAGCTAAAAATGGATTTTGACAAGAAAACTATTAACCCCTCCTGTCCGCAGGAAAGCAACAATCAGTAGAAAAAAGTCACGTCATGTTCCCTGGATTTGATTTGTCTAAGTTACCATGTCTGTCTTTATCACAGAGAAATAATTTGCCTGAATGTCCGGCTGTTTATTTTGCAGTTGACTCAAAAAATCGTGTTTTGTATGTTGGTAAGGCAATTAACTTATTAGCTAGATGGAAAGACCATCATCGGCTAGAACAACTTAGCATAATCAACCGGAGAAATCGCGTTGTTATAGCTTGGTTAAGTTGCTCTAATAACCAAAAAGCTTTGGCAGATACTGAAAGTTATTTCATTAATTTTTATCAGCCTTTGTTTAACCGAACGTCAGTACCAGTAAAAAAAATTACTCCAGCCGAAACAGCATTACGGCAGACTCTCTGTAAACTGGTGGCTTTAGATGTAGTAGTTATGGGATTTGAACAGGCTTTAGATTCCTCCCTACCTATTGTACATCTGAAATACCCCTTTTCAATTCTCAAAAATGACACCACCATTGGCGGACTAAGCTCAAAGAGCAACACAGGGGCAGTCAGTAATGTCATTAGAGCTAACAATAAAAGAAAATCAACTAATTCAAAATGGCAAGAATATGAAAGACGAAAAATTGGTCAAGCTAAAGTTAGGAAGTGGAAAACTAAATGTAATGGTGTGCGCATCAACCTTAGTCCTTGGGAAGCCAGTAAAGGAGTTTATCTTTATTTTTTCCCGAGGCTAGGAGAGAACACAATTATACAAACAGTCGCAGGTATAGAAATACCAACTTTAATTGAATCGGAGTTAGCAAATATTTTAAACCGCTACCCATTTGTTAAAGGAAATTATCCAAGAATATCGGTATTAGAGCATGACCCCATACCTCTTTTCTGGTCGAAACACTAAACGTGCTACTCTTACCCTTATACGCCACATCCAGGAGATCTCAGGACACAACGACTTGGGCACGTTACAGCGTTATCTAGAAGTGACTCCGGAGCAGAGGCGATTGGCTATAGCGGCAATTGGGTTTTGATTCACTAGACCTCTTGCAAAAGGGTAGGAAAGGTGAGATAACTAGAGCAAAAACCATGACCTACGATGCGGTGAAACAGCTGAAGCCACCAGAGTTCAAACGCTTATGTGGGGTACAACCTGAAACGTTCGAGGCGATGCTATCAGTTTTGAGACAAGTGGAGTCAGACAAACCACCAGGAAGACCAAGTAAGTTGAGCCTAGAAGACAGATTATTAATGACATTGGAATACTGGAGAGAGTACAGAACTTATTTTCATATCGGGCAAGCGTGGGGAGTAAATGAATCAACAGCATATAGAATCATCCGAAGAATTGAAGATATTCTTGTGAGTTCGAGAGCCTTCACCCTACCAGGTAAGAAACAACTCCAAAAGTCCGATTACCAACTCGAAGTCGTAGTAGTCGATGTCACAGAAACTCCAATAGAGCGTCCCAAAAAAAACAAAAGCAGTTCTACAGCGGGAAAAAGAAAAGACATACACTCAAATCACAGGTAGTGGTAAATCAAGGCACGGGAGAAATCATCTGTACGGCGCATGGTAAGGGAAGAGAGCATGATTTTCGTATATTTAAAAATAGTAAGGTTCGGTTGAGAGAAAATATAAAGGTTTTAGGAGATAAGGGATATCAAGGAATTCAAAAACTGCATTTGAATAGTCAAACTCCTAAAAAGAAGTCGAGAGGGAATGATTTGAGTACTTTGGAGAAAAAGAGGAATCGGGAGTTAGCCAAAATTAGAGTTATCGGGGAGAACGTACATGGTAAACTCAAGGTATTTAAAATTTTGTCCGAGCGTTATAGAAATCATCGGGCATCGCTTTGGTTTAAGGTTTAATCTCATAGCTGGCTTGTACAACTATGAGCTTCGCCTACTTAAAAGCCCCTTGTATGATTGACCTTTTGCAAGAGGTCTAATCCCTACACCCGTAGAGCTGGCGGTGAAGCTGAGGCAAGATTTAAAGACAAGAGCTGCAGATGGTGCAATGTTTTTGCAGCAATTGCACTACTGGACAATCAAAGAGCAAGGTCGATTAGTCGATGGCGTGCGCTGGATTTACAACACCTATACCGACTGGCTAGCACAATTCCCTTGGTGGCAGGAGTGGGACTTTCGCGTGATCGCCAAGGTGTTACGGCAGGAGGGTTTGATCCTATTCAGCCAGCTAAATGACCACGGACGCGATCGCACAGGTTTCTACGCGCTTAACTACGAGCATGAATGGCTGAAATCCTTGTGCCAAAATTCCTCGGATGGAGATGTACCAAGTACCTCCTTCGATCCGAGAACTGCTCTCGAATTAGGAGAATCAGATATTACTGCAAAAACCACTTCAGAAACATCAGATGTTGCTACGAAAGAAAATCCAGAGCCAGAAAAGATTTCAGTGGTTGATACCAATGAGTGTCCCACCGACGAGCAACTTGATGAGGCGCTCGTCAAACTATCTGCTGTGTCGCCTGACATTCAACCCAACCCTACCGTGCGGAAGTTCTTAATCCAATACTGGGCAAATCTTCCGCAGGCGTTGGAACGACTCAAAAAAGCCGTGCGGGAGAACTGGCGATGCAACCTAACGGGAGTGTTCATTAATGCCCTGAAAGAGCCACCAAAGCAGCTATCAGCGCCTCCTGCTAAGGAATATCCACACCCGACTCTTGAGCAGTTGAACAAGCTGGGTACAAAAGGCACACTTGTACACACTGTCCTCGATGAGCCGGGAAACCCGCAAGTGTTAGCGGTTGATACGGGGACAACGGTAATGCCATGGTGGCAGGCGCTGGGATTGGTACACTTGGAGCAGGAGAGCAAGAGAGAAATTTGCCTGAAGTTTATGTCATCACTTTTACAAACTTTACCTACTGCAAGGCTGTTCACTGTCGATGAATACTACCGCATGTCTGACCTCGGCATTTTGTCGCCAGAGGAAAGGACTGAACTAATAGATGGTGAAGTCATAGCGATGGCTGCTCAGAACCCTCCACATGTAATAACCACAAAACTTGGCTACGATTACCTTGTAGATTTACTGAAACAAAAAGCAGTTGTTCGTTGTCAAGCACCTATTTGGATTAGCGATCGCTCCTTACCCGAGCCAGATATTGCTATAGTTCGTCCACCCATAGAGCGCTACAACGACAGGCATCCAGAACCAGAGGATATTTTCTGGCTGATAGAGATATCAGATGCTACATTGCAATATGACCTCAATACTAAGGCCAAACTTTATGCTAAAGCAGGCATACCTAGTTATTGGGTGATAGATGCAGTAGAAAGGGAGGTATATGCACATCGAACTCCCTATGCGGGTGACTATCGTGACCAAATTACGGTGCGGGAAAGCGATACTCTTTTGAATCTAGCTTTTCCTGGAGTATCGATAGATTTAGCGCGATTTTTTTCACCAAACTCTTAGTCTGTGTTGACTCGCTTATTCGACAAACGAGAGCGCCGGAAAAATTGAAAAGCCCCAAGCAACGGCTCAGGGCTTATGGGTGTAAATGCCAGCTTGATATAGCAGCCAGCGGTTTCTTATATAGGTATTATCATCCCCGAATCATGCCTGCTAAAGCTAGGGGAGATTTCCCCATTTCTGGACCTGGAGCTGAGGGGCATCTACCCAATTGATCTGCCATACCCAAACCTTTATTAGCTAGAAGTGTTAGTACCTGAAATCATTTGAACCACCGACACCACTTTACCCTCTCACGGCGGGTTAGAATTCTCTCCTAGCAATAGCTCAACGAACTGGGAGCGCTCGGTAGACTTGTATACACGACTCTGGACGAGCCCGACTATCCAAAAGTGTTGACAGTTGATAGCAGATTCGATTCTGTAGACAAATCGCTTCAATCACTTGATAAACGCTTAGGTCGCCTAGAAATGCTGTTCTACGGTCTTTTAGCTGGAATTGTAACAGTATTTGTTGGAGGACTGGCTACTGTGCTAGCCTTCCCATATCTCAGAACCAAATTGTTTTGATTACTGTTCATAATTTTGTGTCAGTACTCACTCGTTTAGGCGCACGGCTCTAACTCAGATAGCGAATGCAGGGATACCACTGCGCCACATCCAGGAGATTTCAGGACACAACGACTTGGGCACCTTGCAGCGCTACTTGGAGGTAAAAATCTGCTGCTAGGAAAGCTACTTATTAAAAATTTTAGGTCTGATGGAAAAGTTTTGTATCGAAGATAGCCATAAATCTGAGTTCCAGACAGAACTAGTACTAGAATCAGCAGAACAAATGTAGCACCAGTAAGCAAATGCTTCAGCAGCAGAGTAGTTCTGTTTTGGAGCTTAGTAGTCACTGGCACTGAATCTAGACCCACTGGCTTAGTGCCAATTGTCAACCGTGGGTCTTCTAAGGGTTTGTGGCTATTTCCTCAACTACCTTTCGTATGCCTCTAGCTACATCCGCAAACGCTGCATCTGGATTCCTCCAATTAGTAATAGGTTTAGCATTTCTGGGTAGGGGTTGGAGCTCACCAAATGGGGCACCCTTCCAATCAACCTCACGAAGAATAACTGGAATAACACGCGCTTGTTTAGCTTCGTGCCGTTCCATCGCTCGCGCTAACTCAACGTCGTAGCAATAATCAGAAGCTAGGAAATCAGCACTAATTAGCAATAGGATAATGCTAGCTGTATTTAGGTGTTCATCAATCTTACCCTTCCATTCAGTTCCAGCAACGATCTGGCGATCGTGCCAGCCTGTAATCACACCTTGTCGCTTCAAAATACTAAGATGCTTTTCTAAGTTATCTCGTAGGTCTTCGTCTTCATGAGCGTAAGAGAAGAAAACTTCTATGATTTCAGTAGGTGGTGTAAACACGAGGATGTTCCTTCTTAAAAGCTTCTAAGAGCCATGATATTGAATGCAGTGAAGACGATTTTTTCTTTGTCAATCAATATTAGACTCTCGTTGGATGCGGGTCGAGTTTTTTGGGTGACAGATAAGCATAAGGCTAGCCATAGAATTCCCCTTATTGCAAGTCGATGAAGTAGTCTAGCACAAGGTAGGGACTCTTCATCAACTAGGACATCACTATTAGGTATCAGTGCTAGCCAGCGCGGTTTATCTAAATTTTCACTCATAAACTAAACTGCTTGGTGATATCTATCATTGGCTTGTATAGCCGTAGAGGCTGGTCCATGATCGGCTTAAAACCAAAGCGTTTATAGAACCCAACTGCTCCAGAATCTTTTGCGTCTACAATGACAACAGCAGAGGCAAGCGTAATCGAACTCTTCAACGCTTGTTCGAGAGCGTGCATAAAAAGAATTGTTCCAAGCTTCCTGCCTTGAAACTGTTGTTCTACGGCTAAACGACCTAAAAGAGTTGCAGGTATTATTGGATATCTTGGAAATTTCTTGGTTAACTCAGAAGGCAAGTCAGTGAGAACGACTATTGCAGATGATAAAGTGTGATATCCGATGATGCGTGTATCGTCATTTTTATCAATCAGGACAAACGGGCGTGCACAGTATTTATTTGAGTCCTGCCGCGCTTGTTCTCGAATGTAGCGATCTAACTCAGCATTGCCGCAAGAAAAAATAGTGCGGTTGTGCTTTTTCGACAACTGCACTACATCAAGTTCGAGTGACTCTTCGTCCATGAGCTTACCTCAGCTCCCTGCAAACATTTTTTTGTAAAGCACAGTTGCTTCAATAGTTTCCAAGTTTGGCTCCAATGCCGAACGAGTTAAAGACTCGACAAAATCAACGCTTGCTAGGGCACTTAGTCTAATGACTTCATGCTCTTCAATGACTCTATTAGCTGCCTCATCTAGGTAATGACGTATAAAATCTGATATGGTGAGTCCCTTAATGGCAGCAGCACGTTCAATCTTTTCTTTCTGCTCTTTATTAACTCTTGCCTCTAGGCGCACTTGATTATCACCCTTTTCTACAGGCTGAGATTTACTTTCTGCAACAGCCATAGCTTTTATTCCTCCTATTTTCCTTATTTCTGTATGCTGCGGCAAATTGCCGGAAGTCGTCAATAAGCTGAAATACAGATAGAGGACGGGTTAGGTTTTTGAGAATGAATATGATTTCTTGCTAGCGGTTCGAGCAGGAATGCAGAACTGAGCTAATTAAAACAACTAGGAGGCTGAGCGTTTTATATTTTATTAGTTCAACCTACTTAAAGCTATCTTTTACTGATTTTTTCACTGATTGCAAGTAGGAGCCATATAAACTGATTTTTGACTTGCCAGAGAGAAATCTATCTTCCAGAGGAGGGTCTAAACTTGCTCTTTATTAAATAATAGATGGTAGGAAGATCTAGAACTTTTTGCTTGCACATTTAGGAAAAATCATGCTTGCAACTTTTTTTATAACACTAGCTACTGCTCTCAGTCTGCTTATTGTTGATTTAACTGTTCCTGGAGTCAATATTGCGACTTTCCCAGCTGCTTTGGTTGCAGCATTTGCTATTGGATTAATCAACTCGTTTGTTAGACCAACTCTATTGCAGTTGTCTTTGCCGCTCAACTACTTAACTCTGGGGCTATCTTCAGTAGCTATCAACGGTCTGTGTTTCTGGTTGGCTGCAGTTCTGGTGCCTGGGTTTAGTATTCATGGTCTTGTAGCTGCCATAGTAGGTCCAATAGTACTTTCCTTTGTTAACACTTTCATAAGTAAGTACTTGGCTGAGAGACATCCTCAACTGATGGCTGAGGCAGGACACAAAGCTCAAATCAATAGCTCGTCAGATGGAGGTGAAAAGTTAGTTAGCTCAGGAAAATAGAGGTACGGCAGTTCAACAAAGTTTAAGAGGATCATATGAAGCTAATTCGGATTATCACTGGTATCCTCCTCCCTCCTTTAGGCGTTTTCTTAACAGATGGTATTGGACCTACCCTTTTGATTAATATTGCGTTGACTGTCTTAGGTTGGCTTCCTGGCAGTATTCATGCAATCTGGGTCATTCTTAAGAAAGAAGAAAACGCTAATAGAGAAGCATACTAAGCAAAATCGTTTGCTTGTGTCCAACCTGAATGGTGGAAACACTTCCATTATTCAGGTTTTTTATCTCTCTAACCAGCGATTGCAAAAACCCCAGCTCCTAGAGCTGGGGTTTTGAGTTCACTCACTTTAAGCAATATTACTTGCTTGGTGGTTCCTTTTCCCGCAAAAGATTAGCAGCTGCTTGTAGTAACTCACTCAGTACCTGGCGTATGCGTCGCTCTTTCTTAGCTATAGCAACACCTGCGTCACCTAGTTTTTCGTCTAACTGTGATCGCTTCTGATCGATCTGATCGGCTACCGCTTCAGCTTTAGGACGAGTTTGGTCATACCAGGTTTTAGGATCATCTAGATGCTCCTTAACCTCCTCAGATCGACCTCCATACCGAGCAGCTAGGTTAGCTCTCAAGATCGCTGCTTGCGCTTGGAGCTGGGTATACCGCTTTTGCATTAAGCGAACTTCATCGCTATCTTTAAGCGCCTTGATCGCAGATTGTATAGAGGCTTTAATCTTGGGAGAAGTATCTTTTCCCGTCTCTTCAACATCGTTGAGAATTTGCTCAACCTCTTTTTGGAGTGCTTCTTCTTCAGAATCTAGCCTAGCCTGAAGCTGTTCAACCTCTGCCTGAGTTTTAGCAATAGATTGGCGTCGTAAACGACTAATGCCTTCAATCACTCCCTCAATCGAGGCAGTCACTTCTTCTTTGATTTCGCCACCTTTCTCTTGCAAATTCTCAGTCACTGTAGAAACGGCAGTAAAAACAGCATCTTTAGTAATCGAACGGATATCTTTGGAACCCGACTTAAATTCTTCAACAACCTGGGACACGGCTTCTTGAACAATTTCCCGAACTCGACCAGCCCGCAACTGTCCAGCTTCCTTAGCTTGCTTTAGATTATTTTGAATTCTCTCTTTCAGCAAATCAGTCATGGCAGCTTTATCAGGTAACTGCCCACCTTGGGAGTTATGCTGAGCAAAGTTATCAAAGTTTTGATATTCAGCACTATCTACTTTTTGGTCGTTCAACGGTTGTGTCGAACTTTGATTAGGAAATTCTGGGTTTCCTTGAGACAAATCCTGCATGATTTGCTGTTTCTCTTCGTCCGAAATAGACATTCTATCTATCTCCTGGTCTAAATTAAAATTGTGTTTTTGATATGTAATTACATGACCTATACCTTGATGATAGATTTTTATTGGCTTTGCTCCCTCCTTCTGACGACTGAATTGATGCGGTTGAAGACAAAGGAAAGCCAGGAGTTGTTACTGAAATTAGTTAAGGCTAGAGATTTTCATTGAATTAAGATTATTGCCTCTTCTGCCTTGGTATATAGAGCCTTTTTTAGCTCTTGCCCAACTTTCCCAATCATTTCATCAAAAGTTTCTGGTTCATGTGTCATTTTCTCTTTGAGTTTCAGCTCTAACTCTGGATTCATCTGCTCACATATCTTGTCAATTCTGCTATCTCCTAGGGAAATAAAACGAATCCAACCAGGGATATCTAAATTTTTCTTGATCGCGCCTTCGATACTCTCCCGATTCAGCCGCACTCCTGCACCTAGAAAGGCTGCACTATATACTAGTGCGATCGGCAAAACCAAGTGACCAGTTAGTAGCAGTGCAATGATGCTCCCAATAGTGCCACTAGCAATCACCAGATTGATGAGAACTGCTACAGTTATGGCAAGAATATCGTCTCCAAAGGAGAGTAAGGGGTTGACTACGGTTGGGTCAATGCTATCGTCAAACCTCAAACTGCCTTTAGGAATCTGGAATTTCTGACAAATCGGGTCAGTTTCTGCTGCTAAGTCGGGTTGGAGCTTGCTATTAAACCAAGCAATACATTTAGCATTGATTATCTGCCTTGCCCGATCGCTTTTAAGCCATTGCTCAGCCCTATTCTCAATAGAGCTTTCGAGGTCAGCTAAAGTTTTAATTTGATTTTTTTGCCAGTCTCTAAGACTGGGTTTAACTGCGTTCTCAAGTAGACCATGTGTCAGTGGCTCACTCAGCAGTTTAACCAACTCAGGAATCTGTTTCTCAACGAGAGCTTTTAACTTCTGTGATTCGCATAGTTTGTTGACCTCTTCTTTAAATGCAGCAGCACGCCGTTCCCAGCGACCTACACGAGCTAGCCCCATGGCAATGCACCGCTCCGGCTCTGGATCAGGTCGTACCTGGGTTTCGGGTTCAACGAAAAACTCCTCGCAAATCTGACGAGTAAACTGCATGCGAGATGCGCCACCAGTCATCAGCACAACTTTCGGTACAATGCCTTGTGTTTTGAGCTTGTACTTTGCCTCGCTCACTGCCTCCCGGAAAGCTTGAACCCAACTCTTGTGTTCCAGTTCAGGTAAGGGTCGATTTAAAACCTCCTCCATAATCGGTTGGTTAACTTGGGGAATAAAGTAAATTTGTGGGGTAATAGACTCGAAGCCGCGTGCAAATGATTGAGGGTCGCTGTATAGCTGTTTATTAGAAAAATAGTCTTCCTTAGCCCTACGACATTGGAGTTCACAGCGGAATCTGTGATGCGGATATTTCTCAAACACTTCTTCGAGTACTGGCTTCTGCTCGTGGTTTGCCAGAGTCCGAGCAAAAATTGCTTTGTCAATCAAGCTTGCTCCTAGAGAGTTACGCCCGAAATCTAGCGGGACTTCAGATAAACTCTTGACGAGGGTAAAATCTGTAGTCGAAGAGCCAATGTCAATAATTAGTATTGCTGATTTGAGTTCACCATAGTCCAGCTTCCCGGCTTCCCTAGCCTGCATCATTGCTGCCCGCGACTCAGGAACAACACTCAGTAGCTCAATCCCAGATTCCTTAAGTAGCTGTTGGTATTCCTCCCGTTCCCCATTTGTCCATCCAGAAGGGCAACCAACATAGAAGTTACTGGCTCCTCCAGTTTCAATTTGTTTACTGTCTTTCAAAAGGTGGTAGTAGGCTGCTAGAAAACTACGGATTGTTTGTCTGGAATTTAAATCATTGTTTGGTTTTTGCTTAAATCCGATCTGGAGTTGGGTGACACCAGCTTGGATTAAAGCTTGTTCGCCGACTAGGGTGCCGAGTTCAGAATGCCAGCCAATAGCGGTGATTTGGCTCTTCTTATGATTAATTTCCAGCATCTCTGGTGTCTCGATGCTATCTACCTTCGCCTTAGCCACGGCTGTTTCACCGTGCCCCAGATCAAACCCGATAATTTCTGTAACTTCCATACTCATCTAGTCCCTTAATTCTTCATCAAAGGGAAAAATCTTTAATTATCAGCAATAATGTGTTTCAGCGTGATCGCGCTAATCAATAAACTATGCTCTAACCTCAAACTGTGCTGGCTCAATCACCCGCCCACGTCGCAGGAGACGTTCGCCTTTCAACAGGGCGGGAGCTATAGTCACATAGTCTTTATTAGAGCGGTCAATACTAGGCTCGAAGTCAAAATACTCGCGACAATGCTCATTATTATGTTGGTAAGCCTGGATTCGAATTCCCTGCTCTAGCAAAACTTGTGGAATCAGCTTGGTGAGTTCGAGCGTCATCTGAGGATTTTGCAAAAATGACGCGCCCCAGAGCTGCTGAAGAAAATCTAAAAGTTGGGGCATTTCTTCTATTTCACTAGAGCCGAGCTTTTGCACTCCTGCGGTTTGGGCAACTACACGGTCGATACTACTGAAAGCCTCAGCTAGATCGTCTAGAAGGAGTTTGCTATCTACCTGTACAAGCGATTGAGAAGCTTTGACTGGCTGAGTCAACGAACTCGATCCGCCGTAGCACGGCGGATCGCAGCTTGACTTCGTCATGTTGAGGCGGGCTTGGGAGTCATCTTTACTGAATTGAAGTACAACTTCTAAACCCACAAGCAGAGACATCAATAAAATGACCATCCACGCACTAGGATTGTCTTGAGTTAACGAGAATGACGAAGCAAAAATACCTAGGGAGGCAAGTACCTGTAGCAATTTCAGAATGAACCTGTTAACACGTGGAGCTTGGTTAACAATTCGCTCAGGTCCCGAAGCAGCATCCGTCGTCTCCCCAGCAGCAGTAAAAGCCGCTATAGACTGTCGCAACGTGTCGATAAAAGATTTAACCAAACGGACTTGATTCACACTTAATTGACTGATATAACTCTGCTCCAGAGTATCAATTTTGCTCTGAATCAGTCTGACAACATGCTGTCGGCTAGTTGTTTGCTCAATCTCTGTCTCAAGAGCACTCCGTTCTTGGCGAAAAAGTGTTAATAGTGTTTTCATCTCATTGAATAAGAGCCCAGCAGTTGAACTGCCCTATTTACAATAGTAGCGTTTCCACATAGCTCTCAACCAATAACCTCAGAATTAACTCGCAGGTTGTTAAACCACAATAATATCTGCACCTTTAACCTCTTTATCTTCCTCTGCGAACTCTGCGCCTTGGCGGTTTTTTAAACTTCATAGAATCCCGTCTCTCAGAGCTAACTCAGTAAGGCGCTCCCCTGTCAGATCTCTCAAGTGAGGCTCTATCCAATCAATAAAAACGCGCACCCTCTTGGACAGTAAACATCGTTGTGGGTAAACCTAGAAGGGATGGGGGCAAAAGACTTTAGATTATCTGGTAAATAATGCCGATATTGCACAACGAACTCTCATCAAAGATACAACCGAAGAGCAATTTGATGAATGAATGAGAGTGCATTTCAAAAGTCCATTTTTCTTAACGCAAAAACTCCTTTCCTTAATGGCGAATGGCGGTCACATCATCAATATCTCAACTGATCTGACTCGCTTTGTCTATGCAGGAAGTGCGACTTACGCTTCACTCAAAGCTGCAATGGAGGTCTTCACGAAGAATCTCGCTAAAGAGTACGCTTCAAGAAAAATTCGGGCAAACATCGTCGCTCATGGCGCTATCGATACTCAATTTGGCGGTGGAAAAAATGAAAGTGCAAAAAAACTTATCGCTGAGCAGACGGCACTCGGACGGGTTGGCCAAGCAGAAGACATTGGTTTATTGATTGCATCGCTTCTTTCTGACGATAGCCGATGGGTCAATGCCCAAAGGATTGAAGCGTCTGGCGGCATGCACATTTAGTGTACAGGGCTAAAATTTTTTAGAGTAGGGCGATCGCTTTCAGAATATTGGACTCCCAAACCAAGACAAAGAACCAATCGAACTTTTCTATTTGATTATGCTCCCATTCCCTTCTGATGCCTTTGGCTCAACACTCAGCAGACGCTTTGCTTTATTCAAGTGATAACGGTACAAAGGAGAAGAACGAATTTGCTCTTCTAGTTGACCTATCGCGTGATCCAGAATCAAGATTCCTGCGTCAGCTCTTCTACAGATTTCCTGCACCTTAGCTGCCCTTTGCTTGACTCTTTCAATGTCAGGGGGAGGTGGCTGCTGAGTCATGATAGGTTCCAATCAACTTTAATCTCTTGACAAGTCACTATCAGCGCCTCGGCTGCTGCCTGCGCTTCTTCAAGTGAGCGATGTAGTAAATCTAGCATAGCAGCAGTAGCAATTGGTTGAGACTCTGCAATTCGCAATAAGAGCGTATAAAACCTTGAGTAGTAGGTAGAAGCTCTCTCTCGCACGTTGTCAAGTTGCTCTAAATCAGAGAGGGTTGCTTCGGTCTCACCATACCGTTCCACAATGATGAATGCTACAGCCGTTGCCTGATCGATAATTCCTAAGAACTGTCGCTGCAATTCTAAAATTGTGGTAGTGATTTCCTCTGGTAATTGAGCCATTAGTGTTCTGCTGTGTGAACTGCCACTTTAGACAATCTCAAAAATTGCCGTTTTAAGCCTTGCTAAGTTAGGTGACATCTATAGCTTCGTCCCATAGTTTCTGTGCGTGGGACTGGAATCGCCCTGCCAGAAATTCGTATTTTAGCTCCGGGTGGTAAGACATCCGAGTTGAAACGCCTAACTCGAATGATACTGAAACAAGGAACGCTCTTTACCATAAGAATCTGACAAATCATTGTAAGATTCTGAAAGAAGTTAAGTGTTGGAACTCAGTATACTTACTGATAGATAAAACGGTGGTGTTTTCAATCTGTTGTCAGCACAATGCGCGTGGCTGCACGATTCCTCGGTTGCTCGCTTAAATGACATTTACAAATTTAGAGGTCTGGTATGGTCTTCAATTGGCGAACGTGGCAAGGTGTTCTCTTCTTATTTGTCGTTCTAGTAAGTGTACTTTTCTCAGGAATAATACGCGCTGAAAGTGCTAATGACGAGCAAAGCTTTTTCAACCAATATCAGATTCGACGCGGACGTTATCTAGTGACTGCTGTAGCTGGATGTGCCGACTGCCACAGCCCGCAGAACAACCCTAATGATCCGCAGTGGTTGGCTGGGTACATGCCGGGGACTCCAGGACAACCTTTTGATGTGGGGCCAGGATTTAAGATTTATCCGGCGAATATTACCCCTGATAAAGACACAGGCATCGGTAGCTGGACTCCACAGCAAGTTTTCAATGCTCTACGTCAAGGGGTAGATAATGAAGGCCATGTTCTTTGTCCACCAATGCCCTGGCCTACTTTCCGTAACATGAGCGATCGAGATACTTGGGCTATTGTTGCGTATCTCAAAAGTCTGACACCAGTTTCGAATAATGTTCCGGAAAATGTGGCACCTGACGGCACACGACCAGACTGCTCAGTACTTTATCAAGGTCTACAACCTCTGCCTCCCTATCCTGGAAAAAATGAGACTGGAGGAGAGGTATAGCACTGAGGTGGTGCTAAATGCGGGCGTTCACTTCCTGATTCCAGTTGGCATACCCCACGCAGTTGCTGTGTTAAACGATCGTCCCGGTCACGGATTGGTTGTAGCTGCACCTAGCGGATTTGCTCGACAGATAGCTGCTACAGGGACGTTGAGTGAGGCAGAAATAAGTGAATCCACATCAAAGCTGATGTAAAGATAGTGCGATTGCTTACCTTCAGTCAGTCTCGCCACTTGACTAATTCAAAGCATTTGAGCCCCACCACTCACTGGTAAATAAACTCCATTGATAAACCTTGCTTCCTCAGAGGCTAGTAGTAGAATAGCGCCTGCAACATCCTCTGGCAGCCCATTTCTTCTCAAGGGTACCTGCTGTGCAGCAGCATCTTTCGCCTGCTGGGGTAACCATTCCGTAGCCTCAGTGAGGGTCAATCCTGGTGCAACGGCGTTGACCCGAATTCCTTGCGGACCTAATTCAACAGCAAGGCTTCTAACGAAAGCATCTAATGCAGATTTGGCAGTGCTGTGGGCAGAAAGCCCTTCGCTGGACATTCGAGACGCACCACTACTAACCACTATGATGCAACCTCGTTTCTGTTCAATCATTGATGGAGCCACTGCTCTACAGGGAAAAAATGTTGCTTTCAGCTCCCCAAGCAACTTAGCTTCAAAATCTTCCCAGGGAGTATCGACAAACAAAGAAACAAAAAAGGCAGCGTTGGCGTTAGCAATTAGGGTATCAATCGTGCCAAATTTCTCTACAACCTGTTGCACCATTGTTTCAACTTGCTGCGGCTCTCTCACATCTGCTTTGACTGCCAGAGCTTTGCCCCCGTTTGATATGATTTCTTCCACAACCTGCTGAGCTGCTGCTTCACTGCTGTAGTAATTGACTCCAACTGCGGCACCGTGACGAGCGAACAATTTAGCGGTTGCGGCACCAATCCCCCGGCTAGCTCCTGTAATCAGAACCACGCGGTTATTCATCAAGTTGGAAATATCTGAGGTTTGGTTGGTATCAGAATGTATGGTAACCATATCAATCTCCTTTCAAGCTGCTAATGGTGTAGTTACCTTACCAGGTCAGGGTTTGAGCAAGATCTTGAATACAATTTTCTAGTTTGCGCTTGAACAAATCAACCTAGTTATATTCATAAGCTAAAAACAGCTACTTAGACTCTTCCAACAGTATTAGTTTTTTAGATATAGCAATATGGTAAAAGGAAAGTGCTAGAACTGATTACTCAAATCTTGATTTTTAATATTATTGAGTAATCTTAATCAGGGCAGCTTTTATCTATCCCGGCAAATTATTAACAACCTGCTCAATCGCTTCTGGAGAAGGATGTTGGGTGGTGAGGGTGTGAGTCATCATTTTCTAGGAATTTTGATGTTATAAGGAGGATTGGTAACGTTGACTCACTTCAGAGAAATACCCCGAAGCTGCTGAAACAAACTTGTGGCATAGGAGTCAGTCATGCCAGAAATGTAATCAGTAACTTTAAGCAGCTTGTTATAGCAGCTTTCATCATCTGAGGGGCGATATTTTTGCGGCAGCATTCCCTTGAGCAGCCTACCTTTACTACTAGGAAACAAGACGGCGTTGGCAAACTCTGAAAATAAGGTACCAAGAACCTCGTATCCGGCGAGCTGCATCCCGATGATATCTGGATCTATAAAAACTTTGTTTTGAGTTTCGTTCTGGATTTCCTTGAGACTATTGGTGTAGGTACTCAGCGACAACAATTCGCGATCAAACTTTCCAGCCAGCATATCTGGTTCATACTCAAGGAAAATTCTAGCGACTTCCTCAATTAGACTATTAATTACTATACCGCGCAAAAACTTAATTGTCTCTTCTTCGCTTTCAATCTGCTGTTCGAGGTTTGAGTGTTGGGCAATCTCGTTGAGTAACTCCTTAGTTGTACTGAAGGGAATATATCCCATGCGAAAACCGTCTTCTAGATCAACAATTTGATAGCAGATATCGTCAGCAGCTTCAACTAAGAAGGTTAGGGGGTGGCGTACCCACCACGCAAAGTCTGAATGACGACGAATAAGTCCAACTGCTTCTGCTACCGCAGCAAACAAGTCCTTTTCAGACTGGAAGAATCCATACTTACTTGCACTTTTCCCTGCATAACCGTTCAAAACGCTAGATGGAATCAAGGATTCTCTAGGATACTTGGTAAAAGCGGCTAGAGTTGGGCAGGTCAATTGCATCCCACCTACCCTAGCTCGCATCTCTAGGCGCGTGAGGATGCGGAAGCCCTGAGCGTTGCCTTCAAATAGATCAAAATCAGTGGTTTCAGAATCGGAGAGGGGTACCTTGACAGAGCCATACCAGGATTTAAAGCCACTGCGGATTGCGTCCTCTCCGGCATGACCAAATGGTGGATTACCGATGTCATGAGCAAGGCAGGCAGCAGAGACGATATCCCCAAAGTCTGAAGCGCTAAAATCGTTGAGTTTGTATCGATTCTTTATCTCATACCCTACGAATGTGCCTAGAGAGCGACCAACACAAGAGACCTCTATACTGTGAATCAAGCGAGTACGAATGTAATCGTTCTTTGATAGAGAGAAAACTTGCGTTTTGTCCTTGAGGCGACGGAAGGGGAAAGAAAACACTAAGCGATCGCAGTCCCTTTGAAAGGAGGTACGAGCAATGACAGGATCATCTTCAGTATCCTTGCCCAGCCTTTGCCTAGTTAGAAGGTTCTTCCATTCCATCATCGACGTATCTGTTGTGTCACGGAGACTTTTTACACCAGAAGACAGAGCTTTATCTAAATCTAGAGCTAACTTCACTTATACAGGTTTCTTACAATAACCCTTCAAAAACGGCGTGAAAAGCCATCTTTGCAAGAGTCTGCTGCCAATCTTTGCAAAATTATACACTGTTTTTTCTGGTCAATTAATTATGAGAAGTGAAATTCCTACCCGATTAGAGTATATTGATGGGCTTAAAGTGATAATGATTCTCTGTGTGCTATTGACTCACTTGCCCGAGTATCTAGAAGCACAACTTGGTCCTCACTTTTGGCAAACTTGGCCTGAGTGGGGTGGAGCAGGAGTTTCCGGCTTCATCATTTTGTCAGGATTCGGTCTCACCTATAGCCTGCTAACCAAAAATGTAACTGATATTAAGATTATTCCGTTCTTCTGGAAGCGCTTTATTAGACTAATCCCGTTATACTATATAGCTTTATTTTTCTATTTATTCATCGTTGATTTCATTCAACCGCAGAATCTGCTAACTCATCTGATTTTGATCCACACATTTTTCCCTGATTTTTCACATAATCCTGGAAGTCTATGGTTTATTGGTCTAATTGTCCAGTGCTATCTATTTTTCCCCATAGCATATAAATTACTTTTTCAGAGAAGAGGGGTATTAATCTCAAATTTTTCTGCCATTTCTCTTTATGTATTAGGAATAATACTTGCCAGTATGGGGCTGTATGTACATGATTCTTTCTTAAGTTTTTCTATCGAGTTTGTTTTAGGTATGAATATAGCACGGGATGCATACATGCGGAGAATAAAGCAATACTCATCTTTTCCTGTGGTAACGTCAGCTATAGCCTTACTAGCTTGTTTTATTATACTTGTTCAGTCATCATTGCTGTATAATCTGGCAGAATACATACGCTATCCAATCACTACATTTAGTAGGATATGCTTTTTTGTGGTCTTTCTAAATATCTTTCTGTTCCTTGAAAATTACTGGAAAAATTTTCAAAAATTAGTACCTTTGCTGTCAGCATTAAGCTTTGCTTCATATTCAGTATATCTGTTCCATCGTCCTATGTTGACAATAATTACTAGAGGTCCCACCTGGAATTGGGTTATCCATCACACGTTTACAGGTTATGTAAGATTTATTTCCCTATTTGTAATTAGTACTCCATTAATTTTTTTAGTAAGCTTTTGGATTCAAATAGCTTATGACTCTGTACAAAAGAAATTACTTTCTACTCGACAAACTTATAGTTAAAGGCTAGAATTTACTGCATTTTCCATACACTTTCTGGGATATTTACGGTCATCATAATATTTCGGAGTGTGCCGATAGGTAGATTACGACTTTTGTGATAGGGCACAATCACCTGAAGTTCTTTTTCTACGTTGCGCCATTTTCGATGACTGCCTTTTTGAGAAATCAACTCGAATCCATAGTACTGTAGGATGCGCTCAACTTCATCAGCATTCATGCGCCGAATGCGAGTCATCCAATGATAACCTCCCGTATGATTGCTCCTGGAGCCAATTCAACAGGGGTGGGTTCAAGATAAAGTTCAATTGCCTCCCGGATATTTTCAAAAGCTTCTGCTTCTGTTTCTCCCGCAGACACACAACCTGGTAACTCTGGACACCAGACTGCCCAATCTCCAGTTTCTGTATCAGGTTCAAGCACGACACGCCATTTCATAAGTGTGCTTCCTTCTAAAGTTTACCTAATTTGATTATCACCTCTTGTATGTGAGTGTCTGTAGCGAATTTTTTTCATCACACCAAATCTGCTGGGGAAAATTGGCGCTCAAGGTCCAATTTTTGCAAACGTCGCCGCTCTTTAGAGAACGACTGGTAGTAAAACTCAGCTTGCTCCGGTTCAGTGGCTGGATCGGTTTTTTCCCAAAGTTCAAGAAAGTGACGATAACGTTTTTCACACATAACTCGCTCCATTGAGGCAGCAGCAGCTTGAATGATCAGCGGTGCTCGCAGAATATCTTGCTGTGTCTTTTCATCCAAATGAAACAGGTAAAAGACTTGGTCTAGTTGACCCTCAGACTCTAGACACCAGTTTTGTAGACTTGAAATTAAATCTACCTGTATTTCTTGAAGTGCTCCAAGTGCTAGAATTTGCTGCCACAGGAAACGGTGATGGCTGAGGCTAAATTCCAAGTCACGCTCCTGTAACGCGTTTATGACACCTTGACGTTGTTCAGGACAGTGTAGGTAAATGCGTAGTAGTAAAGCTTCTGCGGTTTTTAACAGATCGCGTTCAGGAGCAACAGGTAAGGTTGAGGTAGGTTTTACAGCTGCCTCGACACGCTTGGCATGCTGATGAGCAGGGCGCGGTTTAGGGCGGTGTTGCTGCAAACGACGCTGAATCAGGAGCGGTGCTGCACGAGAATCATCTTGGTTTGGCAATGCCCACTGACGGACAACTTGATTGAGGAGATTGTCTGCTAAGAGCGGCACAAGACGAGAGTCTCCCTGACTCAACAGTTCGGCGCAATACTGGATGTAGTGGGTCAGTTGATTATCATCTGTGATTTGGCTGAGCAATTTTACCATTGCTACTACTATCTGCTGTGACTGATTGGCTTGTTTCAGGTCTTTACCAGCTAAAAGTTGCTGAATCTGCCAGTCAAGCCAGAGCGGAGCATCTAGTAGGAGTTGGCGGTATTGTTCAACATTGCCATGACGCAGAAATTCATCAGCGTCTTTACCTTCTGGCAAGTTGAGAATTCGTAGCTGCACTTCACCTCGATAGGCAAGGTTGGCAATTTCCCCAATTGCCCGTATGGAAGCTTTCGTTCCAGCAGCGTCGGCATCAAAGTTAAACACCAACTGTTTTGATTCGGTGTAGCGCAATAATTGCCGAACTTGGTCTAAGCTGAGGGCAGTGCCAAGGGAGGCAACAACGTTGGTAATGCCGACGGCATGGAGCGCGATGGCATCAAAATATCCCTCCACCACGACAGCTCGATCCTGCTGGGAAATAGCAGTTTTAGCTCGATCTATGGCAAACAAAACTTTACCTTTACTAAATAGCTCCGTTTCTGGCGAATTTAGATATTTGGGTTGCTCGTCGCCCAAGCTTCTGCCACCAAAGCCAATCACTCGTCCTTGAATATCATGGATGGGAATCATCAAGCGATCGCGGAATCTGTCATAGTAGCCATCCCCAGTTTTACGAGGTAAAATCAACCCGGCTTGTTCGACAAGTTGTGCTGGCTTTTGTTTGTCTATGACTAAATAGCGATATAGAGTCTCCCACCCAACAGGAGCATAGCCCAGCCCAAACTGCTGTATGGTTTCTTGACTAAGCTGGCGTTCTGATTGCAAATAAGTCTGAGCTGACTGTCCTTGAGCGTGACGTAAAGTGTACTGATAAAACTGTGCCGCGATCGCCATAATCTCGTACAATTGTTCGCGTAGGGAAAGTTGGCGTTGTAATTCTTGCCGCTGCTCTGGCTCTAGGGTTTGCACCTGCACCTGATAGCGTCGCGCCAATTCCAGTACGACCTCACTGAAAGCACGCTTTCCCAAATCCATTAGAAACTTAATAGTGTTTCCTCCAGCCCCACAGCCAAAACAGTAGTACATCTGTTTGCTAGGACTCACACTGAAGCTGGGAGTTTTTTCGTCGTGGAAGGGACATAAGCCTACAAAGTCCTTGCCCCGCTTGCGTAATACCACATGTTCTGAGATGACATCTACAATGTCTGCTCGTTGCTTGACCTCCTCAATTGTGTCTGGATGCAGGCGGGGGATTTGCATGGATTTCAGACTGAAAAGACGAATGGCTACAGTTTGGCTAGGATAACATTTACCTTACTCTTAAATCGAGTAAGAGAGCCAAACAGGTGAACTGTCTTTGCCAGTGGACTGAGGCATCAAAAGCCGCCAGGTTTTACCCTCTTTCTGACGTTGCAGATAGAGTTCAAAAGAGTTGTGCTGCTGATTCCACTGTCTTTTTGGTAACCGAATTACGAGATCGTAGGTGCCTCGGACTCGGTATGTTAGCAAATCTTGAACAACCAGAGATTTTTGGTCAGAAATTACCAGATGCTTGATTTTAAAGCTCGGTTGCTGTTGGGTTTGGCTGAGCTGGAGGGCAATGACTGCATTAAACTTTGCCAACCCCTGTTGGACAACCTGGCGACTCGGTTCTAGTCCACCGATACCACAAGCAGTCAGCAGCCCTAACAAAATAGCTGTCAGTATGAAGGTGCGCAGTGAGGAGTAAGGAGTAAACACTATGTTTATAGCTAATAGCTTATGAATCAAGTTGTTTATACAAGTAATTAGACTGTTATGCCTTTTTTTCCTAAAAATTGGAACATATCAAAGTTGCCAGCTTATTTCGTAAGTGTATCTTGAATCAGGGATGAGAGTTGTGCGATCGCTTGTCCCCAATCCCGATAGAATAGTTGAGCCTGAGGCTTCAGGCTTGCTACTTTGATGCGAAGATAACTCTAATGTCTGCTCCAACATTGCTCTACGAAGGCAAAGCGAAAATTCTCTATACCACAAACGATCCAGAAATTTTGCTGACCTTTTTTAAAGATGATGCCACTGCCTTTAACGCTCAAAAACGTGGCAAGATAGCCCATAAGGGTGAGATAAACTGCACTATCTCCAAAATCCTGTTTCAGTATCTTGAGGAGCATGGGATTGTCACACATTTCATTGACTGTCCTGCTCCTAATCAGATGCGGGTAAGAGCGCTAAAAATTTTGCCCTTAGAAGTGGTAGTCAGGAACATTGCAGCAGGTAGTTTATGTCAACAAACTGGACTACCACAAGGTACCGTTCTGGAACCCCCCTTGGTAGAGTTCTACTATAAAAACGATCAACTGGGAGATCCTCTATTGACGCGTGATCGCCTTCTATTGCTGAAACTAGCTACCCCAGAACAGGTTGACCAGATACAGCAGTTGGCGTTGCAGATCAATACACATCTTTCTGCTTTTTTTAAAAGTTGCGGCATTATCTTGGTAGACTTCAAGCTGGAGTTCGGATTGGACTCCGAATCGCAGTTGCGACTGGCAGATGAAATTAGCCCTGACACCTGCCGCCTTTGGAATCAGTCTGAGTTCGATCCCGATCGTAGGGTGATGGACAAAGATCGCTTCCGTCGCGATCTGGGGGATGTAGAAAATGCCTACCAGGAGGTTTTAGAGAGGGTAATAGCCACAGGAAACTATCAGCAATAAAAGAACTTTAGCTTTTAGATTGCTGCGTAGTTAGTAGCTTTAATCGTGTGTGTGGACGTGATCAAATTGAACAATATACGCTTATCACCTGTTTGTATGGCGGTGTTGACTATGGCTAATGCCTGCGGTTGCACTACGCTGATACAGATGTCCGCAGCAGCGGACACTGCCCCATGGCAGTCGCCTCAAAGCTTTGCCGGAGATAGCTCTGGCGATTTAAGAGCGCAAGCTCAATCTTCACGCAGCGTTGCCTCCCTTAGTTCATCCCTGCCTACAGTCCGGGTAGGGAGTCTAAGGCAAAACATTGCTGCAACATCTCCCCTTGCTTTGACGATCGGTTCCCTAAAAGGGGGGGCAACACCAGGGTTGCTAGAGGCACAGGCGAATCAAACGCCACCACCTAACCAACCTAATACTCCAACCAAACCACAGACACCGACGACTCCCAACCCTGCAGCGCCTAACCCAGAAGAGCCCAATCCGGCAAAGCCCAATCCGGCAACGCCAGTCATTCCACCTCCAGGTACTGGTAGTCAACCGCAGCAACAAACGCCTAATCAACTGCAAATTCCCATCACTCCCCATCCATCCCAGCCTCCTACCATCAACAACAATCTCCCACCAACTCCCCTACCCACTACTCCACCGGGGAATGCCCAGCCGAGTCAAGCCCCTCCAACACCAGAACCTCAAGTCCTAGTG
>JAFASY010000060.1 GCA_019244235.1 Chroococcidiopsidaceae cyanobacterium CP_BM_ER_R8_30
CTGAAATCTTTCACCCAGACGCAGGGATAGAAATACCAAGCAGATGAGCCTCATCCCGCCAGCGATCAAGCTCCTTGAGCAACGAGATAATTACCACCTGCGGCATCAGGAGTCTGACTGCAAGTTCGGCCGCTTGCGCCCAGTCAAGCTGTTCAGTCTGCCGAACCAGATAACTCCACAGTGCCAAGACAAAAGCCAACAAGACTAAGAGCAACCAACGATAAACTCCCAACTGAGTACATTGTCCAAAGCGGTGCAGCCCAAAGCGGTGCTTGATGACCTTGAAAAAAGTTTCTATTTGCCACCTGCGTCGTCCCCACCATTGTAAAGTGGAGGCAATCAAATTGCCTGGTGGACAAGACGTAACGTTTGCGGTAACGACCATCTTCTCCTTTGAAGAAGTAGTATCCCATCGTTAAGGGGAACGCCAGACTATCCAGAAACACTTGTTGTCCGGCATGATACAGGTGTTTAATGAGACGACCATCAACTAAGCGACGATTGCATGTTACCCCTACCAAACCATCAAGCTTGAGCCGACGCAATCCTTGAAAGAAAGCCTTTGAGCCAAATCCCGCACGACTCGAGTACCATTACTTGATATCGACGTTTGAGGGGTTTAGGTAGGAGCGAGAGGAGACGAAGCGCTAACTGTACAGTAGAGGGATTCCCTTTGCCCCGATAGACACGGAAGTTCCAGGGAATCCGGTAGGGCCCAATCACCAGATACATCACGACCAAATGCAGACCTCGCTTGCGGTTATACCAGCCTACGCCACCAGAAAACGCCTTGAATTTACCTGTCTTCTCTAAAGTCGTTAAATCCAGAATCACTTGTAGGTGAGGGCGACGTCCCCGCTTCAGGTGCCCACGACAGTAATTGGGATAACAGCCAGGTTCTTATGCTCCGAATCAGTTGTCGGGTAGGCCAAGGGTAGTGGTTGAGAAATCGGCTGATAGCACCTGGGGATTTGACTTGACAATGCTCTGGTAACGGGCGACCGATTGGTTTTAAGAACAATCCCAGCAAGGCTTTGAGTGTATCTTGTTGGTAAGCCGAAGGCATGAGGGTTAAAAGAGCGCTCATCAAGGTTTGGCAGGCAATCGTCAGGCTATCCATGCAGGGTGGGGGAAAGACAGCTTTATGAATATCTCATCCTTGGAAGGCAAGGTGAAAGATTTCAGTTAGGGGAGGGAAGAGGGGCGACCCTCAACCCTTACCCGCTCACTACAAGGGCTGTATCATACCAGGTTTTCCGAGTCCTCACCAAAAGAGAGGTTGATCCTTTTCACGGCTTCCAGCAGTCTTGAGGCAGGGAAGCCTCTTTGATGAGTGTTAAACTCAGCAGTAAGTCAATCCCACCCTACTCATGCTTGGTCCTCATGCAGCCGTTCCGTCCAACATCACGTTCGATCAGGCGATCGCTCTAACTCAGTCTTTACTATCACAGATAGCAGCAGCAGAGCTGCAACCAGATGAGATTGAATCGGCGATCGCGCAATTGGTGAAAAGTGAAAATGGTGCTAGAGGTTTTTTCGTCACCTATCTGACATCGGAGCAGGAGCTAGCAGATGATCCTGCCCCAGAAGTTGTGCGAGCCTTGCAGTCGTCTCCAGAAATTGTCGCCGAACTCTTAGTGAAAAATTTGGCGATGTCTGCTGCCATGGCAGTTACGCATCGTCGTCATCTAGATGAAGCAATGGCTCAGAATTCAGAGAGAGTGCGATCGCGTACAACCCATCTGATCCAACTGGTTCAACTGCCTGCTGTCAATGAGCTTTCCCAGCAGATGTGGGAAAGTGCTGCTACAGGAGAAGGCAACTACAAAGCCTTCTTACAACGCTGGGGTTATGATGCTGAACAACGACTGATCATTGGTCAAACATTGACACAAGTTCTTCCGAAAAACTAAGACTTCTACAGTAGACAGTCTGTGGGAGATGTTTTAATTTGCTACAGTCCTCAGCCAAAACTTGCTATGTCAATCAAGACAATTATTTCTGTTGGTCTGTTAATCTTGGTTCCTATTTCATTCGCTGCTGACTCTTTAGGGTGGGGTACACTCACGGTTTTTATCACATCCGGTTTAGCCATTATCCCATTAGCTGTCTGGTTAAGCACCGCCACCGAAGAAATTGCTGTAGTGACTGGTCCTTCTATTGGTGGCCTATTAAATGCAGTCTTTGGCAACGCTACTGAACTCATTATTGCCATAGTTGCTCTTAAAGAGGGTCTAGTTGATATTGTTAAAGCAAGTATCACTGGCAGCATTATCAGTAACTTACTCCTAGTGATGGGACTTGCTATGCTTCTGGGTGGACTGCGCTACAAAGAACAAGATTTTCAGCCAGTTTTGGTGCGAGTGAATGGCTCCTCGATGACTCTGGCAGCAATTGCAATCATTCTGCCTACAATGGTTAACTACACCTCAGAGGGGATTGAAGAAACAGCAATTCGTAATCTTTCGCTTACGGTAGCGGTAGTATTGATTGTAGTTTATGGTCTAACGCTATTATTCTCCTTGAAAACCCATAGCTATCTTTACGATGTGGGAGTAGCAGATTTGGAGACAGAAACTTCGCAAAAAAGCTCTGAAGTTGAACATACTCCTCGCACGCAGAATCTATGGTTTTGGATAGGTGTGCTAGCAGCATCTACAATTACAATTGCCTTTGAATCAGATATTTTTGTTGGAGTCATAGAGGAAGCAATTCAAGGTTTAGGACTAACTCCACTGTTTACAGGTGTAATTCTATTGCCTCTAGTTGGTGGTGCAGATCAATATGTCACTGCTGTTAGTGTTGCCATCAAAAACAATATGGGTCTATCTGTTTCAGTTGCTATGGGGTCTAGTCTTTTGACTGCATTGCTAGTAGGTCCGCTTCTAGTTATCCTTGGAATTGCAATTGGTCAACCCATGAATCTAGATTTCAATCCTTTTGAGGTAGTGGCTGTAGCGATCGCTGTTATCGTTGCCAATTTAGTTAGTTTGGACGGACGCTCTAACTGGTTAGAAGGGGCACTCCTCTTAGCTACATACATAGTTCTAGGAGCTGCTTTCTACTTCCATCCAGCTTAAGCAGTAGAGATTCTTAGCCCGCTTTTCAGTTCACATACCACCTCATCCACCAAATTCAAAGGCTTAATGGAACGAAGTCGATTGTATGCAGGCAGACTCATAGTGATTGCTGGACGGTGGGTGGTGAACCCCAAATAGATAAAATTGGTCATCACCCATTTCTAGCAGCAAGTTTTTTGGGAGCAATTCAGTCGTTATCTAGAATTTACTGGAAACGTCGGACCCCTGTGATGGAGGCTCATCTGTTCTAAACGGTGGTTTTGTCGTTCCTCCTGCCACAGATTTTAATCGACTGTCCTCCAACTCTTCGTACCCTTGTGTCATCACTTCCTGTACTACAGCAGCATACTCTGCCTCATCAAACTCGTAACCTTGCTCTTTCGCCAAGTTAACTACTGTAGCTGGACTGTCTGCAGCTTTTAGCCGTGCGTTCAATGCCGGATCTGCATCACTAGCTTTGAATAAAGCCATAACAGCTTCTTTGGACATAATTACAATCTTTCGGTTCTGTTGCAAGAACCTACTTTTACTCCTGCTACTATAATATCAGGACTCTACAGGACTCTTGACCTCATCTATGCAATGAGAGTGCAAAATATATATTGTAGGTTCTAGCAGAAATCTTCTTAACTAGAGGGAGTTATCTCTAGTTTTCTAGCTCCAATGATGCCATTGTCAAAACCAACAGTCATCCGAACACTCTTGCTGCGATTGCTCAGTTTAATTCTAGTTTTGAGCCTTGCTTGTTTATGGGTGATGCTGAGTGCACAGCCAGCGTGGGCTCAGACGAACACTATTAACTACAGCAACACACATCTGGAAAATCGTGATTTTTCCCATGCGGATTTAGTTGGAGGGGTGTTCGTTGCAGCAGAGATGCGTGGAGCAAACTTTCAGGGGGCGAACTTAACCAACGCTATTTTGACTAAAGGAGTGCTGTTAAAAGCAAATTTAGCAGGAGCAAACCTTTCAGGTGCGTTGGTAGACAGAGCAACATTAGACGAAGCAGATCTTACTAATGCCATTTTCCAAGAAGCAATCCTAACTCGCTCCCGCTTCTATGGAGCTAATATTACTGGCGCTGATTTCAGTAACGCTTTGATTGATCGCTATCAGGTAGCAGAACTCTGTAAACGGGCAAGCGGTGTAAATCTAGTGACTGGCGTCTCAACCAGAGACAGTTTAGGCTGTCGCTAAATCAGCCCTCTTGAGCTAGCAAATCTCTAATTGGATGGATGAGTTTGCCGCTATAACCCTAATACGGTTATAGCATAGATTACGGAAGCGATTTCGCTCTTCTGACAGCCTTGATGTCTTAGTCAATTTGGCAATTTCATCAAAGCTCCATATTAAGACTCATCTCATCATTATTGAGAGATATGCAAAATACATTACTAAAAACTGCAGCAGGAGGGAGTTGTTTTGGGTCACAAAAAACGCGCGGTTGGCAGATTTTCCAATCGGCTTGATGCGGAATATGCATTTAACCAACTAAACCGTGCTGGTTTTTCAGAGGCTCAGATTTCTATCATCGCCAGATATGCCGATTCTGGAGAAGCTGAAGCTCAAAAAGAGACAACAGGGGCGATCGCGGGCGGTATGCTGGGTGCTGTTGTCGGCTGCTTAGTAGGGCTTGGTATGTTGCCAGTGCCTGGAATAGGTGTCTTGTTAGCGATTGGGACTTCTAAAACGGCTCTAGCCACGGTCTTAGCTGGGGGTGGGCTTGGCGTCGCAGGTGGTGGATTGCTTTCAACTTTGACGGGTTCAACAGTTCCCTCTAGCCGCGCTCAGCACGATGCTCCTTGCTGCTTGCCAGGTGAGTATTTAGTGATGGTAGATGCTATGACCGATGAACTGCATCGTGCTGAGTCTATCCTCAGCAGGGCATGTTCGAGTAAAGTATGGGTTTGTTAAAGCAGCCATTCTGCTGCCCGTTCACCTAAATCACCTAAATCTATAGGAATGCTAACAGCTTTCCCCAGTCGGGGGCGCTCTCGTGTCTGTTCTATAAAGGCTTGCACTTGTTCTGCTTTCCCAAAGCCATGGAGATAACTAGCAACTGTATCTAAATGGGCTTCGTACTCTGGCTCGGTGAGGGGGAAAGAGGCTTGCTCCAGGTACTTCCACATAACCAGTACAAAAACTTTACCCTGAGTCCGCCGCATCTGAATATCGTATGAGCGTCCCCACTTAGCAAGTAACAATTGGCGTAAGTCCTGTCCTGTCATGGCTTAATGCCGACTAATATTTATATTTCGTTACAAGGTACAGCTCCCCAACTCAGGTATGATAACAGTATAAAGAAATGTAATGCTCCGGTTAAGGAGATTTAGAATCCCGGCTAAAGGAATTCTAATGTCGTTACCACTTGGGGACGATTGAATACGGCTAGGATTTGTCATGTTCTGAGAATCAGCTCAGAATAGTTAACAAAGATACACAAGAAAGAGCGTAAACTATGGCGCAAATCTCGGAATCTATGGACGTACCTAATATGGGGCGTCGCCAGTTTATGAATTTTCTCACTTTTGGGACTATTACCGGAACAGCCTTAGGAGCATTGTATCCAGTAGTCAAGTTCTTTATTCCTCCCTCTAGTGGTGGTGCTGGCGGTGGAGTAACGGCAAAAGATGAACTGGGTAATGACATCAGTCTGAGTAAGTTTTTGGCTAGCCATCCAACTGAAGGCGATCGAGGTTTAGCTCAGGGACTCAAGGGCGACCCTACCTATATTGTGGTGGAGAACAAAGAGGCGATCAGAGATTACGGAATTAATGCTGTCTGCACCCACTTAGGCTGTGTCGTTCCCTGGAATGCTGCTGAGAACAAGTATAAGTGTCCTTGTCATGGTTCTCAGTATGACACCACTGGCAAGGTTGTGCGTGGTCCTGCACCCCTATCCCTGGCGCTGGTACATGCAAAAGTTGCCGACGACAAAGTTACCTTTACACCCTGGACTGAGACTGATTTCCGCACAGGTGAAGCACCCTGGTGGACATAATTTTGACCTTCGTCACGGAATCGTTTGTTTACAAATGAAAACAGCTTTGTTAATTGTCAAGACGGCGGTCTTAGCGATCGCGACTGTGGTATTTTTCCTTGCAAGCGATCTAGCACTTCCCCAAGCTGCTGCCGCCTATCCATTCTGGGCTCAGCAAAATTATCCAGAATCACCCCGCCAAGCGACTGGACTGATTGTTTGCGCCACCTGTCACTTAGCCGCCAAGTCTACAGAGGTAGAAATTCCCCAATCAGTTTTACCTGACACCGTGTTTGAGGCTGTGGTGAAAATTCCCTATGACACCAAAGTGCAGCAAGTCCTCAGCGATGGCTCTAAGGGTGGTCTGAATGTAGGTGCTGTGTTAATGTTGCCGAAAGGTTTCAAAATTGCTCCTCCTGATCGCATTCCAGAAGAGATGAAAGCAAAGGTTGGAGACCTTTATTTCCAACCCTATCGTGAAGACCAAGAAAATGTTGTCATTGTTGGTCCGTTACCGGGCGAACAATATCAAGAAATTGTCTTCCCAGTCCTCTCTCCCAATCCCAAAACAGATAAAAACATCCACTATGGTAAATATCCTGTCCATGTGGGTGGAAACCGGGGACGCGGTCAGGTTTATCCTACTGGCGAAGCAAGCAACAACACTGTCTACAAAGCTTCTGCATCTGGCACTATTACTAATATTGCCCAAACAGAGGATGAAAACGGTAACTCTAAATACCAAGTAGCAATCCAAAACGACGCTGGTGAAACAGTCGTTGATACAGTTCCCTTGGGACCAGAACTCGTTGTCGCTCAAGGGCAAGCTGTTAAGGCAGGCGATGACTTGACAAATAACCCCAATGTGGGTGGATTTGGTCAGGATGATGCCGAAATCGTACTGCAAAGCGCCACTAGAATCAGATGGTTGATGGCATTCCTTGCCGCGATCATGTTATGTCAAGTGCTGCTGGTACTCAAGAAAAAGCAAGTTGAGAAGGTGCAAGCGGCAGAGATGAATTTCTAAACGAGGAAGTTAGTAGCGCGATCGCGCTACTTAGCCAAACGCTCTTGCTTTAATTCGCAGTCTTCAGTCATTGGGAGCTTGTACTCACCACTGAACGGAGGGCTTTGTCTGAAGCCAAGCTCTGGACAAAGTTCTCCTGAACCTACATTCGGCCCTTTGCAGGAACGCAACCGAATTGCGCGGGAAATTCATAAGGCGACTACAATCTTTACATTCAAACACAAAACCCTAGTTCAATACACACGGCTTTCTCAATTTCTTTCCAGTAGATATCTTCTAAGACACCATGCTGGTTCTGAATCCTTTGAGCGTCAACAACTCTCATTTGAGACAAGTTGATATGTCGCATCCCTTTTAGCTTGTTAGTTGCAGTGGGTTTGACATTAACTACGAAGGGATATGCTCTAGTTCCGGGAAGAATGGGAGCAATGATTGTAGTTGTTCCATACTGGTTGCCTACATCATTTTGCAGGATTAGACATGGGCGCTTTTTATCAGTTTCACTTCCGATAATCGGTCTCAAGTCTACCCACCAAATCTCTCCTCTCCTATAAGTTAGACTCCCATTAGGCATCTGCTTCAAGCTCGTCTTTCCCGTCCGAAATACCATCTCCTACAACAACATCCCACGCAGAGAGTTCTTCGGACAACTCTGGGTCGCTAGACTGGTCTTTATACGCCTCCACTAGTTGCGCAAATAATTGTTTGCGTCTGTCATCCTGGAGAACCTTGTTAATATAGCTACTACGGTTTGCCGTGACACTGTCAACAAACTCTAAAACTTCATCATCTAATGTGATACTGACTTTCTGACTCATTTTTACAATATTCAGAATTTAGAGGATTACTTTATCATACTAAATTATCCTACCGAAGTTGCGGCAGGAGCTTAAAATCGTGAGGCAATCTATGGATTCCAGGGATCTAAGAGGATGTCTGAGGGTATTGTCATATTCTCCCATTCCTCGGTTCTGCCTCAAGGCAGTATTACTTGCTTTGTTGAGAGCAGTGTTAATTCTTTTGTACTAATGGAAAGGGCCGAATGTATGGTGAAGATGACCGAATCAGAGATTCAGTAATTGCGAATTGTTTTTGTCAGGGCTGATACTAACTGCTCAATATGCGCAGGTTTGTGAGTTGCCATGACTGAGAGCCGAATCCGACTTGTGGGTACTGTAGGAGGACGGATCGCTGGGGCAAAAATGCCAGATGTCTTAAGTTGCTGTCCGGCAGCAAGGGCATCAGTTGCGCTCTCCATTTTGAGGCAAAGAATAGCTGAATCAGAAGGCAGCAGTTCAAGATGGGAGTGCTGGAGCCAATGCTTGAGTGTATTTATGTTATGCCAAAGCAGTTTCACTCGTTCTGGTTCAGATTCGACAATTTTGACAGCTGCCAATGCCGCCGCTGTATCAGCTGGTGAGAGCGCAGTAGTGTAAATCCAACTTGGTGCCCGATTACGTAAGAAATCAATCAGGCTAGCTGCTCCAGCTACATAACCCCCTAGACTACCCAACGCTTTACTCAGGGTACCAACTTGAATCAGCTGGCGTCCTGTACAGCCAAAATGTTCTACACAGCCAGCGCCAGTCGCTCCCAAAACTCCGGTAGCATGAGCCTCATCAACCAGCAACATGCAGCCAAACTGCTCTGCTAGCTCTAACAGTTCTGGCAACGGACAAGCGTCTCCATCCATACTGAAGACACTATCGGTCAAGATTAGGCAGCGGCGGTAACGATCTCGCTGTTGCTCTAATTGGCTACTTAAAGCCTGAAGATCGAGATGAGGGTATTCAATGACAGCTGCACCGCTGAGAATGGCACCATTTTTGAGACAGGAATGATTGTACTGATCTGACAAAATCAGATCGCGCTTACCGACTAAGGCGGCAATTGTCCCTAGATTTGTTAAATAGCCGGAACTGAAGACTAACGCATCTTCGGTTTGTTTGAAGGCGGCGATCACCATTTCTAGTTGGCGGTGTACTTCCCGGTGTCCACTGAGTAAACGAGAGCCAGTACTACCTGTGCCAAATTCTTTAGTAGCAGCAATCGCAGCTTGAATCAGGCGCTCGTCCCCTGCTAGTCCGAGATAGTCGTTACTAGCAAAGTTGACGAGCGATCGCCCTTCTATCTCTACTACTGCCCCAGGAAGACTTTGGATTGTTTGTACTGAACGGTACCAATCAGCCCGATGAATGGTTGCCAGGGATTGATCTAGCCAAGCATAAGGATCTGTCATCTTCACCATCCAGCCCTAACTCCTGCTGGTTTGTTGCTAAAAATCGAATCTATCAGGACGGATTATAAATGCTATTTCAGTGTGCTCTCGACAGACTATTTATACTACCGTGAAGTGTAAATTCGTTCATAGGCTAATGTGATGCTCCGACAGCTTGTATCCTCTGGTTCGCCCTGGGAATCTGTAGTGGGTTATTCTAGAGCCGTCCGTGCTGGCAATTTGGTTTTTGTTGCTGGTACTACAGCTGCTACTGCTGATGGTAAGGTGCTTGGTCCTAACGATGCGTATCTTCAGACTCAAGAGATTCTGCGACGCATCGAGCTGGCTTTACTAGAGGTGGGGGCGACAGTTCAGGATGTCGTACAAACTCGCATTTATGTCACAGATATCAACCGCTGGCAGGAGATTGGACGCGCTCATGGAGAGGTTTTCGGTGAAGTGCGTCCAGTAACTGCAATGGTAGAGGTGCAGCGGTTGATTGCTCCTGAGATGCTAGTCGAGATCGAAGCACTGGCTGTTCTGCCAGGTGCAGAACTGGGACAGTAGTCGGAATATAGTGGAGAGAAATTCAGCAGCCCAAAAACACCCGATGTCTAACCAGAATATTTGCGTCGTTGCCCGATTTGTTGCCCTGCCTGAGAAGGCGGAGACACTCAAAGCTGTTTTGCTAGAACTAGTTGAACCAACGAGACAGGAAGCAGGCTGTCTGAAGTACGAACTATTCCAAAACCAGTCTGAGCCAACAGACTTTACATTTGTAGAGGAGTGGGCGTCTAATGATGCACTCGATACCCATTTAGAATCAGCACATATTAAAGCACTATCTAACCAACTTGATGGTTTAATTGCCGCTGAGCCAGATATTTGTCGTTACACTCTTGTGGGTTAGGTTAATTAACCCGTGGATCGTGATTGGATTGAGTTTGATTGGGCACAAAGTAAAGAGACGATTGATACAAGACTTTTTCTTGATGAGTTTCTAATGTGCAATCAGATCGAGGATAAGCCACACAGGTAACGGTGTAACCAGCCTCTACTTCTTTTAGGCGCAAAAACTTTTGCTCACTCTGATCAACTTCACCACTTACCAGCTTAGCTACACATGCAGAACATTCGCCTAGACGGCAACCAGCAGGTAAGCGGATACCAGCATCTTCAGCAATATCAAGAATGTACTGGTCGTCTGGTACCGTGATGGTGCGATCAAGAGCAATTTCAGAATTAACTAGCCGAACTTGATAAACTGCCATGTTCTGTTAAAAAAGTAGATAGTCATTTTGAAAATCCGTGCCTACCAGCTGAAGAAATCTGAATTAAGCGATCACTTCTCTATTCCTAGCAAGGGTTTTAACAAATCGCGTTCTTCAATGGGAAGCTCTAGCAAGACACGCGGATCGCCTTTCGTCTCACGATAGTGGACAGCAGTATTCAGAAGACGGAGAGGAATTCGGAAATCAGGGCATTCACTCACTTGTTCCCGCCACGCCTCTAGCCATGCCTGTGCCGCTACACCACTAACCATTGGTGACATTAACATGGGGATACTTCGCACAAGTCCTTGCCCTAATGCTGAGGCAACTTGGTGTTTGTCGTAAATCTCTATTAAGGTTTTGATGCGCGATCGCCACATTATCGCATCGTGCGTGCTGTTGAACAGGTGGCAGACAACTGCCTTTGTGTCACCCAGGTGTGACTCATCTGCATGAGCAAAGCGGTGAAGAGCGTCATCCAATGCCGTGCTGCCTTCATCCCATTGGTTTAATGCTAATAAAGACTCAGCTCGGATAAAGAAAATATCTGAGGATTGGTTGCCAAGTTCAATTGCCTTATTGGAGGATACTAAAGCTTCCTTGTAACGTTTGAGGTAGTACAGTGGCAAAACTCTGTTGCCCCAAGCACACGCGTAATTTGAGTCAAGCTCAATTACCTTATCAAAGGATGCCAGTGCTTCGTCATAGCATCCGAGTATGCGTAGCACTCCACCTCGCAACTCCCAAGAATGTTTATTACTGGGGTCAAGCTCAATTGCTTTGTTCAAGGACACCAAGGCTTCGTCGTAGCGTTTAAGAGTGACTAACACCATGCCTTGCAACTCCCAAGTTTGTGCATCATTTAGTTCCAACTTAATTGCTTTATTGAAGGACACCAAGGCTTCGTCGTAGCGTTCAAGAGCGGCTAACACCATGCCTCGCAACTCCCAAGCTTGTGCAATGTTTGGTTCTAACTCAATCGCCTTATTAAAGGACGTTAACGCTTCGTCGTAGCGAGCGAGAGTAAACAGTGCCATGCTTTGCATATGCCAAGCCAGCGGTTCATCTGGGTTCAACTCAATCGCCTTATTGAAGGACGTTAACGCTTCGTCGTGGCGTCCAAGCCTACCTAGGCAGTATCCTCGTTGTATCCTGTCCCATTCGTTACCACGAATTGCCTCTAGTTTCTCTAATACTTGCAGGGCGTGCAGGAAGTCTTTCTTATCAATGTAGGCTTCAAAGTCCTTCAAATATGCTGCCACACGTGGGTCTTGATTATCTTCCGCAATCGCCTGTAGCGCACGCAGCACATATTCTCGCTCTAGTACGGCATCAGATGAGAGCAATTCCAATCGCTGTTGCAACTCTGCCCGTGTAAACCAGAGCCGCAAAAAATCCACGAATAACTGTATCGGCTCACCTCGCTGCTTCTTAACCTCAAGGCAAAAACGCATTACTTGCTCTCGGAGTTCGTAAAATGACTCACGTCCAATAGATTCGGAAGTAACGTAACCCTTTTCTTTCAAATCCTTGAGCTGACTGGATGCCGTTTGGTGGGTGATGAAACAGCGTTGGGCAATTTCCTTAACAGGGACAGAAGAAGAGTGATCGCACAAAAAATCAACTATTTTCCTTTGCTGCGGGGAAAGCCATGCCATTCGTGCCTGATAGTAAGGTGTCAAATCATCTAGCATCTGCATGAATGGCTGCACAAGTTCATCCAAGGACTCGCGAGTCAGGAACTGGGAGAAAATGACATATATGCGGGGATTACCACCTGCTAGATGATGGATGGCTTGAATACGAGCACGACCTGTTGGCGTTCGAATAAAAGATTCAAGATGGTAATTCCCCTCTAGTTTGGCGATGTTTGCCAACAGGTGTATGGCATCCTCAAGCTTTAGCTCCTCCAAGTAACGGATGCGGAAGAAACCATAAAACGGCGAAGTCTGGCGGTTGATACCGTTAAATAAACTTGGCGATGTCGCCAAAATCGTGCAGCAAGCAGTTTCTTGTAGGAAGGCACGCAGTCGCTTTTGCCCTTCTTCACCTAACCCCGCAAATAACTCATCTAGGTTTTCCATTAGCAAGAGCAGAGTACTATCCCCAATAAACTCTTTGAGTAAAGCTGCTCCTACACGCTCAGCAGTAGCTGGGGGCAATTGGTACAGCGATTCTACACGTTCTGTTAAGGCGTGTTGCAATGTAATCTTATCGTTAGGTTCTTCTGTAAGTGCCCGGAAGATACGTAACAAAAAGTCTAAGAATGAGGTGACGCCCCACTCTTCCTCCCGTAGCCAGGCAACTTTGAGGCGGTCGCGCAAGTCATCCATCTCACGGATGCGATAGTAAATCAGCGAGACTAAGTGCGTCTTGCCTATGCCGCGTGGACCAATGAGCAGCGTGTGATGCTTTGATGACGTGAGAACACTGTTACGGATGAGTTCAACAATGTGCTGTGCCAGCTCTTGGCGTTGGACAAAGATTCTTTCTAAATCTTCAGGCTTCGTCAAACTAGGGGTGAAGTGAGCAACTTTCATTCTGTTAACCCCCTGTGCAACTGCCAGTAGCGCTGAATCAAGGGAAAGCGGAAGTGATATGCGCCATCGCGTTCCTGGATAACGTAGTGATCGCGTTGAAGTAGAGTTAGGACATCCCGCACCATCTCACTGTTTTCAGTTACTAAAAAGGTCTTCAACCGATTGAACAACTCGTCGAACCGCAGTGGCTGGTTAGTCACAGCCAAAATATCTAGTATGCTCAGTGCGTAAGCTCTTTTGTCGCCTTCATAATAGCCGTCAATCCGTTCGCGGTAGTGCCGCATATCCCAACGATTTAGCGGATCGGTAAGGCAGGTATCAACGACATCGGTAACGATTGCTGCGTTGACTTTGCTATAAGACCATTTCATCTGGTCAACAACATGGTGAATGTAGTAAGGAATGCAATCAACAGCCTTGGTGAGTGCCTCTGCGGTTGCTTGAATGTCTTCCGTTGGAATTTTCTCTCCTACAAGTAATTGAAGAGCTAACTCTTGGGCATCAGTTGGTGACAAAGGTGGTACATCCTCTATGTACATATCATTGATTGGAGCGTTGGCATATCCAGCTTGCTTAAGTACGCTGATGACATGGTGTAAGCCAATTGAACCAGTGAAGACCATATGCAACTGGGGATGCATTTGACGGAGCGATCGCAGGGTGTCGAGTACTTCCATCGCAACTTTTTCGCCGTTTTCCTGCTTAATGTTTTGCAGCATCATCGGCATTTCGTCCCAAAAGAAAATCAAGCTGCGCTCTTGATGCTCGACGAGATCTTCAACCGTTTTCGTCAAGACTAATTTCCAGTGAGATGCAGCAAGTTTGGGTAACTCGAATCCACTGACTTTTACTCCACCGAATTGTTCCAGAAATTGACGTGTCCGATATGCTGTTCGCTGCAAACTACTCAAGTAGCGTTCTACATCCTGGAACACTGTCTCAACAAATTCTAGTGGCGAACGTAATCCTTCTAAGTCATGGTAAATGAGCAACATCCCCACAGGTGCTTCAGCTATCATCTTTTTGACAATGCAGGTTTTTCCCATTCGCCGTTCCGCGCTGAGTACAAGGCTTTGCCGCTCTAAGATCTCCCACAAGCGTCGAATCTGTTGATCCCGTCCGATGACTTCATCTGGCGAGATTTGTCCTCCTGGATTAGCCCTTAATACCATATGTACAATATAAATAACGTACGTTAATTATGACATACGTCAAACACAACGTACATTTGAGGAGGTTAGAGCAGTACTCTCAAGGGCTTAACCTGTAAAATGCCGCAAGGATCAGCATGGGTTTTGAGCTGCCGCATAATGTTATCTAGAGGGGGAAAGTTTGGCCTCAACAGACTTCCTAAAAAAGGCGATTGCAACAGAGATTTGCCCCTATAGTTCAGATTTAGGTTCTATACCTAATGCACGCAACTGTTCTCGTAGGCGAGCATTCTCTCTCTCAGACTGCTCGGCTCGTTGCCGTTCTTGCTCAGCTCGTTGCCGTTCTTGCTCTTCCCCTAGCAGAACCAGTTGACCATCTGGCGTGAAAAAACGCAGCCGACCTTCATATACTCCTAAATGTAGCCTCAATTGCTGGCTCCATAACCAACCTTGTTCTGTAGCAGTCAATTCTTGGTACTGCCCATCCACCAGATGAAACCCTTTTAGTTCTAATGTGGCAGGGTCAAACCAAAAGTAATCTGGCGTTCGAAAGGTGTCTTGGTAAATTTGCTTTTTCAAGCCCTTGTCAATTGCAGCCGTGCTGTCAGACAAGATCTCCACAATCACGTGAGGATATGTGCCGTTCTCTTGCCACACCACCCAGCTTTTGCGTTCTCTACGCTCTGCCCCTAAGACTACGAAAAAATCTGGTCCTCGAAAGTCTTCTGATTTGCTTTGATCGGGACTGTAGTAGATGGTGAGATTTCCCGTTACGTAGAAATCCTGACGCTCCTGCCACCAACTTTCTAAGGAGCCTATCAGTAATTCCATTTGTTTGCGGTGCCAGTCTGATTCCAAGGGCGGTTCGTCACTCCACAAATCACCAGGAGGAAATGTGATGTCTTCTGCAACATCAGTCAGGATTGGGGACTCAGAAGCAACAGACTGAGACATACATTTGTACTCCCTCTTTTTGTTCCTTTATAACCTATCTCTTGTTAAGTGAACGCATTGATAAGCTGATCCGCTTCAATTTCTCATTGACTTCCAGCACTCTTACTGTGACGACTTGTCCGACTTTAACAATCTGCTTGGGATCTGAAACAAAGCGATCTGCCATTTGGGAAATGTGTACTAGCCCATCCTGATGCACGCCGATGTCAACGAATGCGCCAAAGTTGGCAACATTAGTCACAACGCCTTCTAGTTCCATACCAACCTCAAGATCGGTGATTTGCTTGATACCCTGTTTGAAAGTGGCAGACTTGAACTCGGCGCGTGGATCTCTACCAGGCTTTTCAAGTTCGCTGATAATATCGCGGAGGGTGGGTTCGCCAATTGCATCAGTCAGATATTTCTTCAAATCCATTGACTTGAGCTTCTGGGCAGCTTGGGCAATCTGTGTCAACGGTACGTTGAGATCAGTGGCGATCGCCTCCACAATAAAGTAGCTCTCAGGGTGAACAGCTGTATTGTCCAATGGGTTGCTACCACCGCGAATACGTAAGAAACCCGCTGACTGTTCAAAGGCTTTTGCACCTAGCTTTGATACCTTGAGCAATTCCCGACGATTTCTAAA
>JAFASY010000130.1 GCA_019244235.1 Chroococcidiopsidaceae cyanobacterium CP_BM_ER_R8_30
GAGCGGGTAGTGCGTTTTTCAGCAGATTGTTTAATTAAATGTAATAACAAAATTATCCCATAACTATATATTTTATTAACCTTATCAGATTTGCTCATCTCCTCCAATTCTTCTACCACGTCTAGAGCCTCAGTTACTTTGCCCTCAAGAAGAAGTTGCTTTAAGATAGTTAATTCTTCCATTTTTATATTTTTAAACAAATTGGAGTCGGAGCGAAGCGAATGTAATTAATTAATAGTAAGTCATGAACATTTGCCAGATCGATTAGTGTGTACTCCTCAATCGTTTGATAATTTCCTGTCTGATATGCATCACGAGCTTCCTGGCTTATGGCTTGGGTGGTTGGGTCTTGCTCGAATAAAATTCCTAGGATGCCTATAGAAAAAGAATTGGCTATTGCACCCTAGGAATTGGTTGTGCAAATAGAGCTATGTGCAGGGCTTCTGGCAAAAATAGCTGAAATCGGGATTTGTAGATACTCTTAGCCATTAATGGTCGGAGCAGTTACAGCTATAGGCATAGCTTCACTAGCCGCCAGGTCGAGGGGGAAGTTATGGGCGTTACGCTCGTGCATCACTTCCATACCTAGGTTGGCACGGTTGAGTACATCAGCCCAAGTGTTCACGACCCGACCAGAAGAGTCAATCACTGATTGGTTGAAGTTAAACCCGTTGAGGTTAAAGGCCATGGTGCTGATACCTAAAGCGGTGAACCAGATCCCAACGACTGGCCAAGCGGCCAAGAAAAAGTGCAAGGCGCGGGAGTTTGTAAAACTGGCATACTGCCAAATCAATCGACCAAAGTAGCCGTGGGCTGCCACGATGTTGTAGGTTTCCTGCTCTTGACCAAACTTGTAGCCGTAGTTCTGCGATTCATTTTCGGTTGTCTCACGCACCAAGCTGGAGGTGACGAGGGAGCCGTGCATAGCACAAAACAGGGCTCCACCAAACACTCCGGCCACACCCAGTTGATGGAACGGGTGCATAAGAATGTTGTGTTCAGCTTGGAACACAAACATGAAATTGAAGGTGCCAGAGATACCCAACGGCATGCCGTCCGAGAAGCTGCCTTGCCCAAGTGGGTAAATTAAGAAGACAGACGTAGCGGCAGCTACTGGTGCCGTGTAAGCTACGCAGATCCAGGGCCGCATTCCAAGACGATAGCTGAGTTCCCATTGCCGACCCAGCCAGCAGAAGATGCCAATTAGGAAGTGGAAGACAACTAGCTCGTAAGGACCACCATTGTAGAGCCATTCATCCATTGAGGCCGCTTCCCAGATCGGGTAAAAGTGTAGACCAATGGCATTAGAGGAAGGTACAACAGCACCAGTAATGATGTTATTGCCGTATAGTAGAGAGCCTGAAACAGGTTCGCGAATGCCATCAATATCAACTGGTGGTGCCGCGATAAAGGCAATGATGAAACAGATAGTAGCGGTCAGTAACGTTGGAATCATTAGCACACCGAACCAGCCAACATATAGTCGGTTGTCGGTACTGGTGACCCAGCTACAGAACCGCTCCCAAGCATTAGCACTTTCGCGTTGCTGTAAGATGGTTGTCATGGATTTAATGATTGCTTTGTTAACTAGAGGTTTGATAGTTTGAAGATTTTTTAAGCCAAGAATTCTTGACTTATACATCAATATCTACATAACTATCTAGCTAAGTTCAAGCCGTTAGTTGGCAATTGCTGCTCCTTTAGCAATAAGACAAGATTTATTGAAAATGAGAATCGCGCAATCTCTTCTTTTTAGAGGATTTGGCGATTGTTGCTTAATTTATAGAATTATTAAAGTTAGTTAAATCCTCAATCGAGAAAGCTAAGCCCAAAGTTTTTTGTTGTCCACCTAAATCTAAGCTCTCGATAGCTTTACTACCTAAACTGACACTTGACCAATACACTCTGCCCTCTTTGAACTCTTGACCTGAACACAAATGGGAGTAAATAGAAAGATCATCTCGCCGACGCGCTCTTGATGCCCATCAATAGCATAGGTACCACCTGCGACAAAGTCTACTGCTCGCTGTGCATCATATGGGTTCATCATCTTCAAGTTTAACAATACAGACTTGCGCTTCCACAATAATTGAATTACCTGTGGTATTTCTTCAAATCCACGTGGTTTCATAATCACCACCTCCATTATCGGATTGACGTTTGTTGTCAGTTGAGGCATCTCTGAATGATATAGATTTTGATAAACTTTCTCGTCTTCATCCTCATATTCATATTTCATTAGCTTATCCAGGTTAGTAAAATTACAAAACTTTAACTAAACTATCTGATTTTTGTTAACTTCTTTCCTTGAAACTTAAGCAATTGTTCTCTATGAAGGTGGGCAACGCTCAATCACCGCCCATGCCTGTAATTACAGCTAATAAGTGATCACAGTCACATTTCTGTAAATTTCTGTCCAGTCCAAAAAGTGCTCATTTTTTGCTCATTTCACGCATCAAATAGCACCGTTGTCATGTAATGCTCTGCCCAGTCAGAGCCAAAGGCTTTTTCCAATACACGGCGGGTTTTGTCATTTTGCTGTTGTTTGGTGCAGTAGTAGCGTTGCCCAGCTAGAATCTGAGCTTGCTGTGCACCTGATATCGGTTGGGCAAGGTTTGCCTGCTGACAGTGGATCTGTAAATACGCCTCAACTCGTGACAAAAACATAGCTTCTTCGTCCGCATCACTGGGCCGAATAAATAGACAGAATTCCGAAAAAATGTCGCCCCAATCTGGAAGCTCTCGCGGCGATTCAAAGTTGAGAGTCGGCAGTGCCTTTAGATTAAAAGTGTAGGTGTCTGGCAAGGTCCGATCGGAGCTAGTAGGAGATAGATCGGCGATCGCCGCGCTAATCTGTCCCCGTCCTCCAACCAAATCTGTCCCAAATATTGGCAGAGCATATTCGGGACGAGGAAACATGACGCAGTGCAAAATATCCAGCATGGAACCGACTTTTGCCAGTTCTAAATGCAGTTTGCGGAACTGAGTCGTCTGATAGCAGCGATTTTCAATTGTCAGCTTCTCTCCCTCTAGTCTGCCCTCTACATACCCCAACTCAGCAGGCATCGGTAGTGGTTGAAGTTCTAGGTACTGGTGCCAAGCACCTTCAATAGCATCGGCAAGCTGGCGAATCAGTGGATGTTGTTGTGAGCGGAGGGAATTGGTTGACATGGGAAATGGGGGGAAACCTTATAGATAATTTAGCGATTGTTGAGATCGTTAAGTTAAAAAACAATCTCTTGCTGAAAAAACCAATATTCTGTAACAATGATTACAGAATTAATTTTGTAATAGTCCATTGGTTAAGGCGGCTTGGGGTTGAGCAGCCAGCCTTGATCTTGCGCTGTCTATCTGGAGAGAAAACAAAACCATGATCAATTCCTACAAAGCAAATATTGCCGTTCAACCACTTTGGCAGAATCTTGACTGGTCAAGCAAGTCTAATGTTACATCACAGCAGAAGTTCCAGGCGGATACTTGGGTACATCTTCTGGAGCTTCCCAATCCCTTCAGCTTTGATGAAGCATTACTACTTTGTCAGCAATCGGAGGATGAGTGGTTAGCCTGGATTCCCGATCACGGCGAAGCAGTGCTAAATGTTAGTCAATTCTGTGCTGCTTGAGGCTTCATAACTTGCCAGAAGTCTGTAACATCGTACCCCAACTGGTCGAGAAACGAGCGAAGTATGGGTAGGCTGAGCCCAATGACATTGGTATGGCAGCCCTCAAGTTTTTCCACAAATAGACCTCCTCGACCTTCAAGAGCAAAGCATCCAGCGCATTTCAGGGGTTCGCCAGTGGCAACATAGGCTTCAATCTGGTGATCGCTGACTTGGGCAAAGTAAACCTTGGTCATTTGGGTGCGGATTAGGGTACGTTGCAAAGAGAGGTCAATTAATGCATGACCCGTATAAAGTATGCCAACGCCCCCCCGCATCTGTTGCCAACGAGCGATCGCTTCCTCTGAGTTAACTGGTTTGCCATACAATTCACCATTGACTAGCAACAGCGAATCGCAGCCCAAAATCAGCGCTGATTCAAACTGAGCAGCAACAGTATTGGCTTTACACTGGGCTAGAGTTTGGACCAACAACTCTGGATCGCTCAACTGAATCTGGGACTCATCAAAGTCACTTGGGCAAACCACTGGTTCAATCCCAGCGCTTTGTAACAGGCGGCGGCGGGCTGAAGAAGCGGATGCCAGTACAAAGGGAGGCATTCCCATATTCGTCACTTAAAGTTACTAATAAACTGAGAAAGAATTAACAACTTGCTCAAATACTTGCTGCACTTTGAGCCAGCGCCTTTCGGGGGTAGAAGCGTTGAAAGTAAACAGCTTACCCCGACTGATAGCAACACTTGCTAGATTGTGCCGCTCTTGTTGGTTGGGGAGTTTCACTGCGTACTCTAGAGTATAGTAGGTCTTTGCACCTGACTGCCGCGCCTCAGCATTAACTAACTCAGCTTCACGACCCGAATCTGGGGGAGCGATCGCACTTTTTGCTAGCTTATACCCGACTTCCCCTGGTGTCCCTAGTTCCGTCAGGGTTTTGCCTGCTGGTACTGAGCTGATAACTACCGAGACATTTTCTGTCCTCTCGATCAAATCATGTAGCACAACATCTGGACCATTGGAAACTTTAACCGGAAGCCAGCCATTGGGATATAGGAATTCGTAGCCATCAATGCTATCCACATAACTTTTTAATCCAGAGGCAGCTGAGGCACAACCAGCTAGGCTCAAACTCAACACGACAAGAAGTAGCACCGTAAGCCGTTTTAACATTATCTCCTGTCCCCTTCAGACTGTACGCTCAACTGGGTGAAGTCAATTGATTCTGTTACATTGTCCCACCTCCAGACTCATCATCTCAAGGGTTCGCGATTGTGAGAACTCCGACGACTTCTAAGAGAGCTTGCTTAAAGAACAGACAATCAGAGCGCGGCCATTAATAATGCTGTTGACTAAGAACTCCCGCCCCTGTTGCCTGCGGGGGTTCTTTTATGAACTCATAGTTACTTTTACAGTGCAAAAATCTATTGAAGTATTGATAGAAATCTGACTCAAAATTGATGTTTTAGAGAAACTTAAATAAATTTTAACCTTGTGTTTACCTTTAATTAATCTAAAGGCATAAATCTAATTAATGAATAGAGGCTAAGGGCGTAACCAAAGCTCTCAACATCTAGAGACACGAGTGCTTTGAGTTCATCATGGAAAATCTTAAAGGTATGAGCAACTTTTACTGGCTTTTTCAAGCAATTTCCAGTGATGCCTACCTTTGCTTACTAAAAAACTAAACTTTGGTAAATTTTAGCTAAATTTTGCAAGATCCTTCGGCTAGATTTCTTTTTATGGAGCAGAATACATGCAAATTTTTGGAGAGACATTAGCATTTCAGACTGTTATCTTTTTAGTGCTGGCTGTAGGACTTGCGCTCTTCTTTGAAGCGATCAACGGTTTTCACGATACTGCAAACGCAGTTGCCACAGTTATCTACACTCACTCACTGAAGCCAACAGTTGCTGTTGTCTGGTCAGGTGTTTGGAACTTAATCGGTGTACTGACATCAAGCGGAGCGGTCGCTTACGGCATTGTGGCCCTGCTTCCTGTTGAGTTAGTCATTAATGCGGGTTCGGGTCCGAGCTATGCGATGGTGTTCTCTCTTCTGATCTCGGCAATCATCTGGAACTTTGGCACCTGGTACGTAGGTCTACCAAACTCAAGCTCACACTCGCTGATTGGTGCGATTATGGGTGTGGGTTTGGCACATTCACTACTTGCGCCAGGTCATAGTTTAAGCGAGGGCATAAACTGGCAGCAGGTGCAAAATGTCTTCACCTCTCTACTAGTTTCACCAATCGTCGGATTCTGTGGCGCAGCACTATTGTTGCTGTTGGGGAAGGCACTCATCAGACGACCAGAGTTATTCCGTCCGGCAAATCAAAAGAAGGCACCACCCTGGTGGATTCGGGCTTTGTTAATCCTGACATGTACTGGTGTCAGCTTCGCGCATGGCTCGAATGACGGGCAAAAAGGTATGGGCCTCCTCATGCTTATCTTAGTCGGCATCCTGCCGGGTCTATTTGCTCTAAATTTGAATAGCGGTGCAGCGAACCTTTCTCAATTGGCTGCTATGTCTCGCTCTGTGCAGCCAGTGATTGAACATCACGCACCAAAGATACCCATTAGTAACCAAGATGCCAGCACTGAATTGTCAAATTTCATCAAGACGAAAGGCAAAATCAGTGATAAAACTTTACCAGCTCTTGCTGCGAAGAATCAGGCGATAGCAAACAGCTTGTCTGGCAAACAGAGTTTTCAAGCTTTTTCAATTAACGAGCGCCGCTCGCTGAGAACCGACATGTACCTTGTCTCAACAGCGATTGGCAAGCTGAATAAGCAAAATAAGTTCACCGCTCCCAACGAAAAGAAAGCTCTTGCGAGCTACCAGGCTAGTTTAGATAAGGAAACCAAGTACATTCCTAATTTTGTGAAAATTGTTGTGGCTTTTGCCTTAGGGATTGGCACAATGATTGGTTGGAAGCGCATTGTCGTGACAGTTGGTGAAAAGATTGGTAAAGAACACCTTTCTTATGGTCAGGGTGCTTCAGCTGAACTGGTGGCAATGGCAACAATTGAGGCTGCCGATCAATTTGGTCTACCAGTCAGTACTACACACGTACTTTCGTCTGGTGTGGCAGGCACGATGGCGGCGAGTGGTTCTGGACTGCAGATGGAGACGCTCAGGAATATAGCGTTATCATGGGTGCTGACGCTTCCTGCTACTACGCTGCTTGGTGCTGCCTTTTTTGCTGCCAGCTTATACGCCGTCCTCAGTTCTGTTGGGGTGAAGTAGAAGCGCAGCGCTTGACGCTTTCGCCTTGATGGAGGGACTCTCAATGCTAACAAGTGCCGAACTCAGATGGTTTAGCCGCGGCACATTGCCAGTAGAGGTTTCCCACTGGTTCGCGCTAGAGGGTCTTGGCGATTGTCTAGCGCCACCAGAACAACGCGAAGATGTGTATCTCTATACCGAGGGGTGTGAATACCTGGGGATTAAACTCCGTCAAGGGCGGCTAGAAATTAAATGGCGTCAAGCAGAATTTGGTAACGTCAGGTTTGGACTCTTAGAGGGCAAGGCAGAAAAATGGGGCAAATGGCTTTGTGAAGATCCTACAGAGCAGAGCTTTCAGCCAGCAAGTGTGAGCGGACAAAAAGTGTGGGTGGGTGTGAGAAAGGTGCGATCACAACGGCAATACCAAGTTTTACCTGATGCATCGCCAAGAGCTGTGCCGATTGATGAACTGCTTGACCAAGGCTGTAGCGTTGAAATCACTCAGTTGCAGGTTGGGAGCAATGATTGGTGGAGTCTAGCTTTTGAAGCTATTGGCAAAGACGATCGCCTGATGGCAAACCTACAGTCTGTGGCTAACTGGGTATTCAAAAGTTATCGCGGTCCTCAGTTACTGCTTGAGAACTCTTATGCCTACCCCAGTTGGCTTTCTGTTGTCGCTCCTGGTAGCTGAGCCATCTGCAATTTCTGAGCTGTCCGCAGAATCTGCCCTGCCAGAATTGCGGCTCCAAAACCGTTGTCGATATTCACAACTCCTAACCCAGGAGCACAAGAGTTGAGCATTGTCAGGAGGGGAGCAATGCCACCAAAACTAGTGCCATAGCCAATGCTAGTAGGGACGGCAATGACTGGACAATCTGCTAAACCAGCAACGACACTGGGTAAGGCTCCTTCCATACCCGCAACCACGATCAGTACAGATGCTGCAGCAATAACGTGCTGATTATTCAGCAAGCGATGGATACCAGCCACACCCACATCCCAGAGTCGCTGCACCTGAAAGCCAGAGAGTTCTGCTGTGACAGCTGCTTCCTCCGCTACTGGTAAATCAGCTGTGCCAGCCGAGAGGATGCTAATGGTGCCGGGAGACTGAGGGGTAATAGTTGCTGGAGCGATAGCACAAATCCGTGCCTGTGGGTAGTAGCGGAGATCGGGTATCTGAGCCTGCAACTGGTCATAAACCGTTGGTTCAATGCGCGTTGCCATCACCACTTTAGAGCCCTGAGCGCGCATTGCTGCCATAATCTGAGCGATCTGCTCAGGTGTTTTCCCTGGTCCCCAAATTACCTCTGGAAACCCAGTCCGTAAGGCGCGGTGATGGTCTATACGAGCAAACCCGCCTACTGGCTCATAGGCAAAGTGTTTAAGTTTCTCTAAAGCGGCGGCCGGATTCATATCGCCAGCGGCAACGGCTTCTAGTAGTGATCGCAGGGCTTCTGGTTGAGTCATAAAAACAGAGTGTAGGGTGTGAGGTGTTCAGTCTTGGGTTACCTTCAGTTCATACAGATTCCAGAAGGCACTCCCTGTTAAGGTAGAGAATTTAACACCTTGGACGCGATCACGCACCGCCTCAAAAGTCAACGGATTCACTAGATGAATGAATGGCACTTGTGCTTGGGCAACCTGCTGAAACTTGTCGTAAATCTTTTTGCGCTTCGCTTCATCTAGTTCTCGTGCTCCCTCAATGAATAGATTATCAATTTCCTTTTCCCAGTCAGAAACTTCCCAGCCCTTAATCGGAGGTGCTCCTGGTTGAGGTCCTTGGTTAAATTCATGCGATCCTCCCGTACTCATCCAAACATTAGAGCTACTGTTAGGGTCAATCCCACTACCCCCAAACTTGCCAACATAACACTCCCAACGACGCTGAAGTAGCCTTGGTAACACAATATTGAAGGCGAGTTGTTGCAAGTCGGCTTTAATCCCAATCCTGGCAAGATCCTGTTGAACCTGGATTGCCATATCTACCCTATTCTTCTCTCCAGCTTTGACCAGCATAGTAAATTCCACCCGGTTACCGTCGGCATCAAGTAGTTGTCCCTGGGAATTGTACTTAAAGCCTGCTCCTAAGAGGGTTGCGATCGCTTTTTCTGGATTGTAGTTGTAGACCTTTAAACCCTTTTCTGGTGAAAGGTAGTAGGGGTTATTCAGATAGATTGGCGAATTTTGTAATGTAGCCAGTCCCCGAAAAATATTGTTGACCATGCTCTGGCGGTTAATAGCATAGGCAACTGCTTGCCTGAAAGCCACATTGTTAAACCAACGGGATTTGATTGGATCTACAAAGGGATGATTATTAAAATCACGCGCCTGATTAAGATTAAATGTGACAAAGGTGGTGGTGGACTCTGGTCCACCGTTATAGATTTTAAAGCGTCCTCGCTTTTCCTCTTGCTTTAGTAAGCCAAACGCCTCAGATTTTACATCTAAGTCATCCAGTTGCCCGGAGCGAAAGCTGATTAATTGATTATCTGTAGACTCAATAATTTGTAAAACAATACGATCAATATAGGGCTGGGGATTTCCCTGAGCATCTTTACGCCAGTAGTAGGGATTGCGACGGAAGATGACTCGCTGATTGGGGGCATAGCTCACCATCTGGTAGGGACCGTTGCTGATAATCTTTCTGACATCAGTACCAGCATCCCAAGTTGAGATGAATTCGGGATTGCCATCAGGACCTATAGTTTGAACAGACTTTTGCAGCGTGTGAGCTGGTAGGATTGGCAGTCCACCAACAAATCTCAAAAAGGGGGCAAAGGGTTCTGGTACAGTAAATTCTACCCGCCGTTGGTCGAGCTGCTTCACCGTTGGGAGAGTACGGCTCGTGCCAATGCGTAGCCCATCTCTCAGATCGGTAGGGATCTTTTCGTTGAAGTAGACATCCCGATAGCTAAACATGACATCATCGACAGTGAGCGGTGCCCCATCTGACCACTTTAGCCCTGGTCGCAAAGTAAAGACAATCCGCAATTTATCTGGCGAGATTGTCCAAGATTCAGCCAAGGCAGGTTCTACAGCTCCAGTAAGACCGTTTTCGGTAATTAATCCTTCGGTGATGTAGCCAAAAACGCTATATGCCGACTGGTTCTGAGTCAAGTTAAAGGTTTGAGGTGCGCTCGGAGCGGTGAAGACTAATTCGGGAACCTGAGCAGCTTTGGTTTTGAAATGCTCTGGATTGCAGCCAGCTAGAGCAATTGCCGTCAGCATTGAGGCTAGCATGACTGCTAACCAGCGACTCCAGGTAGGGAGAATAGCACGAATCATAACTCACTTGAACTTACTAGTAAGGCTACAGCATAAACCGCGATACCCTCTTCTCGCCCAACTGGACCTAATTTTTCGTTAGTAGTAGCTTTGATGCCAACTTGGTTGGGTGCTAATCCTAGAACAGCCGCTAGGCGATCACGCATAGTAGAGATGTGAGGCTTCAACTTTGGTCGTTCTGCCACCACTACAGAATCAATATTACCTACTTGCCAGCCTTGCTTCTGAATCAGCTGATTCACCTTCGCTAGTAACACTAGGCTATCTGCTCCAGCCCACTGAGGATCAGTGGGAGGGAAGTAGTGTCCAATGTCTCCTAAACTCAGCGCACCTAGCATTGCGTCCATGATGGCGTGAGTCAAAGCATCAGCATCACTATGTCCCAGTAAACCCAATGAGTGCGGAATTTCCACCCCTCCTAAGATCAGAGGGCGATTCGGACTCAGTTGGTGAATATCATAGCCATTACCGATGCGGATCGTAGTCATTGATTGCAATGGTTGCAGATAGGAATAAATATCTTTGCATACTACTGCATTTTAGTTCAACGAAATCACGTGAGTCCCCATCCCGCTGCGCTGAGGATGTGGAGGTAGAGCGGGCGGACTCAGATGCCGAGTCCGCCAATAATCCTTAAGCCATAACAAATAATTCTCGCCTTGAGATACAATTATGTTACGAAGCAGCTTCTGACTGTATCTTGTAAGCTCCAAGTCACACCTGAACAAGTTGCCAGAATTGACGAGTTGTTGCAGGCGTTTGCGGATGCTTGTGAGTACACCAATAGGACTGTGAAGCCAGGGTTGGTTAACGAACAGGCTATTCAGTCGTTGGTCTACAACGACGTCCGAGCTAGATTTGGCTTGTCCTCTCAGTTGGCAATTCATGCGGTGAGGCGAGTTGCCAGCAACCGTAAAACTGCCAAACACAAGGATAAGCCAGTCCGCAAGTTTGCTCCTACCAGTGCTACCTAAGACGAGCGAGTATTTAGTTTTCGGGAACACGACTGGACGGTTAGCTTGAGGTTGTTGGGCGGTAGGCAACGGTTTAAACTCGCCATCGGTAACTACCAGCGGGGACTGTTGAAAGGACAGGAACCGAAAACAGCTACATTGCTGAAACGACAGAATGGTACGTACTACCTCAATATCCAGTTGGAGTTTCAACCAGAACTGCCACAGGAAACGGATTGGGTTCTGGGTGTGGACTTGGGCAGAACAGATATTGCAGTATCCTCGGAGGGAGACAAATACAGCGGGAAACAGATAACTAAGATTCGCGACCATTATGCGAAATTGAGAAGCGTTCTCCAACACAAAGCCGCGAAAGGCACGAGAAGTTCTAGGCGAAGATGCAGAGAAATTCAGAAACGGTTGTCGGGCAAGGAGGAACGCTTTCAGGCACATACAAATCATCTCATCAGCTATCGGTTGGTACAAAAGGCTAAGACCCAAAAACAAGTCATTGCCTTGGAAGACCTAACGGGCATCAGGGAACGCACCAATGAGTTGCCTATGACAAAAACTGAGAGACGGAGAAGCAATTCCTGGAGCTTCTACCAATTGCGTTTTTTCTTGACATATAAGTGCATTAAATTTGGTGTAAAACTGGTGTTGGTTAACCCTGCATATACCAGTAGAACGTGCCACAAGTGCCTGCATATTCATCACGAACAGGGTAAGTCTTATCGGTCTGGAAAGTCCTTTAGATGCGGTCATTGTTCTTGGTCTGGCGACGCTGATTTGAACGGTGCGATAAATATTTCTGCTTTGGGGCAACTTATAAACTTGCCTGGAGGTTCGAGTACACTGTTTTGCTCTTTGCAAGATGTTGTGCTCAGGGCTGCTGAAAACCCTAACTTCAGCCGTCAGGCGGGTTAGGGTAGTTTATATCTAATCTATGCCAAAGCGTATCCTTACTGCATAAACTAGCAATGACTACTAGAGTGGGCTGATGAGGACGATTACTTCCTACGGTAATCTCAATCACGGCACACCTACTAAACTTTGCTACCGATATACAACATCAAGTCAAGACAGATTTTAACTTTCTTCTGTAGCGTGAACCCAAACGTATCTAAAGCTTCTACTGACGGAGACTAGGAAATTCGATTAAGATAGGCTCAAAGTTTATATCTATATTAGTGAGGGTGAGACAATGCGTTTGTTGCCTTGGTTATTATTACCTATTTTGTCTCTTTTTAGACTAGAAATTTTCCACATCTTTGCAAATCTTTCATTTGCCCAATGTACTCTGCTAGCAGGTATTACTATCTTGTGTCTAATTGCTTTTAGGAAAAAGCTAGGAGATTCAATAATATCTTTTGTACAAAATATAAAGAATTTCAATTTTCGAAGATACAGAAGGAAATTATTAGAATGGGCTAAAGAAAACAACTCAGGCGTAATGGGCAAATCTTTCGTTAGTAGGCTTGAACGTAGTATGTTTATTAAGTTGGGTTGTATAATGCTGGCAGCAATTTTTGGCTGTTATCCAATGTTGCTAACAAACCCGAAACCAGCTGCTATTTTTTTGTTAACTTTGACTATTTATGCATTAATGAGTCTAGCATTTAGAAGAGAAATTTTGATAGTCACGATTGGAATGTATATTTTTATGGCTGTTACGCCTTATGTTATGGTTTTTTTGAATCGTTATTCCAGCATGAATGTATTTGAAACTCTGCCTCCTGATCTCGTGTATTTGCTTAACATGGATGTTTTAAACACCACTCAGACTGCTAATAAGTTATTTCTTTTGATTACTCCTTTATTTGGCGTAGCTATCTTGTTCTTTGTTCTATCAGCGTGTACTATAAGAGGCTTCGCAAATCTGATTCACATTGCTCTTATAAAATTTCTTCAACAGCGTCGTCTATGGGCAAGCTTAGAGAAGGTTAGGGTTTTTATAAGTGATACTTTTTCACAAAGCTGATTTATTTATGTATATCTGTTAATGCAGATGTGGGAGCAGCTTCGCAATGGCTTAGGAGCGTAGAGGTATTAGCTAGTGGTACTGCATTTGAAGTAGAGTTCAGCGGCCGTAATATGCACACTTATGAATCTATTGCTTTGCGTCTATATCAAATTATGATGCTGCGTTTCGACCCAGTGTCTTCTGATTCAACACCTGAAGTGACAACAGTTTAGTGTCTAACTAACGGAACTGTCGAAAAGCCTGAATTCAAAAAACGCAAAAGGTCGTGCCCTACTCGTCTGACTTATGCTCAAGCGCTTAGCTTATCAAACGGGTCAAATTGTCTATAGCTCTTACTCAAGTCAATCTAAATCTAGAAACTTAACAATGACACACCCTTGAAAGGAAGTGCCACTGTTTGCAGTCTCTACTAAGTAGCGTTAATAGTGGAAAATACCTAAATAATAGGTTGATGCTAAGAGGAGAATTGTAATAACTCCGATTGCAATGCTAAGTCCGTATTGCACAGAAGGTTTTTGAGTAGGATTAAGATCGCTCTCTTGGGAAGTGGGCTTTGTTACAGAGGAGTTTGTTGTATCTTGAGTTGCCATAGCTGTCACATTCTGTGTTTATTTATTTCATGTTTGTCTCCAGAGGAAGTTTCTTCCTCTAGCTACTGGAATACTTACAAGGATAGATAAAAAGGTTTAATAAAAGTTAAAATAAAGCAAGTTTGACATGCCGTAGGCTGCTCTTTTAGCTTCAACCGCCAGAAGCCGACCTCCAAAACTCACGTCAACGCGATGTTTTGGTGCGTCGATGAATGGCGGACAAGGACTACGCTATAGGTGTTTGCCCTTGTACGTACTTCTTCAAGGTTTCAACGGTGACTCCACCACAACTCGCAATAAAATAAGAACCGTTCCAGAAAACAGGTTTCCAGTTGTCAAATGTCAATAACCTTGAAAGGTTGGCGAAGATTATTGGCTCTTGGGCACTTTTGGTGAGGCTGAAAAAGGCTATCGTTAAATAACAAAGCTGAGGTTTAACTTGCTAATAAGAATCGTCGGCGCAACAAATCCATTCCAGCTCGACCATACATCTGCCTTTTGAGC
>JAFASY010000155.1 GCA_019244235.1 Chroococcidiopsidaceae cyanobacterium CP_BM_ER_R8_30
TACTACCACAAGCCCACTTCGTTTGAGGGTAGACACCGCTTTCACATACTGTTACCCAGGGGCAATTGCGATAAAAGGCATTGTAGATTGTAATCAGGTCATCTCGCACTAAACCAGGGTCGCGCAACGTAGCATATACAGTCGCCAGAATTCCACGCGGCATGGGAATCAGGTGAGGCGTGAACTGTACTCTGACTTCATGACCAGCCAAATCACTACAAACCTGCTCAATTTCTGGAGTGTGGCGGTGATGGGCAACGCCATAAGCACCTAGAGAGCTATCTGCCTCAGCCAGTAACAGACCGATTTTTGCCTGCCTTCCGCCGCCAGAGGTACCAGATTTAGCATCAATAATCGTAGTTTCTGGCACAACTAACCCCTGCTTGAGCAGTGGCGAAAGCGCCAGGAGACTAGCAGTGGGATAGCATCCGGCACAACCAATCAACTGGCTCTCAATAATGTGATCGCGATATAGTTCTGGTAGTCCATAAACAGCTTTTGCTGCTACAGCTAGATCGGTTCGCTCTTTGCCATACCAAGTGGTGTAAGTTTCCAGATTGCTAAACCGATAATCTGCTGAAAGATCTAGCACCTTACATCCTTTCTCCACCAATGTGGGTGCCATCTCACAAGCTAGCCCATTGGGTAGGGAGAGAAATACAGCCTCACAACGCTCAGCAATTGTTTCTGGCTCTACTGGCTCAATGAGTCGATTAACGCGATGCGCCAAGTGGGGGTAGAGATCTGCAAAAGGCTTCCCGGCACTGCTTTCACCCCCCAAATAAACGAGTTCGAGCCCTGGATGATCCATAATGAGTCGGACTAGTTGGACTCCACCGTAGCCCGAAGCGCCTACAATACCAACTGGTACAGGTCCTATTTCGCCCATGACCTAACATCCTTTAAGTTTTTGGTTGGTCAAAACGGTTTAATCGCTGCATTGTAGTACTAAAACTTAACTTTAGCTGCAAAATTTTTGCCCAATTTTCACACTCTCCCCCTCCTCCCAGCTTTCTTCTGGCTCCCTCAGCTCAAGAACAGCTCTCTTCTCCCCCACAATCGAGCTACAATCAAGGATAATCGTACTTTAAAAAACTTTACTGTTCCTTGCATTTGAACTTAGTATCTGTGGCATCGCCTAATAGTCCCAACCAATCTTTTCAATTTGACTCAATCGACGCCGCTCTAGCAGATCTCAAAGCTGGTCGCTCGATAGTTGTAGTGGATGACGAAAGCCGAGAAAATGAAGGTGATTTGATTTGCGCTGCCCAGTTTGCCACACCAGATATGATCAATTTCATGGCAGTGCAAGCGCGAGGGCTGGTTTGTCTAGCCATGACGGGCAATCGTCTGGATGAACTAGACCTTCCTTTGATGGTGAACAACATCACAGACCGCAACCAGACTGCCTTTACTATTACTATCGATGCTGCTCCTCACTTAGGCATCACCACTGGCATTTCAGCGGAAGATCGTGCCCGGACCATTCAAGTTGCGATCAACCCAGCTACAAAAGCTAGCGACTTGCGTCGCCCTGGTCACATCTTTCCCCTTCGGGCAAGAGAGGGAGGGGTTTTGAAACGGGCAGGTCATACAGAGGCAGGTGTAGACTTGGCTCAATTGGCCGGACTGTACCCGGCAGCAGTCATCTGTGAAATTCAAAATCCTGATGGTTCAATGGCTCGACTGCCACAGTTAATGGAATATGCCAAAACTCACCAGTTGAAAATCATTAGCATTGCCGACTTAATCAGTTATCGTCTGCAGCAAGAGCGTTTTGTCTGTCGCGAAACTGTTGCCAATTTGCCGAGTCAGTTTGGTCTTTTTCAAATCTATGCTTATCGCAACACACTCGATGATTCTGAGCATGTCGCCATTGTTAAGGGAGATCCAGAGGAATTTCAAGACCAACCTGTAATGGTGCGGATGCATTCAGAATGCCTTACCGGAGACGCATTGGGCTCACTACGCTGTGACTGCCGAATGCAGCTGCAAGCAGCAATGAAGATGATGGAAAATGCTGGTCAAGGTGTTGTGGTTTATCTTAGGCAAGAAGGGCGAGGAATTGGTTTAATCAACAAGTTGAAAGCCTACTCGTTGCAGGATATGGGACTCGATACAGTAGAAGCAAATGAACGTTTAGGTTTCCCCGCTGATCTACGAAATTATGGTGTAGGAGCGCAAATTCTCAATGACTTAGGAGTTAAGAAGATTCGCTTAATTACGAATAATCCGCGCAAGATTGCTGGGCTTAAAGGCTATGGATTGGAAGTAGTTGATCGAGTGCCGCTCTTGATTGAAGCAACTTCCTACAATTCCACTTATCTAGCAACAAAAGCCCAAAAGCTAGGGCACATGCTGTTGCAGACCTATCTGGCAACAGTAGCAATCCACTGGCAGGATGAACTGCAGTCTGTGACACAGCGCTATGAGCAATTAGAGAAACTGCGCCATTTAGCAGGAGAATATAACCTCCTGTTGCAGGAGGAGGCACGCCCCCTGGCGATCGCCTTATTTGGTAAACCCTCCTTAACCGTCCACCTAGGCTTAGATCAACCTAATCTCGCTACCCCTGATTGGTATCAACAACCAGGTCATCCCTACGTGCAAGCGCTTGCCCAAATTCTAGATAATCTAGTCACTTGGTCATCCGTACGCCGGATGGAATTTATGATCTCTCCAGGCATTAACCCCTTAACTAGGCAGCATTTACAAGTGCAGCTAGAGCGGCAGGTTTTCAGCCTGGACACACTGCCTTCCTCCGTCTGCGAATATTTAGAAACACAAAAGATTTATAGTTTCGGCGAGACAGATCAACTTCTGTAACGCCCATTAGCAGACGGTATGAAACACTACGCACTGAAATACTTCGCCACTGGGTGGTAAGCAATAATCGCCGTAGTCGATTGTTCCGGATACAGTTGTTCACTTTCATCCATATATAGGTTAATCCGATCGCTCCCCAACAATTCCAATAACTTGTACTGATCCTGAATATTTGGACAAGCCGGATAGCCAAAACTATATCTAGAACCCTGATACCGTTGAGCCAGAACATCGCGGATATTATCTGGCTCCTGGGCAGCAAAACCCAACTCTCGTCGAATCCGAGCATGTAGCCACTCTGCCAGAGCTTCAGCCATCTGCACCGCCATCCCGTGGAAGTAGAGATAATCTGTATACTGATTAGCATCAAACAGCTTTCTAGCGAACTCCGTAGCAACACCCCCCACAGTCACCGCCTGCATCGGAAACACATCCACAATCCCCGATGCCTTCGGAGCATAAAAATCTGCAATACATAACCGTCGCAGTGATCGCTGCCGAGGAAACTCAAAAGTTGCCACTACCTCCTTGGCGCTCTTGGCGTCTAACGGCTTCGCCTTCGCTTCGCTAAGGCGGTTCGCCCCTTCCGACTCATAAAGACACAAAGAATTCCCCTCAGCCTGACAAGGGAAATAGCCATAAACCGCCTGCGGCTGCAATAAATCTTCCTCCGCAATCCGCTGCTTCCACTGTTCCAGAATCGGGTACACCTTCTCGGTCAAAAACGCCTCATATTCTTCCTTCGACTGCTCCCGTGGCTTCCTAAACTGCCACTGCCCCGCAATCAAAGCCTGCAAATCCAAATACTCGTATAACTCAGCCACTGGAATATCAGCAGGCTGCAACACCAGAGTTCCCCAAAAAGGCGGTGTGGGACGAGGGATATCCACTGCCACGGCTTCTGAGCGACGCGTATCTACCACCACTTCATCTGAAACAGTCGTTTCAGTTACATCAACTTCACTTGCACTCCTTTGCCCATTGCCTGATACCGCAGGATCAGCCAATCCATCTAAAAACCCCTGATGGTCATCCCATTTACTCTGCGCCTTCGCTGGCATCAGTTTATCCATGAAGTGCAAGTCAGAGAAGGCATCCTTACCGTAAACCACCTTACCTTTATAGGTGTTTTGGCAATCCTCATAGACAAATTTAGGAGTGAGAGCAGCACCGCCTAGAATCACTGGAACTGCGATCCCGCGCTGATTAAACGTCTCCAGATTCTCCTTCATAAACGCCGTGGATTTCACCAACAGCCCACTCATGGCAATGCAGTCAGCTTGATGTACTTCATAAGCATCAATGATATTTTCCACAGGTTGCTTGATGCCCAGGTTAACCACCTTGTAGCCGTTATTAGACAAAATGATGTCTACAAGGTTCTTCCCAATATCGTGAACATCACCTTTAACAGTGGCGATCACTACCGTCCCTTTAGCATTGTTGCCCGCATCATTCTTCTCCATAAACGGCTCTAGATAAGCCACAGCCGCTTTCATAGTTTCAGCCGATTGCAACACGAAAGGTAACTGCATTTGTCCAGAGCCGAAGAGTTCCCCCACCACCTTCATCCCGTCGAGCAAGAAAGTGTTGATAATATCAAGAGGGGGATATTTCTCTAGGGCTTTGGCTAACTGTTCCTCTAAACCAATCCGCTCGCCATCGATGATGTGGCGCTTGAGGCGTTCTTCTACGGGTAAACTTTCATCAGTCGAGCGATCGCGTTTCGTCGTCGCCCCCTCAAACAAGGTCGTTAATTCTGTCAGAGGATCGTAGACACAAACATCTCCCTCAAAACGGCGTTCATCATAAATCAGTTGACGACAGACTTCCTGGTGTAGCTCCTCAATCCGCGCCAAAGGTAGAATCTTGCTAGCACTGACAATTGCCGCATCCATCCCAACTGCCATCGCCTCGTGCAGAAACATAGAATTCAGCGCCACCCGTGCTGCGGCGTTGAGACCAAAGGAGATATTAGAAACTCCTAGAATCACATGACAACTAGGGAGTTCGGCTCGAATGCGGCGGATTGCCTCAATCGTTGCCTTGCCATTACTCCTGTCTTCTTCAATGCCAGTCGAGATGGGCAGAGCTAAAGTATCGAAGAAAATCTCATAGGGCGGGATACCAAAGGCAATAGCTTGGTGATAAGCACGCTGGGCGATCGCAAACTTTTTCTCTGCTGTCCGTGCCATTCCCTCTTCATCAATCGTGCCAATAACGACCCCAGCACCATATTGACGCGCCAACTCCAGCACCTTAAGGAATCGGGGTTCGCCATCCTCATAGTTGGTTGAGTTCAGCAAACACTTCCCTCCAGCGACCTTCAGTCCTGCCTCCATTTTTTCCCACTCTGTGGAGTCGAGCATGAGGGGAAGTGTTACATTCGTTACTAAACGGGATACCAATTCATGCATATCCCGCACACCATCGCGTCCCACGTAGTCTACGTTGACATCGAGGACATGTGCCCCTTCCCGCACCTGTGACTTTGCCAAAGAGACTAAACCATCCCAATCTTCAGCATTGAGTAAGTCGCGGCACTTCTTAGAACCACTGGCATTCAACCGTTCGCCGACGATCAGGAAGGAGTTGTCCTGATTATAGGGTTGGGCACTGTAAATTGATGCTCCTGCTGGCTCATAGCTAGGATGGCGGTCTTTTGGTTTCAAGGTTTTGGCAATCTCTGCCAATTGCTGAATATGGTCAGGCCTTGTACCGCAACAGCCACCAATCACCTGCACGCCCAAATCTTCAACAAAATGCATCAGTGCCAGTCGCAATTCCATCGGCGTCAGCTTATAGTGAGCATGACCGCCAACGTTCTCTGGTAGACCAGCATTAGGTATACATGAGACCGTAAAAGGCGAGTGAGCCGACAAATAGCGGATATGCTCTACCATCCGGTCTGGTCCGGTGGCACAGTTGAGCCCCAGAATATCAATTGGGTAAGGCTGTAAAATTGTCAGCACAGCGCTAATGTCTGATCCCACCAGCATCGTGCCTTGGACTTCCATCGTCACGGAAACCATAAGCGGGCGTCGCTCGCCTTTCTGCTGAAAGACCTCTTCTACGCCATTGAGTGCCGCTTTAATTTGCAGCACATCTTGACAGGTTTCAACAATGAATAGATCTACACCACCGTCGTACAGCCCCTCTGCTTGCTCTCTAAAAGACGCTTGCATTGTGTCAAAGTCAATATGACCGAGTGTTGGCAGCTTCGTTGTTGGTCCCATTGAACCAGCAACAAATCGGGGCTTTTCGGGAGTGGAAAATTCTGCTGCTACCCGCTTCGCGAGTTGGGCTGCTGTCTTACTCAAGTTGTAAGCTTGGTCTGCTAAGTCATACTCTGCTAGTACTATCGATGTGCCACCAAAAGTATCAGTCTCAATCACATCAGCACCAACAGCCAGGAAGTCTCGATGCACCTTCTCTACAGCTTCTGGCTTTGTATATACCAGATACTCATTACAGCCCTCGTACTGCGGACCACCAAAATCAGTAGCAGTTAGGTTTTGTGTCTGGAGTGAGGTGCCCATTGCACCATCGAAGACAATGACGGGACGCTCTGGACTGTGTAAATGAGTCAGGAAGGGGCTAGTCATAGATAGCTAGGTTCTTATACAGCGATTGAGGTTCGTCTTTATGTAATGACAGCTTAATATACTTTACAAAATATGTTGTTGAAATTCAGTCTAATGCATGTATAATTTAATACGCAATTCTATTTACTTACTTACTCTAACTTCAAATATTGTAATGTATTTGTCTTGATTAGAGCGTTTCTCAGCTTAGTGAGGTACGATTAGAGGATAGCTTACTCGTATTTTCCACAAGAGAAATGAAAGCCTACTCGCTTGACCTACGCCAGAAAATAATAGATGCTTACTTGGAAGGTAACATCTCTCAGCGTCAGCTAGCCAAGCAATTCCGAGTTGCCTTAAGTTTTATTGAAAAATTACTCAAACAATATCGTGAAACTGGAAACATAGCAGCCAAGGTGAGGACGACACAAACTCCAACCAAGCTCAATTCAGAACAGCTAACTATTCTTCAACAAATTGCAGCAGAACAAAACGACGCTACATTAGCTGAACTACGTGCTGAACTCGAACAAAAAACCGGAGTGCTAGTGAGCTGCTCAACGGTAGACAGAATGCTTAAGCGACTGAATTTAACCGTTAAAAAAAACAATACATGCTACTGAGAAATACAGTGAGAGAGTGCAACAAAAGCGCACTGAGTATTGGCAATTGCTGCAAGGCATCCTGGCAAAAGACCTAATCTTCATTGATGAATCAGGAGTAAATCTGGCCTTGATGCGATTATTCGCCCGTTCACCTAAAGGTCAAAGAGCCTACGGTACACGTCCCCAAAAACGAGGGAAAAACGTCTCCGTGATTGGTGCGCTCTCGCTCTCTGGTATAGTCACTCAGGTCAGTTTAATTGGAGCAACCGATGGACTGACTTTTGCAGCATTCATCTCAGAGAAATTGGTGCCGAAACTTTGGGCAGGTGCTTGTGTGGTGATGGATAACTGCTCAATTCACCTCGGTGAGGAAATTCAGGCATTAATTGAACAAGCAGGAGCTAGGCTCATCTATCTTCCACCATACTCTCCTGATTTCTCTCCCATTGAAAATTTCTGGTCAAAAATCAAGAGTATCTTACGTTCTATTGGTGCTAGAACTTATCCAGATTTAGCAAAAGCAATTGAAAAAGCTTTTAACCAAGTGTCTTTAGAAGATATCCAAAGCTGGTTTACCCATTGCTGCTACTGTACCTCACTAGACTAGAAAACGCTCTATCATAGATGCGCAAACTGGCAAAGCTGATTTTTTCTGGAGATTCGTGTGTGTTTTATTCTGGATAGCTTATTATCGAGTTCAGCAGATTGCTTCGTTATCCCTAAGAAGAAAATGGATTGTGGCAATACAAGAAGCTGTTTTGCA
>JAFASY010000255.1 GCA_019244235.1 Chroococcidiopsidaceae cyanobacterium CP_BM_ER_R8_30
CTCAACTCCGTTGTGGGAAAAAACACTGGGCGATTTGCGGTCAATCACAACTACCAATTTATGACCCGGAAAGATGAAGTTGGGATAGTAGCCATGAAGACACTGCTTTTGTAAATGTTCGACGCCAGCTAATGTTAGCGCCTTACTCAGGATGCGTTCGTTATCAGTCAAGTAAGCATTACTCACAGATGGCACCCCTGGGTTGATAGCATAACTTTTCAAGCCTTTCACGAGAGGAGATTAACACTTGCTTCTGAGTTCGTCAAGCTGGCACAGACTGACTTAGTGCCACGGCCTTTGGAGCAGTTGGCAGAATTTTACTGAGAGTTGAGCCGAAAAGTTGGCTGGAATCCAGGCTCAGTAATAATTCCGCTGCCACGTCACTCGCTCAAGGCGACGCAAATTTCCATCACCTGAGAAGGCCGGAGTGCATGAGTTTCATCAGCCCTGCACGCAAGCGCCTGGTCGAGCTACATAATTAATTGTTTTATGCTACGCTAACTAGCAAAGATTATATTCGGTGGCGCTGTTTGTTTGGCTCTATCTACAAGCCCCTCTCCGAATCTAACCCTCTACACTCTTGGATTTGGGAGAAATTTTATGTCGCTTTATATTGGTAATCTATCATTGGAAGTGACGCCAGATGACCTCAACCAAGTCTTTGTCGAATATGGGACAGTGCAACGTGTGCAAGTGCCGACAGATCGGGGAACAGGACGCACACGAGGTTTCGCCTTTGTCGAAATGGGAACCGAAGCTGAAGAAGCTGCCGCAATTGAGGCTTTAGATGGGGCTGAGTGGATGGGGCGTCACCTGAAGGTGAATAAAGCTAAGCCGCGTGAAGATAGAGGTGCATCTGGTGGCTCAAGAAATTACCGTGGAGGAGCTTCTCGTCGCTACTAAGCTTTGAGTGACAGGATTTAACTCTAGAGTCTTTAGGGCTAAAAAGGTGTTGACCCTTTTTGGCTGGCGGCTGACTACAGCTCATAACTAGGCAGCTACTGATTAAGTTAGTTGAGGAGAAAGGATGACCCAAGTGACTCTTGGTGAAAATGAGGGAATTGAGTCAGCTCTGCGGAGATTTAAGCGACAAGTTTCCCAGGCAGGGATTTTTCCCGATATCAAGAAGCATCGTCACTTCGAAACGCCCCAGGAAAAGCGCAAGCGCAAAGCTATTGCCATGCAAAAGCAACGGAAGAAACGTTTCCGCTTTCGAGGGGATTGAAGACGTTACTGCTGGTGCCGACCACAATGCCACCTGTGTGCTAGTGGAATGACTTGAGCCACGTACTTGCTGGTAGTGACAGCCAACATTGTCACTTGATTTGTGTCGGTGTTGTTCAGCTAGCGGAGAAACTCTCCCCAACTGCTTAAGTTGTCTTTGAGCCACTCAACGTACTCCTTCATCGCCCGTATGAGCGACTGTTTTTCCTTGTTTTCCTCCTTTTGGGCTTGCACGACTCTTTCCCTACACCCACCAGCTGGCGCGTCTGGCTTTTGCGCCGCTTGTGCATGGAAGAGAAGCCACCTGAGCATAGTGGCGGGCGCTCCGAGCAGACTCTTCGATGAACTTGCCCCGTGACTTGGTCTGAGGAGTTTGTTCCTGAATTGACTGACCAATCTTCTCGACCTCTTGGGAGTGACACTCGGAGTTGAAGGCATCTGACTCGACAGATTGAGCTAGTTCGTCCGGCTGACTTGGCATAAATCACTCACTTACAACGGGAAGCTTCTTCCTGGCTATTTCAATTGCCAAAGCCGCCAGTGCTAGCAGCAAGGACAACTGAGGCAGGCAGTGAAAACTTGCACTTTTAGGTTTCACTTAGGTTAACGGTTGAGACGACAACCAACATCCCTCCCTAGAACTAGATAAATGTTTATCGCCGCTGTTGAAGACAGCCCTGCCTCAAGTCACCCGCACCGCTCAGCAGGTCGGACTCGACATGAACCAGACGATTGTTAGCTTGGATGGGGTTTATAATAGCCGAGCTAACCGCAAAGCCATTTTCAATCGCGGCATGATTCCAAATATGCCTGAAAATCGCCGCAACAGAAAGACTCTAAAGCGGGGACGCAAACCGATGTTCAAACCCGCCATCTTTCAGGAACGCTTCCGCACGATCGAGCGAGTGTTTGCCTGGGAGGATAAGTTCAAGCGCTTACTGCTGCGCTTCGAGCGCATGAGTCAGTTGCACTATGCCTTGAAAAGTCTGGCATACACGATGATCAATCTCCGGCATTTCTGCCAGAGCTAATGCCTTGTTTATTCTCCTGGCGGTCTCAGTGTGAGAGACCTTGCTTTGTTGTGCCTTGAAACCAGAAATGTTAAGAGAAAACTCGAAGAATCAACTCAAAACGGAGCTTTTTGCCTTGTTGAATGCTCCATTGAACCTTGTTGGTCAATATTGAGGACCACTTTTCAGAAAACCCGCAACCAGTTGTAAGCCATATTTTTTCACCCTACCACCTGCTGTTCCTGTGTTTGCAACACAACCGAGATTTTTTACCAGGACCAATAACTTCGAGTCTCTGAGTGTTTTGTGTCGAAGTATTACAATTACCAGATTTTATTAAGAAAAATTGCAAACGCTTGATCCCGTTGCTAAGGTGTGTAGTCAGAGTAATTTCTGTCTACTGCTCGTATTGAGGAAAGGTACCCCCATGCTTGACATCTGTCTGTTTGAGCCCAACTTATACCCCCATCATCCGTCACTTTTCGTTTCGCTGTGGACCGAGGAGGTTGCATCTCCGAAATTTTTCAGCTCGATGCTGGCATTCAGTGCCTTGAGGCTTAAACGTTGGAGGTTTTAGTTATGCACATTCAAGGAAAGACAGCTCTGGTTACCGGGGCTTCCCGTGGAATTGGACGAGCCATTGCACTGGAACTAGCGCAACAAGGAGTGAAATGTTTGTTATTGCTGGCACGGGATCGCCAGCGACTAGCTGAAGTCGCTGCTGAAATCTCGCCACTGGGCGTGGAAGTTGTGACCCTGGCTTTGGATCTGGCTCAGCCGATAGAGGTGAACATTGCACTGGCACAAGCTTGGCGGGATCATGGACCAATTCATTTGCTGGTCAATTGTGCGGGAGTAGCACACCAAACTCCCTTTTTGCAGGCCCAACTGCCACAAGTGCAGGAAGAGATCGCGATTAATTTAGTCGGAATGTACACACTCACCCGTCTAGTTGCCCGCCGCATGGCAGGACAAAGGGAAGGGACAATTGTTAATGTTTCTAGCTTAATGGGCAAGGTTGCAGCTCCAACAATGGCTACCTATTCCGCCACCAAGTTTGCAATTTTGGGGTTTACCCAAGCCTTGCGTGGTGAACTAGCAACACATAATATTCAAGTTAAGGCTTTGCTACCATCCCTGACTGATACTGATATGGTGCGAGAACTACAGTGGTTTCGCTGGGTGAGACCAATGACGCCGGAAAAAGTGGCTCAGGCACTGATGGTGGGATTGCACAAGGAATCACCGGAAATTTTAGTGGGATGGCAGAGTCACTTAGCGGTATGGTGCAACCGCATTGCGCCAAGGCTGCTGGAGAAGATTTTACTGCTGGCTGCTCCCCTATCTCAGGGTAGACAAAAGAGCCACCAAAGATTCAGACCTGCTAGGGCTGTTACACATTAGAGTCTCGTTCTATACAGATTCGGCGGCAGATCTAACACAGACACTCAAGCAGGGCTGAAAGTAACGATGCCAGCCCCCTACAGTTATGACATAGTGGGGATACAGAAACAGTTGTAAACATGCGGCTATCTGCAGCCAAAATTAGTCTGTTAGCGTCAGATTGCCGACGATTCTTGGAACCACATTGGCTCGAAACACACAAATCTTGGGGGGAAGAAACTCCTGATCCTCTTAGCCGATGGATGTGCCGCTATTCAAGCATCTTTTTAGCTGCAGTCTTCCGCGAACGGCTTGGAAGCGGTTGGACTGTTGTAGGTGGACGACCACAACTGCAACTTGATGCCACATCCCAAGGGGTTGTCGGCATTTTCGCCACCGATGGTACCTGGAATGACCACTGTTGGTTAGAGGGGAATGGCTTAGTCCTTGACATTACCGCCGATCAGTTTGGCTATCCTCCTGTCATCGTCACTGTTGTTGATGACATTCGCTACGAGGCAAACCTTTGTGAACGAGATATGGAATCGGATCTGCGAAAGCTCAGGCACAGACCTACGTCTTGGCTGACTGCTTGGAGAACTTGGGAAGATAGTTGTTTCAACTACGATGGGTGAGCACATTGCGCGATTCAGCCGAGCTAAATTGAGATCAGAAACTGTATCTAAGGAGACAAATATGTCTGAACTCCTAATTGGCACAGATAATGGCATTTTTCGACTAGGTAACGGTACGCAAGATATCCAACAGGAAGCTGGACCATTAGAGATAACGTTTTTGGTATCTACTCAAACAAAGGTATTCGCACTAACACGGGAGAATGCTTTGTGGATGAGGGCAGATAACAATAGTTGGAAACTAGTGAATGAGCGCTCTGTCAGTGAAGAGGTCTGGGCCTTTGCTGCTGACCCTCGGATGGATGGGCGGTTGTACTTAGGGGTATCTCCGGCTTTGCTATACCGTAGTGACGATGGAGGAGAAAGTTGGACAGCCTGTGAGTCTATGCGACATATACCGGGCTATGAAACCTGGACTTTTCCGCCGCCACCACACATCCCTCATGTACGCTCCATTGCCCCAGATCCCCAAGTTATAGGCGCTGTTTATGTTGGTGTGGAAGAAGGTGGTGTTTTTTACAGCCGTGATGGGGGCGAGACTTGGGAAAGCCTGAATGAGGGACTCTACTGGGATGTCCATGTGGTCAATCCCGCTACTGATGGTGTGCGGCTGTATGCAGTCACAGGATCGGGGTTTCATCGCAGCGATGACGGCGGTCATCACTGGCAGTGCCTCATGGCAGGACTGGAGCGTCGGTACACCACTCTCTGTGTGACGGCACCGAAACAGCCAGAGCGACTTTACACAGCAGCAGCAGCTAGCCCGCCTCCAGGTTGGGTAAGGGGAGGAGCCAATGCCGCTCTCTATCGTAGTGAGGATGGTGGCGACCACTGGGTAAGACTAGAGCATGGTCTGCCTCCGCAGTTCGATGTGATGGTGCGATCGCTAACCGTTGATGCCAATGGGATTATATACGCTGCGGCTGGACAGGAACTCTTCAAGAGTGCTGATGGTGGAGACAACTGGCAATTGGTTGCAGGAGATCTTCCTACTGTGCGGGCACTAGCAGCTGCATAATATAAGGAAGCAAAAGAAAGGTTTGAACCCTATGACAGAACTCCTAGTGCAGCTCCCCGATTGGAACCTCCTAGCTCAGCGTTCCCTTGCAGGTGAACTGCTCACTCGTGAGGAAGCCCGTGCTGTGCTATGTGCCCCTGATGAAGTCTTACTTGACCAACTTGCGGCTGCGTACCGCGTGCGACGGCACTACTGGGGAAATCGAGTGCGGCTGCACTTCCTACTTAACGCTCAAAGTGGGCTTTGCCCGGAGGACTGTCATTACTGCTCCCAGTCTAAAATCTCTACAGCGCAGATTGAGAAGTACCCGTTACTTGCTAAGGAACAAATCCTAAATGCAGCTGAGCAAGCAACCAAGTTGAAAGCAGGAACATTTTGTCTAGTCATTTCTGGACGCTCCCCTTCAGAGTCAACCTTTACTCAGGTGCTGGACGCTGTGCAGACGATTAAGGCGAAATACGATCTCAAGATTTGTGCTTGCCTTGGACTCTTGAGCGAAGAGCAAACTTATCGCTTAGCAGAAGCTGGGGTGGATCGGGTGAATCATAACCTCAATACATCGGAGGACTACCACCCCCAAATCTGCACTTCCCATACTTTTGACGATCGTATGGCTACGGTGAAACATGTGCAGGCAGCAGGAATTACCACCTGCTCTGGAGGAATTCTTGGTATGGGGGAGTCAGATGACGACGTTATCGACCTAGCACTGGCTCTACGCCAACTAGAAGTTACCAGCGTTCCCATCAATTTTCTGATCCCAATTCCTGGCACTCCCTTTGCCGGACTGCAAGAGTTAGATCCACGCCGTTGCCTTCGGATTCTCTGTCTCTTCCGCTTTCTGCTTCCAACCCAGGAAATCCGAATTGCTGGCGGTCGAGAAGTCCATCTGCGATCGCTTCAACCATTAGGACTCTATCCAGCCAACTCAATTTTCATTGGCGACTACCTGACTACACCAGGGCAAGCTGCCCACTCTGACTTAGATATGATCCGTGAAGCTGGGTTCGTGCTTGAAGCAGCTGATGGTTCTGTGTTGGATGGAGGTTTAGATTCTTTTCTCCAAACAGATGCTTCTAGAAGCTAGACTAAGTCGTATTTAAGTAGTGTTGCAAGAACGAGCTTTAGTTAGAAAATTCTTCTTATTTTTATAAATCACAACACCTAAAAATCAGCTTCAATAAAGTTCTTTTGAAGTTTTAGATAAGATTTGAACAAGCTCCTTAACATCCATTAATTTTTAGTGGAAACTAATTACGTTGGGCTTGAAACAAAAACATGAAGATGTATCAAAAATCAACAATAGTTACGATGGGTGCTGCCTTAAGCCTCAGCTCCGTATTCATCCAGATTAAACAGGCAAAGGCAGCTGACTTTACGTTTACACAGGGTGGATATACCTTAACGACTTTTAGTCCAGGAGGAGTTTCTAATTCTATTCCACCCGCTGGATTTCCATCTCCTTCTTCTAATCCTTACGAAATTGTAGGAAGCTTTACAACTTCTGGAACAACTATCACTGATGCTAACCTTAATATTCTTGACGATGTAGTT
>JAFASY010000288.1 GCA_019244235.1 Chroococcidiopsidaceae cyanobacterium CP_BM_ER_R8_30
TCCGAGGTCTTGAGGAACGTTTTTAAGCCAAAATCAAATCCTGCTATCTTACCAGTCACAAATTTGCCTTGCGGCTCAAAACAATTGTCAACAACCACAACCATAAATAGCTCACCTAATGGTGTGCGTTTAATGGTTAAGGTCTTAACAGTTCCTTCTATCTCTCTGGAGTTCCAATACTGGTATACTCTGTTCCCAATCTTCACACGATTGCCACCAATAAATTTGTATCCTGCTTGCTTAAGCGTGAATGATTTATACTTTTTAACTTTCTTGAATCCTGGTGTCCCTACTCCTTTTTTGTTGTGTTTGAAGAACAACTGATAAGCTTTCTCAATCCGTTGGCAGATATCCTGTACGGCTTGAGAACCCACTAACTGCCAATAAGGATTACGCCTTCTCAACTTGGCAATATGAGCTTGCAATTTGGCGCAATTTAGGTGCTTGCCCCACATGCGGTAGTACCTTTTGTGGAGAGCTATGCAATGGTTGTATATTCTCCCTGCCGCGTTGATAGCACGCTTTAGATGACGGTTGCGCTTGTGGTTGTAAAGCTTGAACTTCAGTGTTTTCATATTGTCTATTATAATAGGCAATAGACAGCGTGGCAAGTATATGGCGCAAACTTATAGACACAAGCATACCTCTGTTTCTTTGGTGAATTACCATTTCTGCTGGATTGTTCGTAGAAGAAGACGCGTGCTAACAGGGAGTATTCAGCAGAGGCTAGACAGATTAATTCACGATGCAGCAAGAGAACTTGATTGTGAAGTCATAAGTCTGGCAATTGAACCAGAACATGTTCACCTTTTTCTCAACTCTCCACCAGATATTGCACCCTCTGAGTTAATGCACCGTATCAAAGGGCGTACTGCACGGATTTTGAGACAGGAATTCCCAGAACTAATGAAATTGCCTAGTATGTGGACAAGAGCCTACTTTGTTTCAACTGCGGGAAGCGTAGCTAGTTCAACCATCCAAAAGTACATTGAAGCACAGGGAAAAGATTGACGGCGGATAAATCCGCAAACGCTACATCCCACGGATGAATCACGTGGGCTTTGCTTCTTTTTCTGTAACTTATTTAAATCTAACGTTCCTAGACTTCTGCCTAAGAGCGAGAAATAAGCTAGTACTTTTCTCCCCCAGCTCCCCTAACTCTCTGTTATGGTGAATTAAGAGACTTAAGATTTTTGGCTCTGTAAAAGGTTTCCAGGCTGTCGCGATCTCCTACAAAGCGCCAGTGCCAGGGTTCATAGCTTAAGCCTTGGGCATTGTGTTTGGGAAACGACATCTCAAAGTTGAAGCGAGCAGCATTGGCAGACAGCCATTTAAAGGCTGGAGTTTTGTCAAAGTCAGGATTGAGGTTGGTGGCTGGTACTGACCAATCGCCAATATCTACAGCATAGCCAGTGTGATGCTCACTATAGCCAGGAGGGGCACTGACTTCTGCCCTTTGGCTCACCGTTTGCCTCCGCTGATCTTTGATGCTAAAAAATATATCTTGCTGATCTTTCACAGAACGAAAGCCAGAAATGGGTACCAAAATTACACCCGCAGCCCGCGCTGCTGCCACCATTGCCAAAAAATGTTTGGCGGCATTTTTACGCAGCATGATGTGACTATCGGCTGTGATGGGTTGAAGGTCGTTTAGAGGAGCTTCAGAGTAGGCAAAGTGTCCAGCATTTCCAAGGATTATATCTGGTTGGCTAGCAGGGGAGCTGGGGGTTGAAGATGGGACTGGAGCCAGACTAGGGGAAATGGCGACGGAAGATTTTGCTTCAGAGTTGCTTTTTGGCAATGAAGTGAGATACCAAAGATAAGAGAATGCAGTCAGGCTGCCTAATCCAGCTAATGCCCCAAGCCACAATACAATCTTCTTGCTTCTACTTTTTCGGGTTTTAGCGCTAGTACTTTCCCGTAAGGCCTCTGGAATATCGTCTACTGAGGAAGTTGTCACCTTCTGTTGTTTACCAGAAAATCCCGCCTTTCCCACACGCCAACTCCTCTATTTTCTGATTTGCCACTAGCCAATTTTATCCTGGTTGCCAAAGGTCATCACTGACCTGTTGCTAATTTCGCCTGCAAAGGGCTGAAAAAACATGCCTAACCAGAACTCCTGCAACTTTATCGAACTCCTCATCATGCTGCCAATCTGGTTATTTAGTTAAAGCTGCTGAGTATGCAGCAGCTAATTCAGCTGGATCGAGAGTTTCGTATGGTTCAAAAGGCTGATGAATCCAAGGATTGTCAGGAAGGTACTCGACGTAGTAATCAGGAGCAAAGACGGAGCGGGCTTTATACCAGAGTACAGCAGTGCGAATTTCCTCGATCTGATCGCCATAATGATGATGTAGCCACGGTATAGTCTGTTGGAGTGTAACTCCAGAGTCTACTAGATCGTCAACCACAATTAGGCGATTACCTAACTGGGTAGCCGTCATGGTCAAGTGATGGGAAAAGGTTAAAGCCCTTCTTTCCTGCTTCCCAGGACCAATGTAAGACGAGGCCGCTAAAATTGCCAACGGCTGTTTGTAGATCCGCGACAAAATATCACCAACCCGCAGCCCCCCTCTAGCCAGACAAATAACTTGGTTGAATTGCCAATCAGATTGATAAATGTTGACTGCTAGTTGTTCGATCTTTTGATGGTAATCTGACCATGACACGTAAAGGTCTGGCATAAACAATGTAATTTCGAGTGAATATTATGCGAGAAGTTATTTATTGTAATATTCTTACCAATTTATGAACACTTCTTCTGACGCCTACCCCGAAGTGACTCCTGCAAGCGAAAAGCTGAACTTGACAACGAAGCTAGCTTATGGTGCTGGAGATATGGGAACTGCTATCAGCATTAATATCGTGGGTTTTTTTCTGTCATTTTTCTTGACTAATGTAGCAGGTTTAAGTGCTGAATTAGCAAGCAATGTGCGGTTAATTAGCGGGATTTGGGATGCAGTCCTTGATCCTATGGTGGGTGTGCTGAGTGATAAAACACGTTCTCGTTGGGGGCGACGACATCCTTGGATGTTGTTGGGTGCAATTCCTTTAGGAGTTTTCTTTCTCCTTCAATGGATTGTTCCCCCCTTAGGAGCTGGTGGGAGTAAAAGTCAGCAGTGGGAGCTGTTTTGGTATTACGTTGCAATTAGTGCTTGCTTTAACACCTCCTTCACAGCTGTTAATCTACCCTACACAGCTTTAACACCAGAGCTAACTCAGGATTATAACGAACGTACTAGCCTTAACAGCTTTCGCTTTGCCTTTTCCATTAGTGGCAGTATTCTATCTCTAGTACTTGCCAATGTCATCTTTTCTGTATTTAATCACGATCGGGGCAAGCAGTTTTTAGTTCTTGGTTGCATTTGTGCAGTCCTGGTTATACTACCTGCCTATGTATGTGTTTGGGGTACAAGGGCTCGCGTTGCTGCTGTGGCTGAGCGGCGGGTTGAGCCAGAAAACACTACATCCGTATCCTTCTGGGAGCAACTCCGCATCGTTTTCAGCAATCGACCTTTCCTATTTGTCACTGGTATCTATCTCTGTTCTTGGCTAGGTGTGCAGATCACGCAAACCGTCATTATTTACTATGTAGTTAGCTGGATGAAATTACCAGAGGCAGTTTCGGCACAAGTCGCTTTAGCGGTTCAAGGAACTGCTCTCGTCATGCTATTTGTCTGGAGCTACATCAGTAAGCGGGTAGGTAAAAAGGCTGTCTACTTTATGGGGATGAGTCTATGGATCATAGCTCAGGCAGGATTATTTTTCCTCCAGCCTGGTCAAGTAGGCTTAATGTACGCGATCGCCATACTTGCAGGCTTCGGCGTCTCCACAGCTTACCTGATTCCCTGGTCAATGATGCCAGACGTGATTGAACTTGATGAACTCAGAACAGGTCAGCGTCGTGAAGGTATATTTTATGGTTTTATTACCCTGCTACAAAAGGCAGGTATCTCCATTGGGCTCTTCTTGGTGTTGCAGGCATTGGGTTGGGCTGGGTATATCAAAAGTTCAGGAAATGTTTTGCCCAGCCAACCCCCAAGCGCTCTTTTAGCCATTCGCCTCGCTATTGGTCCCTTACCAACCCTTTGTTTAATTGTTGGTTTAGTTTTAGCTTATTTCTACCCCATCACCCGCGAGGTTCACGCCGAGATCTTGCTGAAACTTAAGGAACGCCGTGAGGGGGAGCAGGTAGTTGACCAAGACGTTTGAGAATGCTGAAAACGGTATATAGATCCCCTAAGTTACGTATCCCAAATAGCCTAGAAGTCGTGTACTGCGGTGGTTTCCCCTGAACCAACTTGACAAACATAAAACTGCCGCCAGAGGTAATTAATCCAAAACAGGGTTTTTCAGGATTGGGACTGGCAAGCATGTAGGACAATATTTGGGCTAAACCTGCTTCAACAGAGTAGGAAGCCCGCTTCGATTCAATGACGAGTACCCACAGTTTGTCTTTTAGCACTAGGGTATCAAGACTGCCAACAATCGAAACTCCTTGATCTTCCTCAGTAATCTCGATCGATGGCTCTGAACGAATATGGAAGGGAGCCAGGTAAAAGCCACCTAGAAATAGCAGGGGATCAACCACTGACATCCGGATAGCATTTTCTAGCAGGGGTGGGTAGTTCAGCAGGTTGATAAATCCATTCTTGACGCGATCGAGTTGCTGTTTTTCTACATCGCTGACTTCCGGCAGATTTTCCTGCCATTCCCGGAAAAACTGAACATCCTCCACTAACTGAATGCCAAAGTTGTCAATCAAATCGCGGAGGGTAACTATTTTTGCTTGAAGAGTTTGCACGATGATGTCACCTGCTTTGAGTAAAGAGGTTATCTTCTCCCAACCGTTTCCAGGATGCCAGTAGCGTTATCAATTGCTGAAGAGCTGAGTTATATTTGAGACTTCTCAAACGTCATCTCAGCTCTTATGTGAGGTGCAGTTCTCTTAAAGACTAACAAAAAACGACCTACTGGAACTTAGGGCAGAAGGATTCAGTGTAGCAGCAATCGTAAACTAGAGAGGAGTTAATCAAGGCGTATTTAGATCAATGGTTCATCCAAGCATTGAGGAAATCTCTACTCAGTTAGAAAGCCCGAATTCGGCCGATCGCATGGTAGCACTTGCTAATTTACGCCATTTTCCATCGGCAGTGGCTGTCCCCTTGATTAAGAAGGTGTTGGACGACGATAACCTGCAAATTCGCTCTATGGCTGTATTTGCGCTGGGGATTAAAAATACGGATGAATGCTATCCTATCTTGGTACGTTTGCTTGAAACCGATCCAGACTACGGAATTCGCGCTGATGCTGCTGGTGCTTTAGGCTATTTGGGCGATCAGAGAGCCTTTGAACCCCTGGTAAGAGCTTTCTACGAAGATACCGAATGGCTCGTTCGCTTCAGTGCAGCGGTATCTTTAGGCAATATTAAAGACAAACGGGCTCATGAAGTATTGATCCAGGCACTAGGCAGTGAGGAAGTTGTACTCCAGCAAGCGGCGATCGCGGCGTTGGGAGAAATTAAAGATACTGAGGCGATTGATTCCATTCTCAACTTCGCAAAGTCAGATGATTGGCTGATACGGCAACGTCTAGCAGAAGCGCTAGGTAACCTTCCTAGTCCCAAGAGTATTTCAGCCTTAAAATACCTAGAAAAAGATAGTCATCCTCATGTAGCTGAGGCTGCCACAATTTCTCTGAAGCGGCTATCGCCGATACCAGAAGCAGAGAGTAGCGAGTAGAATTAGCTGATTTGAGAATGCCTCTACGGAGTACAACCACATCTTGCTACCTTAATAGGTGGGATTTTAAATATTGTTCACTGGTGAAGATTTGATTCATGAATATTCAGGAGTTTTTCGAGCTGAGTTCCGGCAAGTGGTTTTCACATCGTACAAGCCATCACCTGGCTTTTAAACAGTCAGAAGGGGGTAAGTCAGACATTACAGTAGAGATGCTGGCACCGAATGATGCTGAGGTGATTAAACTTTGCGAACAGTACGAGGTTGATCCAACGACTGCTCTATGTGGAGCTAGGGTCAGTTGGAACGGGACAATGGAATGGGATCAAGAAAAACATACTGGTTCTACAGTGCTGGTGACAGTCCCCGATCCAGAAAACCTCCACACTGGCAAATTGCTTCGGGAAATGGGTTATGCCGAGAAAACACCAGTTGCTGGTCGATATATTATGGGGAGCGATGATGCGCTGACACTGATAACTGAATACGAAACTATGTCCTCTGAGGAGCGACTCTGGTTTGCCAGTCCTAACTTAAGACTACGAGTTAGTGTTTTGAAGCGCTTTGGCGGGTTTAGTATGGCTTCCTTCACTTCGGAGATTCGGATGGGTGGTGCAAAACCGTCTACTAAAGATATTGATGCTGCTGCCACAACACTTGAGCAATAACACCAAAACAGGGTATGAGGTGTAGGGAAAGAAATTAAAGAGATGCCTCACCTCAACACTCTACTCTACACTGGGTGCAAGGGAATAAGAAGTTCATATCTGTTGTAATCTGTATTGCAAGAACAGGTTGATGAGGTAGGCAGTATTAAAGGTATGTAAGACTCATAGCCCCGTTTTATAGATTGTAATTCTATACCTTGCTAATTAGTTCTACTACATATTTTTAATTTAATGTCAATGCTTTTTTGAGTGTATTAGTGATAATAATAAAGATTTCTTGAACAATCTTTTTTTTGCTAGCTATTCCTAATTATTTCAATTTTTTAAGGCGTATACTACAAATAGCTCTGATTTTTTACGCTCTTAGCTGATGAATTAGAATTCCGGTTCATAGTAATCTCTTTCTTGGAATACTGCTTAATTATGTTTAGATTCTGATGAAGAATTCTACTTTTGCTTACAACCTGTCATAGAGACAACACAACCACCAATACATCTGCCCATTATCAGGCAATTTACCATACACCCGATCTAGCTCCTGAATAATCTATGCACTGGACATTTGTAGCTCGCTTTACCACGGACCCAGTCAAGCAGCCTTGGCTTTTTCCTTTTGTTCCAGCGGGACGACACCAGTTCAGTATCATCCCACGCCGAAACACATGGGCTAACCCGAACTGGCATCAACGTACTTCACGCATGACTGGATATGAAGAGTGGCTGGGAATTTGGCGGCAGAGTAGAGAAGCATTCGTTGAGACACAGGGTGGCATAATCACGGCCTTTCCCCAACTAGCAGCAACGGTGGGCATACAGCAGCGTCTCGCCCGCAAGCGAGTTCCTGTAGTGGCTTGGTACTTTAACCTTGGGGCTCGCTACCCTAGATTCAGAGGTTGGTTGACCCGATCCGCTATGAAGGACATAGACAGGTTCATTGTCCACTCGCGGCGTGAGTTAGAAAACTACAGTCAGTGGCTAGGTTTTTCTCGAGAACGGTTTGAATTCGTTCCGTTGCAACAGCCAGAGATTCCTGTAACCTTTAAAGAAGAAATGGCCAATCCATTTATACTGGCGATGGGTTCTGCCCATCGCAACTACCAAATGCTTTTCGATGCGGTAAAAAAGCTCAGCTTGCGAACAGTAGTTGTATCTGGGCAACGTGCGCTGGAAGGCTTGACTATCCCACCGCAGGTTGAAGTGCGATCCGGGCTGACAATGAATGAGTGCCACCGCTTGGCGCAGGAGGCCAGGGTGAACGTTGTGCCCCTATTCGACCGTGAAACAGCAGCGGGACAGGTTACAATCGTCAGTGCAATGCGAATGAGCTGTCCTGTAATCGCCACACACACCATAGGATCAGAAGACTACATAAAGGATGGCGAAACAGGGCTTTTAACACTCCCTGACTCAGTAGATGATCTAGCCGGGGCAATCGACAGGTTGTGGAATGACCAGAAACTACGTAACCGGCTTGGTGAAGCAGCTGGTCGTTACTCTGCTCAATATTTTTCTGATGAAGCAGCAGGAGCGGCCTTAGGCCGGATACTTGACAGCGTAGCGGACGAGGCAGGCTTGTGGTAACACATTGCATTTTATAACCAGTCGCCGCGAGTCATTAACAACGTTAATTTCCGCAACTTACAACTTTTTTATGGCACTTGGTTTCCGCGCAAAAATGGCACTCTTCAGGGTCACCAGCCCTTGGTTGTTTGGGCAGTTAAGAAAACAAGGCTGGCCCTTTAGCCGAATAATTGACCGTGATGAAGCTGCTAGGAAGCAGCTTATCAGCTATTACTGCGTTAAGTTCAACAGTGAGCAGGTGGACTCCTCAATTCGACCAATTCACTCAGGTCGGTCAGAAGTTGAGTTGTACTGCAAGCAGTTCGAGCAGATTGCTCCCACACTTCTTCCTGAAGCTGGGGTCGTCGAACTCTCAAACGTATCGGTTCACATGCCAACTTGTGTACACCGTTGCCGTGGTCTGATGCTTCGCGATGCTTTTATCGACATTGGTCTGTTAGCAAACCTGAAATACGTCGCTCCTTTTTTGACAATTCCGCTCCGACGACAGCGTAAGGTCACCGATGCTGTCCTTTTGGGCCTGCCCAACATGCAAAACTACTATCACTGGCTCATTGAGATCATGCCTCGCATTCAGTTAATTGAGAATGACTCTCGGTACGCAAATCTCCCGTGGCTCCTTCCTAAAGACAGCCCTCGCTTCGTTAAGATGATTATCGATACTGCTGGTTACTCCGACCATGTCTGCTATCTCGAACAAGGTGTCTATCGCTTTGAGCGGCTCATCATCCCCACTGTCATGTCAGTGGGTAGCGGTCCAAATCATCCCAACGAACTCAACTGGCTCCGAAAGAAGTTTATCCCCAATACTCCTCCTCAGGCTACTCGCCGACTCTTTATATCTCGCCGTGATACACCGCAGCGGTTTATTACGAACGAAAGCGAGGCTTTACAGCGTCTGGTCCCACTAGGCTTTGAGCTGGTCTGCCCTGGAAGCCTCGACTTCGCTAACCAAGTCAAAATCTTTGCAGAGGCTCAGATTGTTGTTGGCCCACATGGAGCTGGTCTCTCCAACGTCGTGTTCGCTCCTGCCAATACAGGTCTAGTTGAAGTTTTTGCCCGTAACCAGCTCGACAATTTCTACAACTGTAAATTTTTCTCACAGATTGCAAAGCTCCGGCACATGACCTACGGCGTTGTTATTGGGGAGCCTGAGGGTTTCGGGATCTCCGTTGATATCGACGAACTCGAAGAGACAGTGCGGCGCGTCATTACTGCCTTAGAGCAGAAATAGCTTTCTGGTAAGCTAAATTGTTATCTACTTTTTTGATCGGTCTTTTCGCAACCCTACCGGGTTTGAGTGCAATTTTTTTAAAAGTGAAGCGTCTGGTGCTTCTTTGCTTAAGTTTCATTCTCCTGTTTCACGGACACGTACTTGTGATAGCAGTTAACTATTTCAGCTGTAACTTGTTCCACACTCAGACCATCCGTCTGAATCTCAATTGCATCTGTTGCTTTTTGCAAGGGGGCAACGTCACGATTGCTGTCCTTCCAGTCGCGTTCGGCAATATCCTGCTCCAACTGAGCCAGACTCATATCTGTCTGTCCCTGATGTTGAAAGTCCAGTTGCCTTCGCCGTGCCCGCTCTTGGACAGAAGCCGTTAAGAAAATTTTCAAGTCAGCATTGGGGAAAACGTAGGTACCAATATCACGCCCTTCAGCCACTAAACCTCCCCTTCGACCCCAGCATTGCTGTTGCTTGACCAGTGCTTGGCGGACAGCAGACTGAGCAGCGATCGCCGAAACCTGGGAAGTCACTTCTAAAGTACGAATGTTCTGAGTCACTTCCTGGTGATTAATCCAAACCCGCAGTGGGGTTTGTGGATCGGCACTGGGAGCAAGTTGAATCTCACAGTCACTTGCTAATTCCGCGATGGCGCATTGATCCTCTAAAGGGATTCCTTGTTGCAATACTAGCCATGTCAAGGCCCGATACATTGCACCAGTATCGAGATAAAGTAACTTCAGGGTTTGAGCAACTTGACGAGCAACTGTCGATTTCCCGGCTCCAGCAGGACCATCAATCGCGACAATTGGCTGACGGTCGCGTAGAACAATATTGTCAATTAGGCGAGTAGAACCCAAACGAGCAGCGATCGCAAGCATGCCAGCCTCCTCCACTTTTTCCAAAGGTACTAACGTAGTAGGATGCACCAATTCAACATACTCTATCTGAACAGCACTTGCCATTGCCAATTCAGTTTTAGCAGCTGCAATTAACTCATTGCCTCGGCGCTCTCCAGCATGAAATGCCCTAAGAACCACTTGCAAACTGCGGTACAGTGCTGTTGCCTGCTCTTTTTGCTCTGGACTCAAATACTGATTGCGAGAACTTAAAGCCAAACCAGAGGCAGCACGCACTATTGGGCAACCAACAATTTCTACTGGTAAATTGAGATCCACCACGACTCGTCGAATGATTGCCAATTGTTGGGCGTCCTTCTGACCAAAATAGGCTCTCTCAGGCTGTACTAAGTTCAGCAACTTGGTCACAATCGTTGCCACCCCCTGAAAATGCTCAGGTCTAGTGACGCCGCATAAAACCGAAGTCATAGCTTTTGGAGGGACAACCTGAACTAGGAGAGAGGAGCCCATCTGATCCATCATCCCCATTTCTGAGGCACTGGGAGCGAAGATTGCATCGACTCCAGCCTGCTCACAGAGTTGCTGATCCTGGTGTAGCGAACGGGGATAGCGTTGGTAATCTTCATTTGGACCAAACTGTAAGGGATTGACAAAGATACTGACAATGACTGTTGTATTTTCTTGCCGCGCCCGTTGGATCAAACTTAGATGACCAGCATGCAATGCTCCCATTGTGGGAACCAGACCGACCGCTTGGTCAGAATCTGCTCCCCCACCACTCTTCTTTTGTCGGCATAGACTTAAGTAGCAGTGTAATGCCGCCACTGTCGTAAACAGGCGCACCAAAACCCCCAAGTGTAACTGTACTCTCTCGTTAGTTTATCTGGAAGTGGAACCTCTGCCGTCGAACTGGGACTGCGGCGAGTGGACATCGTTGACCCAAATAGAGTAATGGGGCAAGGAGAGTGGCATCTCGGCTGCATCGAAAGCAATTTTGAGGCGACGACGATACTCCCTTGCCACATTCCACTGCTTGAGGGGTTGGGTTTTGATCCAAACCCGTAGCACTACGCCGCGATCTCCAAAATCATCTACCCCTAAAATTTCTGGTGTCTCCAGAATCTGGTTTTGCCATTGAGGTTCGCTACTCATCTCTATTGCTACAGTTTTAATTAGCTTCAAAGCCTCGTCTAAGTCAGTGTTGTAGGCAATCGGAATGTTTAAGTCTGCCCGTGACCAACTGCTGGAAAGATTAGCGACCGCTTTGATTTCACTATTGGGGATTGTGATTAATCGCCCCTCTGAATCGCGTAGTTGGGTGATGCGCAAATTTAGCTTTTCCACTAAGCCTCCCTTGTCGCCTACCGCAATCACATCGCCAATGGCGTATTGGTCTTCTAGGATAATGAGGCAGCCGTTAATGGCGTCTTTGATCAGGTTTTGGGAGGCTAAAGATAAAGCCACACCAATTAAACCAACACTAGCTAGCAAAGGAGTGGTATCCACACCTAGCGCGATCAAAAGCAGCACGAAGCCAATAACGATCCAGATAAGGGTAATTAGGCTTTTGGCAATCACAGAAATCGTAGAAATTCTGAGCTGTAGTCTTTGAGAGGTTTCTGGAGTCAGGAAAATACCAGTTGCGAGGACGGTGGTAGAGCGATCAATTAGGGCGTAACTTAGACGGGTCACCATGTAGCTGCCCAGGATAACAACTCCCACGCGCAGCGGAATTTGCAGGAACGTCAGAATCCATACCTGTACTGGTCGGGTGTAAGGAAATAGACCAAGGATGATGAGAGTTCCGCTTCCCCAAATGACTGTTTGAGTGAGCTGAAACAACCGCTGCAATACTTCTTTAAGATTTCGCTGCTGTTGTTGGTTCAACTGGTGGGCAATCTGATGTGTAGACGAAGCAGCCGATGGGGTAATAGGTTGTGGTGTTAGCCGTCTTAAGCGACGCTGCAACAGGAGATAAACACCTGCACTGGTTGCGATCATTGCCAGTACAATGCCAGCGGTTACTTGACCCTGATGGATTAAAAACTGAGTTTGTCGCTCGTGTCTCCCACGTTCCAGAGCTTCCTGCAACACGGGTTTGAGTTGTTTTGCCCACGCTTGAGGTGCTATGTGCTGCTGATTGGCATCTTGATCTGTGACGGTCATCAGGTATTCATTATTAGCATATATAACTGGAAGCTCCTTATTTTGGCGCTGCACGCTCTGAATCTGTATGTTCAAGGCGGGCGAGGATTGCTGAAAGTAATCTTGGCTAATTCGGTCCAAATTTTGCTGAATATCCTGTAAACGCTTTGGGAGTTGGTCTTTTGGTGCTGCTATCTGGAAGAGACGACGACCATCCAACTGCACCCAGCCAGAGACAATTTTGTTTTTATCCGACTTATTGCTGGGCTGAGTAGCAGGCTGAGTAGCGTGATTGGGGGATGATATGTTGGGCAAAAAGGGGAGCTGGGCCTGAGCTAAACGCGATGTTCCTAAAACAGCTAGCACCACAGATCCAGTGATTGCCCAAAGTTGAGATCGCATTTCTACACCTCCGATAGCAAGAAGTCCTGTTATAAGGTAGCTAAATTAATTGATTGAGCTTGCGCTCTTCGCGTCGCCGGAGCTTAATTCTGCGCGGAACGTTGAGTCAGAGCGAGTTATGTTGCTACAACACTCTCAAATTTCACCTATCGGTAGACTATTGCAGAATAAAATCTAAGACTTTGGATGGTAGCAGGGTAGTTATCACACAGCGGCTGAAACGGTGAAGTTCACTCCTTTGGTTATTCCAGATGGAGGAGTGCAAAAACATATCAGTAGAGAGAACCTAGTAATTAGATATACATAGGCGTTTCTGTACCACTTGAGGTGAGGAAGATGAAATCAAGGATTTTCGCAACCGCAGCTTTATTGGGCACTGTGTGTCTAGCATTACCAGCTAGAGCTGAAAACCCTAATCAGGTTAGGCAGCTACTAGAGACCGGGGCATGTCGGCGGTGTGATTTATCAGGAGCAAACTTACAGCGAGTTCACTTGCTTGGGGCAGATTTAAGGGAAGCTGATCTAAGAGGGGCAGATCTGAAAGCTGCAAACCTAGAAGGTGCTGACTTAACTGGAGCAAACCTTCAAGGAGCAAATTTAACCAAAGTTTTTGCCAGTGATGCGAGCTTGAGCAACACAGATCTAACTGGTGTTAAACTTACTGGTGCTAAGTTGTACAATGCCGATATGAGCGGTGCAACTCTAGCTGGTACCGACTTTAGGGGAGCCAAGCTTTATGGTGCTAGGCCATCTAGGGAACAATAACTACAACACTTATTTCGCTAGCCGTTGGCTAACTTGCTCAATTTGCTGAGTAAAATAATTCTCCTGATACTGTAATTGCTGTGCAAACTTTAGTCCATTCTGGAATGCAGCCTTGGCTTTGGGGTAATCACCGATCTTTACGTAAATTTGTCCGATTTGGTCGTAGGCATTCATCATACCGTAGTAGTCGCCAGATCTAGAGTCCGCCTCTAAAAGAATTTGACTTGTTTCTAAAGCTGCATTGGTCTGACCATTAGAGCGGTAAAGAGCAATCAATTTTTGTAGAGCCTCAGCGGCAAGATAGTATTGCTGTAACGACCAAGCAGAAGCATAAGCTTCCCTATAGTTCTTGAATGCGGCTTCTACTTGACCAAGGGAGGCATAGTTAGAAGCGATTCCAAGTTTTAGCCTTGGTAGCTGAGTTATATCTTTCTCATTGAGGTAAAATTCTGCCAGTTGTTGCTTAACTGCTAGTGCTTTTTGAGGCTGGTTAGCTTGGCCATAGATATAAGCAAGTTGCTGTAGAGCGCTCTCCTCACTGACGTGATCGCCTTGTGTTCTAGCTATCTTCAACAATTCTTCATAAACCGCAGCTGCTTGAGGATACTCAAACCATTCGAGGTGGAGTTGAGCAATTGTCTTAAGAGTCTCCGATTGAGTAGCTACATCTTCTTTTTGTCGGCGCTCAATGTCTAAAATTCGCTGATAGACTTGTAGCGCCTGTTGAGGATCTCGTAATTGCTGGTAAGCCTGTCCCAGTTCTTGCCAGAGTTCTGGATTGTCAACTAGTTGGACACTTGCCTGCTGCTGGATCACTTTCAATCGCTGGGTAATAATCTGCACTTCGTGCGTCTGGTTATGGCTCCAAGCAATAGCTCCTACCCTGGAGAGTGCTTGGACTTCTGCCATTGGTCCTAACGCTTGGCGCAATCGTAGTTCTCGATTCCAGAAGTCGAATGCCGCTATGGTGTCTCCCGCCTCCAACCTAGCTTGAGCAAAGGCATCTAGGTTATCCAAACCTGCCTCTAGCTTTTGCCGTTCCGCAGGGGTCAAAGGCTGATTGGTCTTTGAGTTGGGTAGTAGGATGTCAGGGGTGCGTCTCTCCAACGGATTTAGAGGCAATGGCTCTGACTTAGCCTGCCCGCTCTGTGCTAATGCTGCACTGCTGCAACACAACAAGAACCAAATAGCAGTAGTCGTGGCAACATTCCTCATCCTCTTCTTAACAGGTTCTAAAATACTCACAAGACCGTTTCAAGCACTCTTTATTGTCGTTAACTAGCGTAATGACTCATTCTACGGATATCCTAACTTTAGCTCGCTGGATGGCTGCCGATTTCAGCAACCAGCAACAGGCTTTTGAAAATCCACCATTTTTTGCCCACATTCGCGTTTGTATGCGTCCCTTGCCTCCAGAACTGCTGTCAGGGGTGAGCCTGTATGTCGAGCAAGCCTACGATTATCTGCTCAATCAGCCCTATCGGGTGCGAGTGCTAAAGTTGGTGGAAGTTGGCTCACGCATCGAAATTGAAAACTACATTATCAAGCAAGAACAGCAGTTCTACGGTGCATCTCGCCAACCACAGCGCTTCAAAAGTTTGACGGTAGAGCAATTGGATAAGTTATCGGGCTGCAACATGATTGTTGAGTGGACTGGTCATAGCTTCAAAGGCTCGGTCGAACCTGGTAAAGCCTGCATGGTTTTACGCCAAGGCAGGAATACTTACCTCGATAGTGAATTTGAAATCGACCAAGAGCAATTCACGAGCCTCGATCGTGGACGAGCTCCAGAAACTGACGAGCAGGTTTGGGGTGCTCTCGCTGGACCATTTCACTTTGTCCGTTGGGATAGCTTTGCTGACGAGGTGAGAGTCTAGTAACCTGTGGCAGCCAGGTTCAGCTGATGAGTGTAAGCCACGCGTTCGATTCTCGTCTCCCATCTGCCATCGGGATAGAGGTTCAGTAGCCGAAATCCAGGTGCTTCTTCTCGATCGAGGGAAAAATTCGAGCTTTGTGGCTCAAACTGAATAGAACTTGCAGGTGTACCTAGGTAATGGACATCTTGACGCTGTTGGTTGAATTCTTGGTGAATGTGACCAAATACAACCAGCTTGACCTGAGGATGGCGATCCAGAACAGCAAAAAAATCCTCTGCGTTTTGTAGTGTACTGGCATCAATCCAGCTAGAGTTTACCCTTAAAGGTGGGTGATGCAGTGCGACCAGAGTAGATCGATCGTTTGTAAGTGCTAACTGAAAATCAAGTTTATCTAATATTTCTTCTGATAGATATCCATGCACATAGTCAGGGACACTAGAGTTGAGTAGGATAAACTGCCAGCCATTCTGCTCAAAAGCCTTACAGGGAGAAAATGGTACCTGGTTTAACACCTGCTGCATAGTTTTCAAGCAGTCGTGATTGCCAGGCAGCCAGTAGGTAGGAAGTGATAGTGGGCTCAGTAGATTTTGTATATGTTCGTAAGATTTGGGTGTACCATCTTGGGACAAGTCTCCTGTTAGCAGCAGCAAGTCTGGTTGAGGCCGTAAGGAAAGTAACCGCTGTATGGTTGCTTGGAAGGACTGGGTAGTCGGGATACCCAGCAGTTCCCCATCTTTATCGGCAAACAAATGCATGTCTGTGACTTGAGCGACTAATAAAGGAGAGACTTGATTCATAGTTGCCAACTCTAGTTTTCGTCTTGATGTTTTGATTTGCTCAGAAAAAATGCTTTTCTCTTTAGATTTACAGATTAAACTAATGGTGAACTGTGATATCTACTGACACTAGCTTTGAATGAATAGCTACCTTGGCGATCTGACACTTGGTTGGCATGTGACTGCGATTACAGACAGAATTTTGTCGGTTACATCCCAAGGAAGGGATAAGTCCGATACCCTGTTATATATCTTCTATCACTTGGGGAAGGCAAAATTTCCAATGGAAATGCTGCTACAATAGTCAAACTATATTCTGGCGGCATAGCCAAGTGGTAAGGCAGAGGTCTGCAAAACCTTTATCCCCCAGTTCGAATCTGGGTGCCGCCTCTCGAAGGAACAGACTCAAAAGCCTCTCTAGACAAGGGTTCAGCTAAACTTAACGGATAATAGTTTGAACTAACCCTCTATCAAGCAAGTGAGGGTTTTTTTTCATAAATTTCGGCTTATTTGAGTATAAAGTGAGTATAAGTCTGGAAAAGATGACTGTTTATACTCAAAACACCACCTATGTTCAGCACTAGAAGCAACTGTCAGCAAAGCCCTCCGTAGGCACCTTTACAGACTCTGCAAGATATACTTCTTGGGTAACTTGACTTTCGCTCTTCACAAAATGCTTATCGAGTAATCCAGGAATTTGTCCAGGGGTAACTCGGCTATAGCGGCTTTTATCTGGCATGACTAGGTTCGGTCCTGATGAGCATTTTTTCATGCAGCCTGTTCCTCTAACTACCACTCGATCTTCCATGCCGCGAGCACTTAAACCGACCTCTAAAGCTTGGCAGACCGCTTTACCACCTCGCTTCATACAATCAGATTTCTGACAAACCAAAATACTGACTTTAGTTTTAGTCGATATCGCTTCGACCGAGAGGCTGGCTGGTGCAGGGCAAGGAACTGTCACAATTACCACTTGCTCTGCCTTAAGTTTGAGTTTACCGCTTTTTAGATCGAGCTTTTTTTCTCCTACAACCTGAATCCAATCACTGGGATGCAAGCATAGATTCCTGGAAGCCCGTAAATCTTTACAGAGTTTGATGCTATATTCGCCCTCTGAAGTTGCTAGCCGCAGATACTTCTTATAGCCATTCTCAAACCCAAAGCCGAGAAATCGTCCCTCAACACTAAATTCCGATACTTGCTTACAGTTGAATTTACCCATATTTGCGTTTGTCCTTCTTTGATAGCGACTCACGATCCAACTGTTTTCGCTAGCAACGTTCAAGAGTGCATACCACTTCTTGACGATTAGCGGTGTGTTGCCTCAGCAAACTTCTAAGTTGGATGGACTGGAACGACCACAGAGCCGATATGCTCAAGGAAAGCGTAAAGTTGTTCCAGCCTAATTGAACACGAGTAATATAGTCTTGACTTCTTGGCGCTAATTTTCCAGAGGCTAATTCGTTTTGCACCTATTCGACTTGACCTATCATAAAATAGTTATTTAACTACTTGATTTTATAGAGCGTTATTCGGTAACTTATGAAACTGATTCTACCAACCGAGTTTAAGGATGAACTGAAGCCAAAGTTACCTCCCAATGTCCAAGTAGCATGGGCAGATACCAACGGCGACTTTGAGAGTGATCCGAGCAATGCCGAGGTGTATCTCAACTGGTTTTACCTCAAGCCTAACACACTACATAAAGTGCTAGAAGCTGCTCCTAGGTTACGCTGGCAGCAAACGCCGAGTGCCGGAGTTAATCACATTCTTACCCCTAAATTTCTGGAACGTGACATCACATTAACCAATGGAGCCGGGACATTTTCCACTCCAATCGCTGAGTTTGTGCTGGCGTATATGCTCAACCACGTCAAGCTGCTGCCAAAGCTACATCAACTGCAAGCAGACCGCAATTGGAAAAGAAGCATCAATCTGCCTATACAAGAGCTAGAAGGGAAATCGCTGCTGATTATTGGTGCAGGCAGCATTGGACAAGCGATCGCCCAACGTGCCAGTGCATTTGAGATGCGTGTGTGGGGTTCTCGTCGCCAACCCCAGTTGCTTCCTGGATTTGAAAAGGTTGTTGGAGCAAATGAATGGCGATCGCTCCTCCCCGAAGCAGATTATGTGGTGATTGCCACACCGCTCACGCCAGAAACGCAAGGCTTATTCGATGAAGCAGCGCTGCGTGCCATGCATTCTGACGCTTACTTGATCAACATTGCACGAGGTGCAGTTGTGGATGAACCTGCCCTACTTAAAGCCCTGAGTGAGGATTGGATTGCTGGAGCCGCACTAGATACCTTTTACACGGAGCCACTGCCGCCCGACAGTCCCTTTTGGTCTCTGCCGAATGTATTTGTCACTCCGCACTGTTCTGGCATGACTCCTCACGTTGCCAAACGCACCATTGATCTATTTATCGACAATCTACACCGATACCAAAGTGGACAGCCGCTACGCAACGTAGTGGACAAAACCACGGGCTACTAGAATTACTATGTCCCATTTGCAACCTCACGATCCTTTCGCCGCACTGCGGTTCCGCGATTATCGTTTGTTTTTCATTGGATATGTGCTTTCAGTGACAGGCTATCAGATGCAGAGTGTAGCAATTGGTTGGGAGCTATACG